>DASQLI010000001.1:0-15341 GCA_035630075.1 Microlunatus sp.
GCGCAGACCCTCGAGCGGCACGCGCTCCTGGCCCATCGTGTCGCGGTCGCGCACGGTCACGGCTCGGTCGTCGAGCGAGTCGAAGTCGACCGTGACGCAGAACGGCGTGCCGACCTCGTCCTGGCGGCGATACCGGCGACCGATCGCGCCGGCGTCGTCGAAGTCGACGTTCCACTGGCCACGCAATTCGGCGGCGACCTCACGGGCGAGCGGCGAGAGCCTCTCGTTGCGTGACAGGGGCAGCACGGCGACCTTGATGGGCGCGAGGCGCGGGTCCAGCTTGAGCACGGTGCGGGTGTCGGTGCCGCCCTTGGCGTTGGGCACCTCCTCCTCGCGATAGGCGTCGACGAGGAAGGCCATCATGGCGCGCGTCAGTCCGAACGACGGCTCGATGACGTACGGGATGTACTTCTCGCCCGACGCCTGGTCGAAGTACGTGAGGCTCTGTCCCGATGCCTCGGTATGACTGCTGAGGTCGTAGTCGGTGCGGTTGGCGATGCCCATGAGCTCGCCCCACTCCTTGCCGGGGAAGCCGAAGCGGTATTCGACGTCGATCGTGCCCGCGGAGTAGTGGGCGCGGTCGTCTTCAGGAACGTCGTAGCGGCGGATGTTGGCCGGGTCGATGCCGAGATCGACGAACCAGTCCCAGCACGCCTCGACCCAGTGCGCGAACCACTCGTCGGCCTCGGCCGGCGGCGTGAAGAACTCGATCTCCATCTGCTCGAACTCACGGGTGCGGAAGATGAAGTTGCCCGGCGTGATCTCGTTGCGGAACGACTTGCCGACCTGGCCGATGCCGAACGGCGGCTTCTTGCGGGTCACCTGCACCACGTTGGCGAAGTTGACGAAGATGCCCTGCGCGGTCTCCGGTCGCAGGTAGTGCAGTCCGGACTCGTCCTCGATCACGCCGAGGTACGTCTTCAGCAGCCCGTTGAACTGGCGCGGCTCGGTGTACTCGCCCCGGGTACCGCAGTTCGGGCACGGGATCTCCGTCAGCAGAACCGCGTCCGGATCCGGCAGCCCCTTGCGCTCGGCGAACTCCTCCTGCAGGTGGTCGGCGCGGTAGCGGCGGTGGCACTTCAGGCACTCGACCAGCGGGTCGGCGAAGGCGGTCAGGTGCCCGGACGCCTCCCACACCTGCGAGGGCAGGATGATCGAGGAGTCGATGCCGACGATGTCGTCGCGGCCGGTGACCACCGACCGCCACCACTGCCGCTTGATGTTCTCCTTCAGCTCCACACCGAAGGGGCCATAGTCCCAGGCCGACCGGGTTCCGCCGTAGATGTCGCCCGAGGGGAAGACGAATCCCCGGCGCTTGCAGAGGCTGATGACGTTGTCGAGACGGCTGGTCGGTGCCACGGAACTTCTCCCACATTCAGTACGTCGACCTCCCCGGCTGGGAGGGCGCGACGGTCCAGACTAGCCGTCCGCGCCGCGGCCCGCCGTCGGTTTCGCGGGTCAGAGAGGGTGCTGTCGAGCCGCATCCCGTCCGGCGGCGGCGGCGGAATAGAGCACATGACGATCAGCCGACGGGCCCTACTGGGCGCCGCCGGAAGCATGGGTCTGGCCCTCGGGCTCGGTGCCTGTGCTCCCGGAACCGAGAACAGCGCTGCGGACGGGAACACCGCCGACCTGCGGATGGCCTGGTGGGGCAACCAGACCAGGACGCAGCTGACCAACGAGGTGATCCAGCGGTATCAGGGAGCCACTCCCGGCGTGACCGTCCGTGGCGAGCCGGGGGAATGGGCCGGCTACTGGGACAAGCTGGCCACGCAGACCGCCGCCGACGATGCTCCCGACATCGTCCAGATGGACCTGAAGTACCTGCGCCAGTACGGGGACCGCGGAGCTCTGCTGCCGCTCGACCAGGCTGGACTCGCCACAACCGACTTCGCCGAGGGCACCCTGGACCCCGGTCGCACCCCTGACGGTCTGATGGGAGTCAACGCCGGGGTGAACGTGCTGTTGGTTGCCGCCAACCCGAAGGTCTTCGACGAGGTCGGCGTGGATCTGCCCGACGACACCACCTGGACGTGGGAGGAGTGGGCCGACCTGTCGGCCGAGATCACCGCGAAGGGCAACGGCATCTTCGGCTCGTCCGACTTCACCCTGTACGACCTGGGCATCTGGATGTGGATGCGGCAGCAGGGCAAGGACCTCTACACCGCCGATGGTCTGGGCTTCGACGCGACCGACGCCGCCGAGTTCTTCGCCCTGGCCCGAGACTTGGAGCGCAGCAAGGCCATCCCGCCGGTCGCCCGGAGCAGCGAGGACATCGTCGCCCCAGTCAGCGACCGGATGTTCACCAAGGGCCAGACCGCGATGTCGGTCTACTGGTCCAACCAGGTGCAGTCGCTGGAGAAGGCCTCCGGAGCAGACCTCACGCTCCTCCGCTTCCCGTCCATGACCGGCCGGGCGTCCGACGCCAAGCTGTTCTACAACGTGTCGATGATGTGGTCGGTGCCCGCGCGCAGTGGCCACACCGACGCCGCCGTCGCGTTCGTCGACTACCTCGTGAACAATCCCGATGCCGCTGCCATCCTGATGGCCGAGCGTGGCATGCCGGCGAACACGAAGCTACGCCAGGCGATCACCCCGGCGCTGAACTCATCGGACAAGAAGGCCGCTGACTATCTGACCGCGGTCGAACCGGAGCTCACGCCACCGTCGCCGGCCCCGCCGGCCGGGCTCGGCGACATCTCGCTGCCGCAGACCCGCTTCCTGCAGGAGGTGCGGTTCGGCCGCAGCGATCCCGCGACCGCCGCGAAGGGGTACGTCGACGAGCTGACCTCGATGCTGACCGGTTGAGGTGCGAGTCAGAGTCGAGGGTCCACCGGCTCCGACTCCAGCGCCAGCACAGCGAACACGCACTCGTGCACCCGCCACAGCGGCTCGCCCCGGGCCACGCGGTCCAGGGCCTCCAGCCCGAGGGCGTACTCCCGCAGGGCCATCGAGCGCTTGTGGCCCAGCCGTCGGTCCCGCAGTCGGGCCAGGTTCGCCGGCTCGGTGTAGTCCGGTCCGTAGATGATCCGCAGGTACTCCGGACCGCGTACCTTCAGTCCGGCCTGCAGGATCCCGTTGCGCGCGCGGACCAGGTTGGCCAGCGGCTTGACCACCATGCCCTCGCCGCCGGCGTCGGTCAGCGCCGTCCACCAGTCGACCCCGGCTCTGGCGCTCCCCTCGTCGTCGACATCGACGACCAACCGCTGGGTCGGCGCGATCAGGTCGGGATCGGCGGCGACGAGTCGGTCGGCCAGCGCGAGGTGCCGATCGTGCGGCTGGTCATGGAAGGCTCGGCCCTCGCTCGCCAGCAGCTGGAACGGAGCGAAGCGGACGCCGGTCAGGCCCTCGGTCGGCCAGCAGTACCGCCGGTACGCCTCCCGGAACCGCTCCGCGTTGGTCAGCCGGGAGGCAGTCCGCTCGCTGAGCTCGGCGAGCTCGGCGCAGTCCACCACCCCACGCGCCTGCGCCGTGGCCAGCGCGTCGATCGCCACCGGCAGCGCCGTGGTGGCGGCGGCCCCGACCGCCGCATACTGGTCGCGCAACAGCTCGCCGGCCTTGGCGCTCCAGGGCAGCAGCTCGGCGTCGAGCAGCAGCCATCCAGTGCCCAGCTCGTCGAACAGCCCGGCCCGCTCGGCGGCGACCCGCAGTCGTTCCAGCAGCTCGGCCGTCAACTCGGGTGGGAAGAAGGAACGTCCAGTTCGGGTCCACACCGCACCCGACGCGTCGTCGGGCGCGCCGAACCGGGCTCGCGCCGCGGCCAGGTCGCGGCAGACCAGCGCCACCGCGCGCGAGCCCATGTGCTTCTCCTCGCAGATGACCACGGACACGCCGGCGTCGCGGTAGGCCTCGAAAGCCTGCGCCGGATGCTCCAGCAGACCCGACTCGGTGGAGGTGGCCACCGGGCTCATGGTCGGTGGCAGATAGGTCAGCCAGCGGGGGTCGATCGCGAACCGGCTCATCACCTCCAGGGCCGCAGCGGCGTTCTCCGCCCGTACGCCGATCCGGTCGAGGTGGCCGGTGTGCAGCACCCGGGAGCCGGTCACGTCGGTGAGGTCGAGCACCTCCGGCTCGCGCTCACCACCGGCCGCCGGGGCCGACGACGCCAACGGTCGCGCCGGCTCGTAGTACACCTCCGCGGCGTCCACCGCCACGATCTCCCGCTCGGGATAGCGCAGCGCGGTCAGGCATCCGCCGAACACGCAGCCCGTGTCCAGGCAGATGGTGTTGTTGACCCACACCGACTCCGGCGTCGGGGTGTGGCCGTAGACCACCATCGCTGACCCGCGGTACTCCCGGGCCCAGGGCAGCCGCACCGGCAGCCCGTACTCGTCGGTCTCCCCCGTCGTGTCTCCGTACAGGCAGAACGAGCGGACCCGTCCCGAGGCCCGGCCCTGGTACTTCTCGATCAACCCGGCGTGCGCCACCACCAGCTTGCCGTCGTCCAGCACGTAGTGGCCGATCAAGGAGTCGACGAAGCGCTCGACGTCGGCGCGGAACTTCGGTGGCTCGGCCTCCAGCTGGTCCAGGGTCTCGGCCAGCCCATGGCTCACCTGCACCTTCCGGCCGCGCAGCGCCCGCAACAGCTTCGCCTCGTGGTTGCCGGAGACGCACAGCGCGTCGCCGGTCGCGACCATTCCCATCGCCAGGCGCAGCACTCCGGGTGAGTCCGGTCCACGGTCCACGAGGTCGCCGACGAACACCACTCGCCGACCGTGATCATGGTGCGCGCCCGTCGGCCGACCATGATCATCGCGAGTGAGCCGGTAGCCCAGCTCGACCAGCAGCGACTCCAGCTCGGACCGGCAGCCGTGTACGTCGCCGATCACGTCGAACGGACCATGATCATCACGGCGGTCGTTGTAGAGTCTGGTCCGGTTGATCACCACAGCGTCGATCTCGGCGAGCCCGGACAGGCGGTGCACGGTGCGGAAGCCCTCCCGCTCCAGTCCCCCCAGCCCACGACGCAGCTGATCATGCTGGCGGCGGACCACGTCGGCGCCGAAGGTTCGGTCCGGTCGGGCGGCGTTGCGGTCGATGCAGAGAGCCGGCGGCACGTCCAGCACGATGGCCACCGGCAGCACGTCGTGCTCCTTGGCCAGTGCCACCAGTGACCTGCGGGCTTCGGGCTGCACGTTGGTCGCGTCGACGACGGCGATCCGTCCCTCCCGCAGCCGGATGCCGACGATGGTGTGCAAGAGCTCGAAGGCCGGCTTGGTCGCCGCCTGGTCGTTCTCGTCGTCGGCCACCAGCCCACGGCAGGCATCGGAGGATATGATCTCGGTGGGCAGGAAGTGCCTGGCCGCGAACGTCGACTTGCCGGAGCCGGAGGCGCCGACCAGCACCACCAGGCTCAGCTCCGGGATCTTCAGCTCGGGGATCTTCGGCCCTGGTGTCTCCGACGTCGGGATCTCCGGATCAGTCATCCTGGCGTCCCGACCATGCTCGATCGAAGATCGCCAGCTGGGTCAACGATCCGACCCTCTCGTCGACCGGCCAGATCGGGGCGAGCCGCACCTCGTAGCCGTGCGTCATCGCTACCCGCTCCGCCCAGGCCGCGAACTCGGCGCGGCTCCACTCGAACCGGTGATCACGATGCCGGAACGCGCCCACCGGCAGGTCGTCGTAGCGGACGTTGTAGTCCGCGTTGGGCGTCGTCACGATCACCACGCCGGGTGCGGCGACCCCGAAGACGGACCGCTCCAGGGCCGGCAACCGGGACAGGTCCAGGTGCTCGACCACCTCCATCAAGATCACCGCGTCCAGACCGACGAGCCGCTGGTCGGTGTAGGTCAACGAGCTCTGCAGCAGGTTGATCCGGGCCTGTTGCCGTTCGTTCATCCGATCCAGCCCGATCCGCCGGGCCGCCAGGTCGAGACTCCGCGCCGACACGTCGGCGGCGATCACCTGCTCGATGGTCCGCTCGGCCAGCAGATCGGCCAGCAACGCGCCCTCGCCACAACCGAGATCGCCGACGCGCTTGGCGCCTGCGGCACGCACCGCGGCCAGCACCGCAGCGCGGCGCTGCTCAGCGAGACTCGCCGACCGCACATCGGCCGACTCGCCGGAGTCGTCCAGCCGCTCCGGTTCGAGGTCGTCGACCTCGGCCAGCCGGGCCAGGGCGTCTCTGGTGAGAGTGCCCCGGTGCCGCAAATAGCGCTCGGTGATCAAGGTCTTGTCGGGATGCGTCGCCAGCCACCCTTCCCCCGCCCGGATGAGCTTGTCGACCTCGTCGGTGGTCACCCAGTAGTGCTTGGCATCGTCCAGGACGGGCAGCAGCACGTACAGGTGGTTGAGTGCGTCGGACAGCCGCACCGTCCCCGACAGTCGGACGGACAGATACCGAGAGGCGCCCCAGGACGGGATGGTCGGATCGAGCGGGATCGGCGTGACCGCGACGCGCCAGCCGAGCGGCTCGAACACCCGATGGGCCAGGTCGGCGCCACCGCGGCACGGCAGGGTCGGGATCGAGATCTCCAGCTTCAGGGGTGCGGCAGCCAGGTCGGGGCGAGCGTCGCAGCGACCCGTCATGGCGGTGCGGAACACCTTGGTGAGTGCGGTGCTCAGCAACGACGAGGCGGCGTAAGGGCGGTCGTTGACGTACTGCCCGAGCGAGAACACCTCCGATCCTCCCCGCCGCTGACCTCGTACCAGACCGACCGGATCAACCTCGAGCAGCAGCGCGACGGTGCAGCGCTCCGCCGTCGCCTCGGGATAGCAGACGTACGCCGTCCCCACCGACAGGTCGAACGACTGCAGCCGGTCGGGATGCTTGTGCAGCAGGAAGCCGAGGTCGCTCGCCGGCCAGGTCGTCGATGCTGCCTCGTTCGGGCCGGTGCTGAGGGTGATGATCACAGCCGATTCCTCCAGCGTGCGGTGATCACAGCTGATTCCCAGAGTGCTGTGATCACAGCTGATTCCCAGAGTGCTGTGGTCACAGCAACGCCGGGTCCTCGTACGCCGACGGCTCGTCCAGGGCCTCGGACAACAGCGGGACGACCACCATCTTCGACTCGTAGCCCTGCAGCGCCCGCCGGTAGGAGCCCACGTTGCGCCAGCGGGAGACCAGCACCCACAGGTCAGGCTCGTCGAGGTTCTGCTGCAGATCGGCCGCCTCGAAGCCGTCCCGGGTACGCAGCACCGCCAGCGCAGCGTCGACCCGGCCGACGAAGCCGTCGACGTCGAGGACCCGGAAGCGGGTGATCACCAGCACAGACGCCAGCGTACGGATCCGCCTGGTCCGCGACGAGCGGTTTCCGACGCGACACCGTCATGGCTGCGAAACACCGACGTAACGGCCGACCCCTACGGTCGACTCACCCGCGCCCCGTGACGGTGCCGGATCAGCGTCCCGCCAGCAGCGCTCGGGCGTGCGGAGGACGAGCGAGGCGACACGTTTTTCGTCGCAGAGAGAGGACGACGTAGCCCGGCCCACGGCGCGAGGCGCGCGATGCGGAGCATCGCCAGATGAACAGTGAGGCTGCAGATGTTCGAGAACGTGGATCCCTTCATCGGCACCGGCGCGACCGATCTCCCTCCTGCCCAAGGTCTGGCCGCCACCTGGTGGTGGCCCAAGCCCCAGGTCGGCAACACCCACCCGGGCGCCGCTTTCCCGTTCGGCATGGTGTCGGCCTGCTCCTACTCCGGTGCCTACCCGACCGGCTACGGGCTGTACGAGCTCAACACCGAAGGCGTCCCGCCGCGCATGCATGAGGGCCAGATCGCCTCCGGCTTCAGCCACTTCCACCAGTCCGGGACCGGCGCGATCCGCAAGTACTACAACTACTTCCGGGTCACCCCGATGCTCGAGCCGCTCGACGGACTGGGCACCAGCTGGGAGCTGAGGGACGAGGTGGCCGAGCCAGGCTACTACGCCACCACTCTCTCCTCGGGCATCCGTTGCGAGGTGACGGTCGGTCCGCGCTCGGCCGTCCATCGCTACACATTCCCCGAGCACAACGACGCGCGGATCGTGATCGACTTGTCGTTGGGCGGCTTGTTGATCCCGTACGGCGCCACAGTCCCGTTGCGGGCCCACCTGGAGACCCTGGCACCCGGAGTCGCGCAGGCCGAGGTGGTCGTCGAAGGGGCACCGCTGGCGGTGCACATGGAGTGCGACAGTCCCGACTTCCGCCAGCTCCTCTGGTACGACCGGCGGCTCGTCCCCGGCGGCACCCGGCTGGACTTCGACCGGATCCGGCCCACCACGCTGCGCCCGTTCGGCCTGATGTGGCGCGGACCGACCAAGGCGGGGCAGGTGGTCGAGCTCCGGTTCGGCTTCTCGCTGCGCGGCGTGGAGCAAGCACAGGACAACCTGCGGACCGACTGCTCCACTGGTCCGTACCGCTTCGACGCCCGTCGAGCCGACACCGCCGCCGCGTGGCGCACGCACCTGGACACGGTGAGCGTCGACACGAGCAACGAGGACCGCCGGACGGTGTTCTCCACCGCCCTCTACCACTCCTTGATCAAGCCGTGCTTCGCGGCGAACGAGAGCCCGTTCTGGCCGATGGACGGACCGTTCGTCTTCGACCTGTGCACGATGTGGGACATCTACCGGACACAGCTGCCGTTGATCACCGCGCTGTTTCCCGACCGTGCCACGGAGCTGGCCAACGCCCTGCTCAACGTCTGCGAGGAGGAGGGCAACCTGCCGATCGGCTACCGGATGGCCAAGGGCGCTGACCGCTTCTCCCGCCAGGGCAGCGCGCTGGCGCAGACGTTCCTGGCCGACCTGTGCCAGCTCGGGATGTCTGGCATCGACTGGGACTGGGCGCTGTGCCACATGGACACTGACCTCCGCCGGTCCTATGGCGAGGAGTACCTGCTCCGCGGCATCACCCACCCGGTCACCCACACCCTGGACCTGTCGTTCGGCTACCACTGCACCGCGCAGGTGGCCCGCCATCTCGGCGACTCGCAGCTGGCCAAGCAGTTCGACGCGCTGGCCACCCGCTGGGTGAACGCCTTCGACTCCCAGACCGGCCTGCTGATCGACTCGACCTACTACGAGGGCGGCCGGTGGAACTACTCATTCCGGATCCAGCACGACATGCGGGCCCGGATCGAGCTCGCCGGCGGCGACGACCGGTTCCTGGCGCTGCTGGACGAGTTCTTCGGCTACGGCGCCGATCCGGTCAAGCAGGTCGGTGAGCGCCCGAGCGTCGAGGAGCTGGCCGCCGGCTACGCGCTGAACCGCTTCGAGGGTCTGAACAACGAGCCCGACATGGAAGTGCCCTGGGCCTACCACTACCTGGGCCGGCCCGATCGGACGGCCGAGGTCGTGCACGCCGCGGTCAACAACCAGTTCGGTCTGGGCCGCGGTGGCCTGCCGGGCAACGACGACTCGGGCGGCTTGAGCTCGTGGTACGTCTGGGCCAGCCTCGGCCTGTTCCCGGTCGCCGGGCAGAGCCTGTACCTGATCAACGCGCCGTCGTTCGCCCGCTCCCGGCTCGATCTCGACGGACGGGACCTCACGATCGACACGGTCGGGTTCGTCGAATCGGAGTCCGACGGCCCCACGCAGTACGTGCAGTCGGTGCGGTTCAACGGCCGTCCGCTGGAGCGGTCCTGGCTGTCGGCTCGTGATCTCCATGCCGGAGGGGAGCTGGAGATCACCCTCGGTAGCGAGCCCAGCGGGTGGAGCCGTGATCATCGGCCGCCCTCGGTGTCCCGGCCCGACGCAAGAAATCCCGGTGTGTCCGCTGCCCCCTTCCCGCGGAGGTAACAGCATGATTGCCAGTCCCACCCCCCGCCGACTCGTTCTCGTCGTCCGCGCCGATCCGGTGATCTGTGGTCACTCCGGCGAGGCTCGGAACCTGGCCGAGGCCGCCCTCGCCCGCGGCTTCACCGAAGTACGCATCGTCACCTGGCCGATCGACCGCCTGGTCGCGACCGGGCTGCCGCTGAAGCCGCTGGACGGCATCTCCCCGTACAGCGAGGGAATCGTCGTGGAGCGACCCGAGCCGGTCGGCGACTACAAGGTGCCCGACGGGCGCTATCTGGCCGGGCTGACCGGTCGTCTGGTCGAGCTGTTCACCGACGGGGTGCCGACCCTGGCCATGTCGCTCTACCTGAGTCCGCACACGATCGCCGTCGCCGACGCCGTCCGCGCCGCCGAGGCCACCGGACTGCCGGTCAACGTGACCACCATCGCCGAGGCCGTCGGCTCCGACGTCACCAACGTCGTCCGCTCCTGTGTCGAGGAGAACCGGTTCGGACCGGCTGCCCATGTGTTGTCGGCCTATCTCAGCGCCGACGTACCGGTCGCGGTCTCGGATTACACCCGACGGCTGATCATCGAGTCGGCGGAGGCCATCGACGCGCGACACGGCACACACTTCGCGGCTCAGTGCACCGAGCGGGTGGCCATCTCCTACCCGGCGATCAACACTGCCGAGTTCCTCGATCCCGATCCCGTGGGGATCGGGAGCACGCTGGCGCGCCGTGGCCTGCGGGTCGGCGAGTACGTGCTCTTCCTGTCCCGGTTGGCCCGGGCGAAAGGTGTCGACGACCTGATCGACGGCTTCGCGGCCAGCCGTACATGCGACGGTCTCCGGCTCGTGATCGCCGGCAACGGCCCGGAAGCGCAGATGCTCAGGGAGCATGCCGCCGCGTCTCCCGCGGCGGATCGGATCAGCTTCTTCGATGACGTCGACGACGACGAGCGGTCCGCCCTGATGGCCGGCTGCGCGACGTTCGTGCTGCCGACCAAGCCGCGGCCGGAGTTCACCGAGACCTTCGGCATCGCCCTGGTCGAGAAGATGCTCTCCGGCGGCGGACCCGTGATCACCACCGAGACCGGGGGCGTCGGCGAGGCGGTCGGCGACACGGCGCTGATCGTTCCCGTGGACGCCCCGGACGCCATCGCTACGGCCTTGGACGAGACGATGCGGATGTCCGAGGCCGAGCGACAGGAGCTCGCCCGGCGGGCCCGCAACTACGCCATGCAGTTCGACCGGACACTCGTGCTGGATCGACTGCTCGGCCGGATCGAGCAGCCGGATCTCAGCGAGTTCACCGCCGCGTAGCGGTGTCCCTGATCTCGGTCAGCCGGGTGAGGATCGCCTCGAAGTACTCGGCCTGCTGCCTGCGTGCCGCGCGCACATCCAGGAAGACCAACAGCAGCAGGGCGAAGGAGAAAAACCCGAGTCCGCCGTACACGTAGATCTCGTTCATCCCGTGATTCTGCCGTGCCGGCCGACAGCACCGGCTCGTGTGAGGCGGTGGCTCCCGTGGTGCTGCACGTGATGGACAGGGCCAGCTGAGCCGTCAGACGCGCCCGACGGTTCGACGATGCCCAGCCGACCTGCGTCAGGTGACCGTGTGCGAACCATCTCGCACTGAAGATCTACCTGAAGAATAGGCCGCCCCGCTCGGACCGCGCGCAACGCTAGATTCCTCAGGTAGATTCTCGTCCCGAGCGATTGCAGTGAGGCCCTCGTCGGTGAGCATCGAGACCCGCAGGGATCGTCGCTGGTGACTGGTGTGGAAACGTTCGTCCGATGAGGCAGCCGGCGGCCAGCGAGACGGATGGTGGGAGATCGACCTTCCTGACCCGAGAACGTGCGTGCCGACAGCAGCTTCAGAAGCGGCTGGCGGCCATCGCGACGACCAGGCCGAGCATCACCCCGCGCAGCACCTTGCCGCCCGTACTCACCACGGGCCAGGACAGGTACGCGATCCAGGTGAAGAAGACGAAGAGCAGCGCAAGCGCCGGCAGAGCGATGGGCAGCGGCGCGAACAGGCCGAGGGCGACCAGCACCAGCGTGCCCAGCGGCACGATGGCCTTGGGCAACGAGCTGAGCTTGACCAGCGTCGGTCGGCTCAGGTCCTCGATCTGCTTGCGGGAGCTGCTGGGTTCGGCCACCTCTCCATCCTGCCAGGAGATCCGGTGGGACTGCCGTCTCAGCCCGCCGCCTTCTCTGCCGGGTCGCCATGACGACGCCCGTCGGATCCGATTGAAAACCATTCTCGATTAGATGAAAATGGTTCCCATGTCGAAGCTCGCGCGCGCGCTCGGTGCTGTCGTTGCCGGCTGCACCCTCCTCCTTGCGCCAGCCTGCAGCGGACCTGCCGGAGAGCCGTCGTCGGCCCAGCCTGGTCAGCTGAAGGTCGTCACGGCGTTGTACCCCCTGCAATTCGTCGCCGAGCGCGTCGCGGGTCAGCACGCGAGTGTCGAGAGCTTGACCAGCCCGGGCGCCGAGCCGCACGACGTCGAGCTCACGCCTCGCCAGGTCGCGTCCATCACCGACGCGGATGCGGTCGTCTACATCAAGGGCTTCCAGCCGGCGGTCGACGAGGCAGTCGCTCAGAGCGGCAACGGGCACGTCCTCGACACCACCTCCGTCGTACCGCTGCAGAACCGGGCCGACGAGCATGCGCACGACGACGACTCGGCCGGCGATGTCCACAGCGAGGACGAGCACGGCGACGAGGGTCATGGTCACGACGGCCTCGATCCCCATGTCTGGCTGAATCCGGAGAATCTGGTCACGATCACCGACGCGGTCGTCGGCCAGCTGTCCGGAGTCGATCCCGATCACGCTGCCGACTACCAGGCGAACGGCAAGACCCTGGCCGCCGAGCTCGACGAGCTCGACAGCGCGTACGCGTCGGGCCTGCAGACCTGTGATCGCCGCGAGTTCATCACCAGCCACGCCGCCTTCGGCTACCTCGCCGAGCAGTACCAGCTGACCCAGATCGGGATCAGCGGGCTGACGCCCGACGCCGAGCCGTCGCCGGCCCGGATCGCGGCGGTGCAGCAGGAGGCCAAGGCGCACGGCGTGACCACGATCTTCTACGAGACCCTCGTCTCGCCCGCGGTGGCGAAGTCGATCGCCGGCGACCTGGGGCTGACGACTGACGTGCTCGACCCGATCGAAGCCATCACCGCCGAGTCCCGCGGAGACAACTACATTGCCGTCATGCAGAGCAACCTGACCGCGCTGAAGACGGCCAACGGATGCCGCTGACGCCGCCTGCCACCGAGGCGAGCGCCGGGCCGGTCCTCCAGATCGAGGACCTGTCGGTGCTGCTCGGGGGTCTTCCGGTACTGCGCGGGATCACCATGAGCGTCCGTGCCGGCGAGGCAGTCGCTCTCCTCGGTGGCAACGGCTCCGGCAAGTCCACCCTGGTCCGCTCGGCGCTGGGTCTGCTGCCTTCCGAGCGCGGCTCGGTGGACCTGTTCGGTCAGCCACTCGCCCGGTTCCGCTCCTGGTCGCGGGTCGGCTACGTCCCCCAGCGCTCCACCGCCCCGTCCAGTGGTGCGACGGTGACCGAGATCGTCGCCAGTGGGAGGCTGTCCCTCCGTAAGCCGTTCCTTCCCCGCTCCGCCCGTGACAGAGCCGCCGTACGCGACGCCCTCGATCTGGTCGGGATGGGCGGCCGGTCGAAGTCCGATGTCCGCGAGCTGTCCGGCGGTCAGCAGCAGCGGGTCCTGATCGCCCGCGCGCTGGCGGGTGCACCGGATCTGCTGGTCCTCGACGAGCCCACCGCCGGCGTGGATCTCGAGCACCAGCAGGTGCTGGCCGATGTCATCTCCGCTCGCGTCAGCGCGGGACTCGCCGTCGTGGTGGTGCTGCACGACGTCGGACCGCTGACCCCGCTGATCGACCGCGGTGTCATCCTGCGCGATGGTCGGGTCGTCGCCCACGGGCCGCTACCGGAGATCACCGCCAACGCACACCGTGGTGCCGGTCACTTCCGTACCGGCCACGAGCACGTGGATCCGGAACGACCCGATGGCTGGCTGGACGGGACCGTGGACCGGTGATCGAGATCCTGAGCTATCCCTTCATGCAGCGCGCCTTGCTCGCCGCGCTGCTGACCGGGATCATCGCCCCGGCCATCGGCACCTACATCGTCCAGCGACGACTCAGCCTGCTCGGCGACGGCCTCGGACACGTCGCCATCGCCGGCGTGGGTCTGGCGCTGTTGACCGGTCAGGCTCCCGTCCCCTGGGCCGTCGCGGTCTGTGTCGTCGGTGCCGTGACGGTCGAGATCCTGCGCCAGCGGGGCAAAGCCACCGGGGACGTGGGTCTGGCCATCTTGTTCTACGGTGGCCTGGCGGCCGGGGTGCTGATGTCCGGCATCGCCGGACAGGGAGCCGCGGCGCTGTCGCAGTACCTGTTCGGCTCGCTGACCACGGTCACCGGCAGCGACCTGATGGTCATCGGCGTCCTCGCCGTCGTCGTCCTGGTTCCCGCGCTCGGGCTGGCCCCGCAGCTGTTCGCGGTCAGCACCGACGAGGAGTTCGCCCGCACCCAGGGGCTCCGGGTGCGGCTCTACAACATCCTCATCGTGGTGCTGGCAGCGGTGACGGTGACGCTGGCCATGCGTACCGTCGGGCTGCTGCTGGTCAGCGCGTTGATGGTCGTCCCCGTGGCCGCCGCCAACAACCTGGTGAAGGGTTTCTACGCCGGTCTGCTCGCCGCGATGGTCGTGGGCGTTGCGGTCACCGTCGGTGGCGCGGTGGGGTCGTTCTACCTCGACACCCCGCCGGGAGCGCTCATCGTCGTGCTGGCGATCGTGGTGTTCGCGCTGAGCTGGCCGTACTCGGCGCTGGTCACCCGTCGACGTAGAGTGGCCCCCGTGCTACCGGAGCTGGCCGATGACGACACGATGACCCTGCACACGGAGGTGCCCGAGACGCACCCGCACAAGCACGGTCCCGACTGCGAGCACCCGTCCGTCCGGCACGGCGACCACACCGACTACGTCCATGAGGGTCACCGGCATGCTGCCCACGGCGACCACTACGACGAGCACTGACGAGCGGCTCGAGAAGCACCGACCCGTCCGGGAATCGAGATGACCAGCCAGCCCACCGCCGCTCCTCAGCGCCGCACCCGTCAGCGGGCAGCGGTGCAAGACGTGCTGGCCGAGCTGCACGAGTTCCGGACTGCCCAGCAGATCCACGACGAGCTGCGCCGGCGCGGGGACAGCATCGGGTTGACCACCGTCTACCGCACCCTGCAGACGCTCTCCGAGGCCGGCGGGCTGGACGCGCTGCGGACGGTCGACGGGGAGACCGCCTACCGACGGTGCTCTGACGGACACCACCACCACCTGGTCTGCCGTAGCTGCGGCCGTACGGTCGAGGTGTCCGGGCCGGCGGTGGAGCGCTGGGCCAACGCCATGGCCGCCGAGAACGGCTTCCGCGACGTCAGCCACGATCTGGAGATCTTCGGCACCTGCGACCGCTGCTGACCTGCACTGCCGGGCCCGAAGGGAGCTGATGATCCCGCTGGTGAAGAAGGCGCACCCGGCGATCAGGGGTGCTCGAGGCCAACCGGAATCTGCGAGTCTGCGTGTTGATCGAGTATGTGCCTCACACTCGG
>DASQLI010000002.1:0-14336 GCA_035630075.1 Microlunatus sp.
CCGCTGGCGCAGCGGAATCGCAGCGGCTACACCTCACCCACCAACATCGGCGGCTACCTGTGGAGCACGGTCGTCGCCCGGGACCTCGGCATGATCTCCCGCCGTGAGTGCAGCAGCCGGATCGACCAGACGCTACGTACCCTCGGCAAGCTCGAGCACCACCGCCCGAGCGGCATGTTCTACAACTGGTACGACGAGGCGACGGGTAAGAAGCTGACCACCTGGCCGGTGGACGGGACCCGGGTCTACCCGTTCCTGTCCAGCGTCGACAACGGCTGGCTGGCAGCCGCGCTGATGGTGGTGCAGAACGCCGATCGGGCCAACGCCGACCGAGCCGGTCGGCTGCTGCGACAGATGAACTTCAAGGTCTTCTACAACCCCGACGCCGGCCAACCCGAGATCGATGGATCCGGACGCTCCGGGCTGATGAAGGGCGGGTTCTGGGACGGCGAGCCCAAGCCCGGCGACAAGATCCAGGTCGGCAACTTCCTCGGACGCGGCCCGGACGTCAACTACACCGAATTCCACTACGACACCACCGTGTCCGAGACTCGGATCGCCTCCTACATCGCCATCGCCCGCCGTCAGGTGCCGGCCAAGCTGTACTTCGGCACCTGGCGCACATTCCCGGCCACCGCGGACTGGAGCTGGCACGAGCAGCAGCCCACCGGCCGAGACCGCACCTACCTGGGCATCAAGGTCTACGAAGGGGTCTACGAGCACCTCGGCCTCGAGGTGGTGCCAGGCTGGGGCGGCTCGATGTTCGAGGCCCTGATGCCGAACATGTTCGTGCCGGAGGAGCGCTGGTCTCCCCGCGCCTGGGGCCCGAACCACCGCAACACGGTCGCCATCCACCGTCTGCACGGCCTGGAGGAGGCCGACTACGGCTTCTGGGGCTTCTCCCCCGCCAGCGATCCCGCCGGTGGCTACCGCGAATACGGGGTCGATGCCATCGGGCTCAACCAGGACGGCTACTTCTCCGACCAGGAGAAGACGAACTTCGACAAGGGCTTCGGTGACATCCGGCCGGGCACGAACCCAGAGCCCGACTACGGCGACGGCGTCGTCACCCCGCACGCCCTGTTCCTGGCCATGCACCACGAGCCGCGCCACGCGTACGACAACCTGGTCAAGCTCACCCGGAACTTCGACGCGTACGGCGAAGGTGGCTTCTACGACGCCATCGCGGTGAAGTCCGGCAAGGTGGCCAAGCGCTACCTGTCGCTGGACCAGGCGATGGTGATGGGCTCGATCGGCAACGTCTTCGGCCGGCAGGCGGTCCGCCGCTACTTCGCCGTCGGCGACGTGGAGCGACGCGTCCGGCCGCTGCTGGCCATGGAGCGCTTCTCGCTGTAGGTGGTCCCCTAGGGTGGCGAGATGATCACCGTCGCCGGCCTGACCCCCTCCGTGGATCTGACCTATGTCGTCGACCACTTCGAGCTCGGCCGCATCCACCGGCCGACCGAGGTGGTTCGGCGGGCGGGTGGCAAGCCGCTCAACCTGGCCCGGGCGGCCGCCGCGCTCGGCGCGGACGTGTCGATCGTGGCCGTACTCGGCGGCTGGACCGGCGACTGGCTGGCCGATGAGCTGGCGCGCGCGCGGATCGCGGTGCACCGGGTGACCACGCCGGTGCTGACCAGGACCTGCGTCTCGATCAGCCCGGCTGATGTCGATGAGCTGACCGAGCTGTACGAGTACGCCGAGCCGATCCCGGCGGATGTGTGGGCTCAGGCCCGCGAGGCGCTGATCAGCGAGCTGGAGCAACGCCGCGGCTGGCTGGTCATCTCGGGCGGCCCGCCGCGAGGGCTGCCACCCACGGGGCTGGCCGAGCTGGCCGAGCTCGCACACCACGCGGGCTGCCGGGTGGCGGCCGACACTCACGGCGCCTCGCTGGTGCCGCTGCTGCACAGTCACCCGGAGCTGGTGAAGATCAACCGCTCGGAGGCGGCGGCCGCGCTCGGCGTCGATCCCGCCATTGACCTGATCGAGATGGCGAAGCACCTGCAGGAGAAGACCGGTGGTGTGGTTGTGCTCACCGACGGAGGCGCCGGATCGAGAGGGCTGGGCACGGACGGACGGGCGTACGCCGTCGGGGCACCGTCGCAGCGCGGTCGGTTCCCGGTGGGCAGCGGAGACTCCTACCTGGCCGGGCTGCTGACCGCACTCGACCGCGGCGACGACCTCGGGTCGGCGCTGCGACTGGCGGCGGCGGCCGCGGCAGCGAACGCCCAGGTCCCCGGCCCTGGCAGCTTCGACAGCGATCAGGTGGACCGGCTGCGGCACGACGTGGTGGTCGAGACTCGCTGAGCCGTCAGCCGGCGGTGTGCAGGATGTGCCGCACCTGTTCCACGTCGGCGTGCATCTGCTCGATCAGGGCCTCCATGCCGCGGTACTTCACCTGGCCCCGCAGCCGGGTGTAGAAGTCGACCGCGATCTCCACGTCGTACAGCTCGAGATCGTCACGATCCAACACGTACGCCTCCACCCGGCGCTGGACACCGTCGAAGGTCGGGTTGGTGCCGACCGAGATGGCAGCCGGCCAGCGTGGCGCGTCGGCGATGTCCAGCCGGGTCACCCAGCCGGCGTAGACCCCGTCCTCCGGCACCGCCAGCCCCGGCGCCGGGATGATGTTCGCGGTCGGGAAGCCCATCTGCCGGCCTCGCTGGTCCCCACGCACGACGACGCCGGACATCCGGAAGACCTGGTCACTGAGCTCCCGCACCCGGCCGAAGTCACCGTCTGCCACCGCATGCCGGATCAGGGTCGACGAGGAAGGCTGGGCGCCGTCTGAGAACAGCGGCACCGCATCGACCACGAAGCCCTGTCTTGGGCCTGTCGAGGGAGGCGCTTCGACAGGCTCAGCGCGCATGCTCTCCAGACGCGCTTCGACAGGCTCAGCGCGCATGCTCTCCAGACGCACTTCGACAGGCTCAGCGCGCGTGGCACCCAGCTTTGCCAGCAGGTCGACATCGCCCGCGGCACGGAAGCCGAAGCGGAAGTTCTCCCCCACCACGACCCGGACGGGATCCAGCGGTCGCAGCACCCGGTCCACGAACTCCTCGGGACTCCAGCTCGCCACTTCAGGGGTGAACTCGACCACCGTCACGTCGTCGACGCCCGCCTCGGTCAGCAGCTCGAGGCGGCGCTCCAGCGAGCACAGCAGTGGCGGCGCCTGGTCGGGACGCACCACCGACATCGGGTGCGGCCAGAACGTCACGGCCACCAGCCGAGCGTTCGGCTCGGACTCCTTGGCCAGGCGCAACAGACCGACGTGGCCGCGGTGCACGCCGTCGAAGTTGCCGATCACGACTACGGTGCGGGGGCTCACCGGTCTCCTCTCCATCGCCGTACGAACCGGCGGCTGACAAACAGCGTCAGTTAACCACGCCCCCACTACCCACGCGCCGCTGCGGCAGCAGCCCGCTGGCGAGCCTTGGCGATCAGCTCACTCTCCTTGTAGCGAGCGTCCCGCAGCCGGTTCTCGGCCTCGCGGACCTTCGCCTCGGCCTCCCGACGGATCCGGGTCGCCTCCTTGATCCGGGCATCCCGCGGGACCTCCACGTCGTCGACCTGTCCGCCGCGAACCGACTCCGGCTCGACTGGCTCGACCGGCGCCGGCGGTACGCCAACCGAGCCTACGACGCATTCGAGTCCGTCGAGAGCCCGCTCCAGGGCGAACCTGAACGGGTCGTCGGCCTCGTCGTCGCTCAGCCCACCGTCGCGCAACGCCGCAGCGAGGGCCGGATAACGCTCCGGCGTGACGAGCTCGGTGAACACCACCTGCTCCGCCTCGAGCTGATCCCCGGAGGCCACCGATCGGTCGATCGTCGCCTGCCACCGGGTGAGCCCGCTGATCATCAGCACCGCCGCGACCGCATTGCTGGCCGCCATGCCGGCGGGTGCCAGCAACCGCAACCCCCAGTCCAACCAGGCGAGGTTGTTGGGTGTGATCGGCACGCCGTCGATCGGGATGTCCAGCAGCCAAGGGTGCCGGCGGTAGGCGGCGTCGACTGCCCGCCCCCATCGGCGCAGGCCACCGCGCCAGTCGTCGTCGACCGGCTCGTGGTCGGGCGGCAGCCCCAGGCCCTCGTCGTTCATCAGCACGATCAGGTCGTCCTTGGCCGACACGTACCGGTACAACGACATCGTGGTGTAGCCCAACCGGGTTGCGACGCTGCTCATCGACACCGCGCCCAGGCCGTCGGCGTCGGCGATCTCGATCGCGGCGTCGACGATCTTCTCGACGCTCAGCTCCCGCTTGGGCCCGCGCTGCGGGTCCACCGCGATCCCCCAGGCCAGCGCGATCCCTCGGGGCAGCTCCACGTCACTCACGGCGTCATCGTAGTCCTTTGCGTATGACGTACACCGTATGTATGCTATAAACAGTTTGCGGCATACACAGTTGTCGCGCACAGAGAGGAGACGGCGTGGACGCCATCGAGGTCACCGGTCTGACCAAGTCCTTCAGCGATCATCGCGTCCTGGACGAGCTGGACCTGAGGGTCCGTTCAGGGGAGGTGTACGCCCTGCTCGGACCCAACGGGGCCGGCAAGACGACCCTGATCACGATCTTGTCAACGCTTGCTCGACCGGACTCCGGCACCGTCCGGGTCGCCGGCTTCGACGTGGTCCGGCAGGCCGACCGGGTCCGTCGGGTGATCAGCCTGACCGGGCAGCACGCCGCGGTCGACGAGGTGCTCACCGGAGCCGAGAACCTGACCTTGATCGGCCGGCTCAACGGCCTGACCGAGGCCGCGGCTCGGCAGCGAGCGGATGAGCTGCTGGCCGCCTTCGACCTCGTCGAGGCTGGTCGGCGCCGGGTGCGGACCTACTCCGGCGGCATGCGACGCCGGCTCGACCTCGCCCTCGGGCTGGTCGTCGATGCCCAGGTGATCTTCCTGGACGAGCCGACCACCGGCTTGGACACCCGGAGCCGGCAGGCTCTGTGGGACGTCGTGACCGACCTCGCCCGTTCCGGCATCACGATTCTGCTCACCACCCAGTACCTGGAGGAGGCCGATCGGCTGGCCGATCGGGTCGCGGTGCTGCACGGCGGCCGAATCGTGGCGGAGGGCACTCCCGCAGAGCTCAAGGCCCGGGTCGCTGAGGAGGTGCTGGAGATCCGCTCCGCCGATGAGACGGTGCTGGCCGAGCGTCCCACCGACGGCACCCCGGCATCCGTCCAGCGCGCCCTGGGCGAGCTGGCCGCGTACGCCGGCCCGGACACCCATGTGGTGCTGCGCCGACCGACGATGGACGACGTCTTCCTGGCCCTCACCGAGGAGGTGGCGGCATGAGTGCGCTCGCCACGTCGGTGCTGACCCGGATGCCGTCGCGGAGCCAGCCCGGACGTCTGACCACTGCCTGGCTGTTCGTGCGCCGGAGCGTCCTGCACAGCATCCGCGACGTCGACGCCCTGATCATCTCGATCGTGCTGCCGGTGCTGTTGATGCTGATGTTCGTGTACGTCTTCGGCGGCGCTATCGAGCCGGGCGGTGGCTACGTCGACTACGTCGTACCCGGGATCATCCTGCTCTGCGCCGGCTACGGCGGAGCGAGCACCGCCGTGGGGGTGGCCCAGGACATGACCACCGGGGTGATCGACCGGTTCCGCACCATGCCGATCCGCAGCAGTGCGGTGATCACCGGGCACGTGGTGGCCAGCCTGGCCCGCAATCTGGTGGCCACCGCCGTGGTGATCATCGTCGCGCTGCTCGTCGGCTTCCGACCGAGCGCCGGACCGCTCGCCTGGCTGGCCGCGATCGTCTTGGTGTCGCTGTGGATCCTGGCCATCACCTGGCTGTTCGCCGCCCTCGGCCTGGTGGCCGGCAGCGTCGAGGCAGCCGGCAACTACGGCTTCGCGTTGCTCTTCCTGCCCTACCTGTCCAGCGCCTTCGTACCCACCGAGACGATGCCCGACGGGCTGCGCTGGATCTCCGACCACCAGCCGATCACACCGCTGATCGAGTCGATCCGGGGTCTGCTGCTTAGCACCGAGCTGGGTAGCGAGCCCTTCTGGGCCGTCGGCTGGTGCCTGTTGATCATGATCGCCGCCATGCTCTGGGCCGGATACCTCTTCCGATCCCGGTCGGCGGCCCGCTGACCGACGAACATCGACGTCGAGCGGCCGTCCGGCACCTCGCGAACCTGACGGCCACGCTCGGCGCGGACCGCAAGCTGCTCACGCCTACCGGTGCCCGGAACATCTCGGAGACAATTCCGACATCGACGACCAGTGAGAAGGGACCTGACATGAGTGCAGACTCCATCAGCTTCACCCCCACCCCCGACCAGTACGGCTTCACCTTCGGTGGGCTGGCGCCGGTGCTCACGATCGATCCCGGCACGGTGCTCACCCTGTGGTGCGAGGACGCCTACGGCGGTCGGATCCGCTCGACCGACGATCTCGCCACTGGGTCGCTACCCACGAGCGACCTCAATCCCCAAACCGGTCCGTTCTTCATCAGGGGCGCCGAACCCGGAGACGTCGTCGCTGTACACCTCGTGGACCTCACCCCCGCTCGGAGCTGGGGGGTCTCCACGCTGATCCCGTACTTCGGCGGCCTGACCAGCACTCCGCAGAACGCGTCCCTGCACCCGCCTCTGCCGGAACGGACATGGTTCTACGAGTACGACAGCACCAACCACACGGTCGGCTTCGCCGCGCGCGCCAGCGACTTCACCGTCACGCTGCCCGCCAGCATGATGCTCGGCACCGTCGGTGTCGCGCCCGCTCTACGCGAGGTCCGAACCTCGCTGGTTCCCGACTACTTCGGCGGCAACATGGACACCCCGGAGATGCGCGCCGGAGCCACTGCCTTCCTCCGCGCCAACGTGGAGGGTGCACTGCTGTCCCTCGGCGATGGTCACTACCGACAGGGCGAGGGCGAGTCCTGTGGCACAGCCGTCGAGGGTGCGATGAACGCCACCATCATCGTCGATCTGATCAAGAGCAGCGAGGTCGCTGGATCACCAGCCTGGCCCCGGCTCGAGAACAACACCCACCTGATCACGGTCGGATCCGGCCGACCCCTCGACGCAGCCTGGAAGGCCGGCCAGCTGGACATGATCAACTGGCTGGCACAGCTCCACCGACTGGACCCTCTGGACGCCTACCAGCTGCTCAGCCAGATCTCCGAGACGCCGCTGGCCAACGTCGTCGACACCAACTTCAGCTGTGTCACCAAGATCGACAAGCGTCTGCTGCCAGCCACACCGGCCTTCGGCGGCATTCACGCCGACCTCACTGCACGGGCCGCAGCCCTCGGCTCCATCACCTACTGACTCGGTGACGCGGTCGTGCGTCGCGGTGCATCGTCTGGAGCGACACCATTCTCTGCCTAGCCGACGAATACCGCCTCCGGTACGGCGTCGCCGTGCTCGGGACGGTACAGCGCGAGGAAGGTGCCGTCGGGCGCGAACACCGCGCTCAGCTCCCCGGGCAGTCGTGTGCCCGGCAGCCGTCGACCGTACCTGACGTCAGTCGCCTGCTCGGGCGTCAGGTCCAAGCTCGGGAAGCAGCGGCGGGCGACCTCAGCGATCGGGGTGACGACGAGATCCGGGCCGTCGAGGCGCTGGGTCTCGGCCATCGTGAACGGCCCGACCCGGGTGCGGCGCAGGGCGGTCAGGTGGCCCCCCACGCCGAGCGCGATACCGAGATCACGGGCCAGCGCCCGCACGTAGGTGCCGGAGCTGCACTCGACCAGCACCTCCAGATCGACGACCGGCACTCCGTCCGCCACCCGGTCGTGCCGGGCGAGCACCTCGAAACGACTCACGGTGACGGGTCGGGCGGCCAGGGCGACGTCCTCGCCCGACCGCACCCGGGCGTACGAGCGGACACCGCCCACCTTGATCGCCGAGACCGACGACGGGACCTGCTCGATGCGGCCCCGCAGCGGCGCGAGCGCCGGCTCGATCGCCTCGTCGGACAGCCCGGGGGCACCGGGACTAGCGGTCACCTCACCCTCGGCGTCGTCGGTCACCGTGGTCTGCCCCAGCCGGACCGTCGCCTCGTACGACTTGTCGGTCAGCGCCAGCTGCCCGAGCAGTCGGGTGGCCCGCCCGACGCCGACCACCAGCACCCCGGTCGCCATCGGGTCGAGCGTGCCCGCGTGCCCGACCTTGCGGGTGCCGAGCAGCCGCCGTGCTCGTCCGACGACCTGGTGCGACGTCCATCCGGCCGGCTTGTCGACGATCACCACCCCGGCCGTGACCGCCGACTTCTCGGCAGCCATTCAGGCGCGCTCGTCGTCTTCCAGCTCGTCGTCCTCGGGGCGCCGATACGGGTCGGGATCTCCCGCGTACGATGCGCCGACGGCCTGCTCGGCCACCTTGGCATCCTCGTCCTTGGCCGCGGCCAGCAGGTCCTCGAGCTGTCGAGCCGTCTCCGGCACCGAATCGGGTATGAAGACCAGCGTCGGGGTGAACTTCAGGCCGAGCTGCTTGCCCACCTGCGAGCGGATCATGCCGGTCGCCGACTGCAGCGCGATCGCGGTGCCCGTCTGCTCCTCCGGGGTCCCGAAGGCGGTGTAGAAGATCGTGGCGTCCCGGCTGTCCCCGGTCAGCCGCACGTCGGTGATGGTGACGAACCCCAGTCGGGGATCCTTGATCCGCCGCTTCAACATCTCCGCCGCGATGACCTTGATCTCCTCAGCCAGCTTCAACACCCGGGGCGAGCTCATGTCCAACTCCTTGTCAGCGAGACCAGCCCTCCGATTCTGCCTCACGGCACTGAGCGGTCAGCCCAGGGTGGCCAGCGCGGACTCCGCAGACCGAACCGCCTCCGCCGGGCCAAGGGCCTGGGTCCGGTCCGGCGCCGCCCGTAAGACGTCTGCGACGCGGACTCGGGACTCGGCGTCCAGGGCGGCGGCTGCCGGCGCGGCGTCGGCCGCCGCCAGCAACGTGGCCGCTTCCGGCAGCCGGCCCTGGTCGGCCAGCAGCCAGCCCACGTTGCGCAGCGTGGTCCACAGCTGGGTCGAGTTTCCGGTGGTGGTCCAGTAGCGCAGCAGCTGCTGGAACTGGTGGACCGCCGCGGTCACCTGGCCGCTCCGGGCCAGAGTCGAGGCGAGCCCGACGCCGGCGATGCCGGCCACGAACCCCACGCCGGCGCGCTCGGCCGACTCGATGGCGCTCGTATAGGCGACGATCGCCGTCGCGCTGTCCCCCAGCGCCGCGGCAGCCTCGCCCTCCACGTACAGGGCGAAGGAGAGCTGCGACGGCACCGGGCGGTCCCTCAGCAGCCTCCGCGCCCGGTCGAGCAGCAGCTGAACCCGTTCCGACCGTCCGGCGTAGACGGCGAGCAGGGCCGCCACCACCAGACTCCCGGCCGGATGAGGATCGACCTGAGCGGCCCGCTCGAACCCGTCGAGCGCCTCGTCGAACGCCCCGCGGAACAGTGCCACGGTGGCCAGGGCACTCCAGCAGCGGGAGGCCGCCGGGCCCTCCGGGCCGGAGATCTGCAGTCCACGACGGGCGAGCTGCTCGGCCGCCTCGAGATCGCCACCCTGCAGCCAGCTGGCGTTGGCCGCCGCGGCGAGCATCCGGGCCTGCTGAGGATGGCCCGCGAGGCCGGGCTCGTCGGCCAGCTCGGCGGCCCAGGCCCACAGCTCCGACAGGTTGCGCCACGTCGACGGCTCGTCGACGGCCAGGGTGATCCGGACCAGCCGGTCGAGGTCACCTCGGGATCGGGCCAGGTCACGAGCCACCCGTAGGTTGGCCAGCTCGGTGCGCAGTCGGGCATCGGCCTCGGCTTCGTCGGGTCCCAGCAGGTCCCGGGAGAGCTCGTGGGCGGTTCGTACCGCCCAGTCGAGGAAGAGGCTCTCGGCCCCATCCCGGCCTTCCTCGACCTGGAGCCGATCGAGGACGAACTGCCGGATCGTCTCGAGCAGTCCGTAGCGGCCGTGGTCGTCGTGGACGACCAACGAGGCGTCGACCAGCCGACCCAGCACCAGCACGGGATCGCCTCCTCGGTCGTCACCCAGCCTCGTCAGGTCCTCGACGGTCTCCAGGTCGACTCCGCCGGGGAACATCGAGATGGTGGCCAGCATCGAGCGTTCCGGATCGGTCAGCAGCCGATACGACCAGTCGACCGTGGCTCGCAGGGTCTGCTGCCGGGCATCGTCGTCGGTGCGTTCGGTGGTGAGCACGTCGAGCGCCCGGTCCAGCCGTCGCCGGACCGAACGCAGCGGCATCACGGCGATCTGACCGGCCGCGAGCTCGAGTCCCAGCGGTAGCCCGTCCAGCCGCCGGATCACCTCGACCAGGTCGTCGACGTCAGACTCGTCAACCGTGAACCGGGCGTTGCGGCGGGTGGCGTACTCCAGGAAGGCCCGGACGCTCGGCTGGCGCCGCAACCGTTCCAGAGGTAGGTCGGCGCCCGGCACCGGGAGCGGCTGCAGCCGCAGCACGTGCTCACCAGGCACGTGCAGGCTCACCCGGGAGGTGGCGAGCACCCGGACCAGCGGTGCTCGGGCCTGCAGCGTCACGACCAGATCCCGGCAGACCGAAGCCACGTGCTCGCAGTTGTCCAGCACCAGCAGCAGCTGCTGGGCGGCGAGGCCGTCCGCGACGCCCGCGACGCTCGGTGGGCCCTCGGTCCGCAGTCCCAGGGTCGAGGCCAGCGCCTCCGGCACGCGGCGCGGGTCGGTCACCGCGGCCAGCGCGACCACGACCGCGTCGCACCCGCCCCGCTCGGTGAGATCGGCGACCACGTCCAGCACCAGCCGGGTCTTGCCGACACCGCCCGGCCCGGTCACCGTGACGGCGGCCTCGGTGCCGAGCAGCCGGTCCAGCAGGGCACGGTCCTGCTCGCGACCCTCCAGCGGGCCGACCGGTCGCGGCACCGTACGGCGGATCGGCGGCGTCACCGTAGTGCCCGGTGCGCCGGACGCCACCCGCTGCTCGAGCTCGGCGAGCTGGGGGCTCGGATCCAGGCCGGTCTCGTCGACGAGTCGGCGACGGAAGGCCGCCGCCACCTGCAGCGCCTCCGCCGGCCGGCCCTCGGCGGCCAGCGCCCGGACCCAGAGCACGACGCTCGGCTCGTGCAGCGGGTCGGCCGCGGCCAGGGCGGCCGCCTCGCGCGCCACGGTCGGGTCGCCGAGCTCGAGGCGCGCGGCGACCGCCTGGTGCTGGAGGTGGCGATGCAGGTCGGCCACCGTCACCGCCTCGGCGGCCAGCGGCTCGACGGTCGAGAACTCCTCCAGCCCTGGACCACGCCACAGCTGCAGTGCCTGCGTGGCGAGGTCGGCGGCGCGTGCCGGTCGGCGGGTCAGCTCGGCGGTGACCTCGCGGGCCAGGTGCCGAGCGGTGACCACGTCCAGGTCGGCGGGGTCCAGGTCGAGCCGGTAGCCCGGCGGGCAGCGCTGAACCCGAGTCGCCGCCGGACCGAGAGTGCGCCGCAGCCGCGAGACCTGGGTGTGCAGGGCCTGCGTACCGGTCTCGGGCGGGTCGTCCGGCCACAGGGCGTCGATCAGGCTGCTGGCGCTGACCACGCGCGGGGCGGCCAAAGCCAACAGGGCCAGCAGCGACCGACGCAGGTGGCCGGGCACCTCGACGGATCGTCCGTCCACCTCCGCGGTCAGCGGGCCGAGGAGGGCGACGCGGAGCGCAGGGCGGGGTTGGCGATCCGCCACGGTGGTCCTCTCGTCGGCCGGCTGTGCTGGCGATTGTGCTACAGGTGGTCGCGGTTGCGAGCCGAGCCGAGCGGTCAGCCGAGGTCGGCCTGGACGAACGTCTCGACCGACACCCAGTCGGCGTACCGCTGCTCCCCCATGGCTGCGATCAGACCCGCGGTCTGGCTGTCGTGTCCCCGCAGCGCAGCGATCTTCCGGGCCAGGGCCGCGCCGCTCAGCCGCAGGCACCCGGCCAGCTCGGCCTCGGCGCAGATCCGTGGCTCGCCGAGGGCGAAGACGCCGAACCGGTCCTCGACCTCGCGGTGTCGGTTGCGCCGTGCTGCGGTCGCAACGGCCTGCCACAACTCGGGGCGTACGGCGGCTCGGGCACACGCCTGCACCGCCCACCGCCCGACGGCGATGTGGTCGGGGTGGCCGGTGAAGCCGTCCGGTCCGAAGCTGATCACCGTCGTCGGCCGGAGCTCGTCGAGAATGGTCAGCAGCCGGGCGACGGGGACCGCCGGATCCAGCTCGGCACAGGACCCGTCGGCATAGTCGAGCCAGTGATGCTCGACGACACCCAGAGTGCGAAGAGCAGTAGCCAGCTCCGTCGTCCGCAACGCGGCCGCCCGTCGCCGCTCGGCTGAGGTTGCCGGACCCAGGCCCTCCTCTCCCCGGGTGGCGGTGACCACCACCACCCGCTGGCCGGCGTCCCGAAGAGTGGCGAGCAGCCCGCCGGACAGATACGTCTCGTCGTCCGGGTGGGCCCAGATGGCCACCGTGGTGCCCAGGGCCGTCGGGTCGATGGTGGCGTTCGTCGCCACGTCAGTCGCTGTCATGGTCTCGATGATGGATCCCCCGCCGGTCGTGCCGCTGTCGTGGCGCTGTCCTTCCCGCGACCGGGTCGGGCCCGCCGACGACAGCCCGCCGCCAGCGGGCTCCTCGAAGGTTGCTCCTGCCGAGCCGCACCGGGTGGCCGGCGGAGAGGACACACCATGACCATCACCGAGCAGCCGACCACACACGGCAGCAAGACCAGCGCACCGGCCATCGACGAGGGCGCTCTGATGGCGTTCCTGCAGCAGGTGGCCGGCCACCAGGCGTTCGCGCTCAATGCGACGCTGGCCTACCTGGGCGACCGGCTCGGCCTCTGGCGGACGCTGGCCGACAGCCGGCCCACGACGAGCGCCGACCTGGCCGAGCGCACCGGAACCGCGGAGCGCTACCTCCGGGAGTGGCTGGCCGCCCAGGCCGCCGCCGGCTACCTCAGCTACGACCCCGCGAACCAGACCTTCCGGCTGCCGCCCGAGCACGCCGCCGTGCTGGCCGACGACGACAGCCCGGCGGCTCTGATCGGCTGCTTCGAGACGATCGTGGCCACGGCGGCCACCGCCGACCGGCTGGCCCACGCCTTCGTCACCGGCGAGGGAATCGGCTGGCACGAGCAGGACCCGCGGGTGTTCAGCGGGGTCGAGCGGTTCTTCCGGCCGCTGTACGCGAACTCGCTGCTGACCGAGTGGCTGCCGGCCGTCGACGGCCTGGTGGCCCGGCTGGAGGCAGGCATCGACGTCCTGGATGTGGGCTGCGGGCTCGGCACCCCGACCCTGCAGCTGGCCGAGGCCTTCCCGAACTCGCGCTTCGTCGGGGTGGACTACCACGCCGAGTCGATCCGTCGGGCGACGGCGACGGCGAGCCGCCGCGGCCTGTCCGACCGGGTCCGCTTCGTGCAGGTGGATGCCGAGGAGTACACCGGGACATTCGACCTGGTGCTGATGTTCGACGCCCTCCACGACCTCGGTGACCCGGTGGGCGCGCTGCGGCACGCCGCTGCCCGGCTCGCTCCCGGTGGCGTGGTGGTGGCGATCGAGCCGGCTGCGGCCGATCGGCTGGAGGACAACCTGCATCCGCTGGGTCTGAGCTGGTACGCCTCGAGCACCGCCCTGTGCGTACCGAACAGCCTGTCGCAGGATGTGGGCGCCGCGCTCGGCTCCCAGGCCGGCACCGCCCGGCTGGTGGACGTGTTCGCGCAGGCCGGCCTTCGGGGCCGGGCGGCCGCCACCACCATGTTCAACGTCGTGCTGGAGGGCCGTCTCCCCTGACCATCCAGTCATCTCAGCAACGGGCGTATGGGACCCAAGTCGCTGGCCGGCACCAGAACGCGCGTCTGCTGCTCCTGGGTCGGGTCAGGGAGTGGTCGGGCGTTGCATCGCGGGACCGAGGTACCGAGTGCAGCCAAGGCAGGATCTCCCGCGATGCTGGGCGAGACCCGACCCAGGAGCAGCAGACGCGGAAGGGAGCCCGAGCCGACCAGCGACTCGGGCTCCCGTACGACCTTTCTAGCTCCGCGCCTTCTCCCGCATCTCGTACGTCTCGACGATGTCACCGATCCGGATGTCGTTGTAGTTGGCGATGGTGAGACCGCACTCGTACCCTTCCCGGACCTCGGTGACGTCGTCCTTCTCCCGACGCAGCGAGGAGATGCTCGAGTCGTGGATGACGACGCCCTCGCGGAGCAGCCTCGCCTTGGCGTTGCGACGCATGATCCCGCCGATCACCATGCAGCCCGCGATGATGCCGGCCTTGGAGGAGCGGAAGATCTCGCGGATCTCCGCCTGACCCAGCTGGGCCTCCTCGTAGATCGGCTTCAGCATGCCCTTCAGGGCCGCCTCGATCTCGTCGATCGCGGAGTAGATCACCGAGTAGTAGCGGATGTCCACGTTCTCG
>DASQLI010000003.1:0-5498 GCA_035630075.1 Microlunatus sp.
TCCTCGTCGCGGTGTCGGAACAGCTGGATCGCGGTGAAGATCAGCAACAAGCCGAACAGCAGGAAGACGATCGAGAACAGGGACAGCAGCGTCGCTCCGACGGCGATGAAGATCGCGCGCATGATCAAGGCCAGCACGATGCCGAAGGTGAGGACCTTGTGCTGATGCTCCTGCGGCACGGCGAAGGTCGTCATGATGATGACGAACACGAACAGGTTGTCGACCGACAGGCTCTTCTCGACCAGGTAGCCGGCGAAGTACTGGATGCCGAGCTCGCCGCCGTACGCGGCGGTGAACCAGACGCCGAAGCCGACGGCGACGGCGATGTAGAACACCGACCAGGCCGTCGCCTCCTTGAAGCCGACTGCGTGCGGCTTGACCGCGGCCAGGATGAGGTCGACCGCCAGCAACAGGATGACCAGGCCGATCGTCACACCCCAGACCAGGGGACTGAAGGTCATCAGGGAAACCTCTCGCACGTGAGTGGAAGTCCAGAAGACTACCGGGCCGACTGAATCGACCCCGAACGACCGGAGGTCGCAGGGGAAGTCGGCGACTCAAGCCTTCGCCGCCGGCAGTCGCACCCTGATGGTGGTGCCGTGCCCGACCTGGCTGATCACGTCGGAGGTGCCGCCGTGCGCCGTCACGATCGAGGACACGATCGCCAGGCCGAGGCCCACCCCGCCCGTCTGTCGGTTGCGGCTGGCGTCTCCGCGCCAGAACCGGGTGAACACGTGTTGCTGATCCTCCGGGGAGATCCCTGGACCGTGGTCGGTCACCAGCAGGGTGTGCACCGGGGAATCGGCGGCACCGCCGGACCCGCCGGCATCAGGCCGCGCCGGCCGGACCGTCACCTCAACCGGTGTGCCGGGCGGCGTGTGCTGGATGGCGTTGCCGAGCAGGTTCTGCAGCACCTGCTGCAGCTTCGGGGCATCGCCCAGCAGGGTGGCCGGCCCGGCGGCGTGCAGGGAGAACCGGCGGTCCGGGTTGATCACCCTCGCGTCGTCCAGCACCTCCGTGGTCAACGCGGTCAAGTCGACCGGATCGAGGTCGAGCGGCCGTGCTCGATCGAGTCGTGCCAGCAGCGCGAGCTCGTCGATCAGCACCCGCATCCGGCCGAGCTGGGTCATCGCCCGCTGCATCGCCTGATCGCGCTGCTCGGTGTCGGTGAGGCCACCCTGCAGGTAGAGCTCGATCCAGCCGGTTGCCGTGGTCAATGGCGTTCGCAGCTCGTGAGAGGCATCGGCGACGAAGGCGCGCAGCCGCCCCTCGGCCCGCTGCTGCACGTCGAACGCATCATTCACCGTCTCGGCCAGCCGGCGCATCTCGGGATCGTCGCCCGGCACGGTCAGCCGGCTCGTGCGATCTCCGTCGGCGAACGCGTGCGCCTGCTCCGACATGGTCTTCAGCGGCCGCAGGCTCCGGCTCACGATGATCACGGTTGCGGCCACCAGCGCGATGATCGCGGCGAGGACGCCACCGGCGGCGACCAGGATCAGTCGCTGCACGGTGGCCAGACTGGTTCCGGTGTCGAAGCCAATCACCAGACCGTCCGGGACCAGCACCGTGCCGTCGCGCGCCACCAGCGACAAGTCGGTGTCGGTCAGGTCGAGCCGGATCACGGTCATCTCGGGTCGGTCGGGCACCTGGTGCGGCTGACCGTCCTGGATGCCGGCGGTGATCAACAGCTGCGCCGTCGCCGGATCGGTGTTGGCGGTCATGATCGGCTGGTCGTTGCGCTCGAACACCACCGCAGCCGCTTCCGCCTGAGCCATGTTGTCGACCGTGCTGGCGTCCATCCGGACGTCCTGCAGGCCCACCAGAGAAGCCCGGATCCGTTGTGAGGTGCCCATCAACCGGTCGTCGATCTGCGCCCGGACATAGCTGCGCATGTAGAGGATCGAGGCCGTGGTGGTGATCATCAAGATCACCGTCAAGGTGACGGCGAGCGTCACGATCAGTCGGGTTCGGGTGCTCCAGCGGCGATCCCGCACTCGGACCTCCGCACTCACGGTGTGGCCTGGTCGGCGCGGATGGTGTAGCCGAAGCCGCGCACCGTGTGGATCAGCGACGGTCCGTCGGCGTCGATCTTGCGGCGCAGGTTGGACACGAACCGCTCGACCACGTTGCTGTCGCCGCCGAAGTCGTACTGCCACAGCTGGTTCAGGATCTGCGGCTTGGACAGCACTCGACCTTGGTGGAGCAGCAGGAAGACCAACAACCGGAACTCGGTGGGTGACAGGTCGATGCTGCGGTCGCCCCGTGTGGTCAGGTGCCGGTCCTCGTCCACCTCGAGGTCGCCGCAGCGGAGCACTCCGCCGCCCGATCGGGCGTCGAGGTCGCTCGAGCGGCCGGTCTGTGCCCGAGTCCGCCGCAGCAGACCCTCCAGCCGTACGGTCACCTCCACGACGCTGAACGGCTTGGTGAGGTAGTCGTCGGCTCCCAGCCGCAGCCCCCGGATCCGGTCCTCCACGGCGTCGCGAGCGGAGAGGAAGAGTACCGGCACGGTCTCGCCACGATGGCGAAGCAGCTGCAGCAGGTCGAAGCCGTTGATGCCCGGCATCATCACATCCAGCACGATCGCGTCCGGTTCGTCGCTGCCGAACAGGACCAGGGCGCTCTGCGCGTCGGGGGCCGTCGTCACCCGGAAACCGGCGAACGTCAGCGACGACTGCAGCATCTCCCGGATGCCGTCGTCGTCGTCCACCACGAGCACGTGGGCTTCGGCGCTCCCCGTCACGCGCTCAGTTTTCCACCGCCGACCGCCGGTGCAACGGTCGTACCCCGTCGTCAGGCAATCGTCAGGTTCTCGGACCGGCTTTCGTCAGCCCACCCGGATTGGGTGGGGTGACGGGTGCAGGGTGGCGGGCAGCCTGTGCCGAGGGAGTGAGCCATGTCGACGTTCCTGTACGCCCTCGGGCACGCGGTCGCCCGACACCGCTGGCGCGCTCTGCTGATCTGGGTGCTGATCGCCGGTGCGTGCTTCGGGGTGACGAGCCTCGCCAAGGGCGCCCTGGTCAACGACTACTCCATCCCGGGCACCGAGTCGCAGGCCGGCATCGACACCCTCGAGCAGCGCTTCCCGCAGGCGTCCGGCACCACCGGACAGCTCGTGTTCGAGTCGACCTCCGGTCCGATCACCGACCACCAGGCGGCCATCGAGAACCAGATCAAGGCGATCGAGAAGGTCAAGCACGTCAGCAGCGTCGACGACCCCTTCGCCTCGGGCGCGGTCGGCACCATCTCCGCGGACAAGAGGTTCGCCCAGTCCCAGATCCAGTTCGACGTCTCGGTGACCGACCTGAGCCAGACGACGATCACCGAGGTGGAGCAGGCGGCGAGGACGCCGGCCGGTCAGAGCTACACGACCACGCTGGGTGGCGACATGTACACCCCGACCGGTGCCGGGGTGGGCCTGACGGACCTGATCGGCGTGTTCATCGCGTTCGTCGTGTTGTCGATCACCTTCGGGTCCCTGATCGCGGCCGGGCTGCCGCTGCTCACCGCCGGGTTCGGGGTCGGCATCACCATGTCCACGATCTTGACCATCGCCTCGGTGACCACCATCTCCACCACCACTCCGACCCTGGCGCTGATGATCGGGTTGGCCGTCGGCATCGACTACGGCCTGTTCATCGTCACCCGGCACCGACGACAGCTCGTCCACGGGTTGACGGTCGAGGAGTCAATCGGACAGGCGTCGGCCACGGCCGGCTCGGCGGTGGTCTTCGCCGGTACGACGGTGATCATCGCCTTGTGCGGACTCGCCGTCGCGAACATCCCGTTCCTGACGGTGATGGGCGTGGCCGCGGCGGCCGGCGTCGCGGTCGCGGTCTGCGCTGCGCTGACCCTGATGCCCGCCTTCCTCGCCATCTGCGGCAGCCGGCTCCGGCCGACGGAGAAGTCGCACACGGTCAGGCTGGCCGCCAAGGCTGCCGCCGGTCGCACCATGGGTGCCTGGTGGGTGGCCATCGTCACCAGGATCCCTGCCCTCACCGTGGTGGTGGTCCTCCTGGTGATCGGGGTGCTGGCGATCCCGGTCAAGGACCTGGCTCTCGCCCTACCCGACAACGGCAGCGCCGATCTCGGTTCGCCGCAGCGGACCACCTTCGACCTGGTCGCCACCGAGTTCGGTCCTGGGTACAACGCACCACTGCTGGTCACCGCCGACATCATCACCAGCACCGACCCGAAGGGAACGGTGCAGGACCTCGCCGACGACATCGCGAAGATCCCTGGCGTTCAGGCGATCACCAAGCAGACTCCCAACCAGACCGCCGATCTAGGGTTGGTCCGGGTGGTGCCCGAGTGGGCGCAGAGTGACCCGCGTACCGCCGAGCTGGTCGGCAAGATCCGAGCGCAGGCGCCGGGTTGGGAGGACAAGCTCAAGATCTCCGACATCACCGTCACCGGGACCACTGCCGTCGCCATCGACGTGAACACCCGGCTCAGCGGCGCCCTGGTGCCGTTCGGGTTGGTGGTCGTGGGCTTGGCGCTGGTCCTGCTGATGATCGTCTTCCGTTCGATCGCCGTTCCGATCAAGGCGGCCCTGGGCTACCTGCTCTCGATCGCCGCCGCGCTGGGCGTGGTGACCGCCTGTTTCATCTGGGGTTGGGGAGCCGGCCCGCTCGGCATCACCGAGGTCGGGCCGCTGGTCAGCTTCCTGCCGATCATCTTGATGGGCGTGCTGTTCGGTCTGGCCATGGACTACGAGGTGTTCCTGGTCTCAGCCATCCGGGAAGAGTACGTGCACGGCACGGACGCCTCGCCCGGGTCGAGAGCCGGGCACGCCATCCGGACGGGCTTCATCTCCAGCGCGCGGGTGGTGACGGCAGCTGCGGTGATCATGATCTCGGTGTTCGCCGCCTTCATCCCACACGGCAGCTCGACGATCAAGCCGATCGCGCTCGGTCTCGCCGTGGGGGTCTTCGTGGACGCCTTCGGAGTCCGGATGACCCTCGTACCCGCCATCCTCGCCCTGCTGGGCGACAAGGCGTGGTGGATGCCGAGACGACTCGACCGGGCCCTTCCCCACATCGACGTGGAAGGCTCGGCGCTGGTCCGCCACGTCGAGCAGGTGGAGTGGGATCAGACCCACGGCGCCGTCGCCATCCGCGCAGAGGCTGCGTCGATCACCACCGCTACCGGCCCGGTTGCCGTCGACCTGTCCGCGCCGCACCACGTCACGCTCACCTTCGAGCACCCGGACCCAGCGGTCCGTTCGTCGCTGGTGTGGACCGTGGCCGGCTGGCGCAAACCAGTCGGTGGGGTGCTGGCGGTGCTGGGACACGTGCTGCCGGAGGAGGCGGCCTCCGTGCGCAAGGCGGTCCGGATCGTCCCGCTGCCCAGTCCGGGCGACGATCCGGTCGGCGTCCGGCGCTACGTCTCGACACTGTTGATGGCCCAGTCGGACAGGCCGTGGCCGTCGCGCCGTACGACGGCGCGGGCCATCGCGCAGGCCCAGGGCTGGCTGTCGCCGTTGAGCGCGTACGAGCCGG
>DASQLI010000004.1:0-2188 GCA_035630075.1 Microlunatus sp.
AGCGCGGAGGTCCAGATCGACTCCTCGGGCACGTGCAGCCCGGCACGGACCAGCCGGGCAGAGAGGTCGCGCGGCGTGAAGATGGAGTTGTTGGTCAGCACCAGGAACCGGCGCTGCTTCTCGACCAGCCGCTCCAGGAACTCCGCGGCGCCGGGCAGCGCCTTCTCCTCGTGGACGAGGACGCCGTCCATGTCGGTCAGCCAGCACTCGGGGGGAGTGCGCTCGGTCGTCATGGGGTTCTCCGGTCGTCGGCGAAGCTGGTCAGGGCGTCATCGGTGAGGCGGAAGGTGGTCCACTCGTCCATGGGGACGGCGCCGACGGCCCGGTAGAACTCGATCGACGGGGTGTTCCAGTCGAGCACCGACCACTCCAGCCGCGAGTAGCCGCGCTCGACGCAGACGGCGGCCAGCGTGCGCAGCAGCTCTCTGCCCAGGCCGGTGCCGCGGTGGCCGGGGGACACGTAGAGGTCCTCGAGGTAGATGCCGTGCGTGCCGCGCCAGGTCGAGAAGTTCAGGAACCACAGCGCGATCCCGACGACTTCGCCGTCGTGCTCGGCTACGTGCCCGAACAGGGCGGGGGAGTCGCCGAACAGCACGCCGGTGAGCTGCTCCTCGGTGAGCCGGACCTCGTGCAGCGCCTTCTCGTAGTCGGCGAGCTCGCGCACGAGCCCGACGACGGCGGGGACGTCGTCCGGACGGAGGGGCCGGACGCTCATGAGAGGGCCTCCTTGAGCCGGTCGGGGAGCAGCCGGGCCAGCGGTGCGACGAGCGGGATCAGCAACGGCGCCAGCAGATAGCCGTACGCCAGGGCGATCCCGGTCCACACCGGGTTGACCACCAGGCCGATCACGATCACGACCGCGACCGAGATCAGCACGTACGGCTTGTTGCTCTTCGGGCTCACCAGCGACCGGAACGAGCGGAAGCGGATGTTGGTGACCATCAGCAACGCCGGGACGACGACGACGAGCAGCACCCAGAGCCGGTCGCGGCCCTGCATCTGGTCGCCGAACGCGAACACCGACGCGATCACCACGCCGGCCGCCCCCGGGCTGGGCATGCCGATGAAGTACCGCTTGTCGGCCGTGGGGTCGATGGTCGTGTTGAACCGGGCGAGCCGGATGGCGGCGCAGGCGACCCAGATGAAGCAGGCCACCCAGCCCAGCGGGTCCCACTCGTCGCGGCCCTGCGAGAACACGGTGAACGCCAGCAGCGCGGGGGCCAGGCCGAAGGAGACCAGGTCGGCGAGGGAGTCGAACTGCAGGCCGAAGGGGGTGACGGCGCCGACCAGTCGCGCGACCGCGCCGTCGGTGATGTCGAAGACCACCGACAGGCCGATCAGCACGGCGGCGAGGTCGTAGTCCCCCCGGATCGACACCAGGATCGCGAAGAACCCGCAGAACATGTTGCCGAGGGTGAACAGGCTGGGCAGGGTCGCCAGCGCCCGCCGGCGGCTGCCGCGGACGGATCCGCGGACGAACTCGACGGTGGTCGTGCGTCGCGTAGGTGGCATGCCGGGCTCCTCAGCCGGCCGCAGGCCAGCGCGCGATGACGGTCTCGCCGCCCCGCACCCGTTGCCCCTTGGCAACGGTGATCGTGCACTCCCGCGGCACGAAGACGTCCATCCGCGAGCCGAACTTCATCAGGCCCATCCGCTCACCGGTGGCCAGCCGCTCGCCCGGCCCGGTGCGGGTCACGATCCGCCTGGCCAGGACGCCGACGATCTGCCGGAAGACGACCGTGCGGTCGCCGTCACGCAGCCAGAGCTCGCTGCGCTCGTTCCGGTGTGCCGACTCCTTGCGGTACGCGGCCAGGAAGCTGCCCTTCCGGTAGGAGCTCTCGACGACCTCGCCGCGATAGGGCGACCGGTTGACGTGCACGTCGACCACGGACAGGAAGACGCTGACCTGCTGCCAGTCGCCGTCCGGAGCCACGTCGGGCTGCGGCTCCCCGGCGACCATCACGACGCCGTCGGCGGGGGAGAGGATCTCGTCGGGCGCCGGGGCCGCCGTGTCGCACCGTCGGTCGGGGTCCCGGAAGAACAGCGCCATGTAGGCGGAGAGACCGAGGAACGGCCACGCGACCCACCGACGTCCGGCCAGAAGGGCGATGGCCGCAGGGGCGAGGGGTCCGGTGATGAAAGGCCACCCGGCCCGGTCGATGCGCATGGTGGCCAAACGTTACCGGCC
>DASQLI010000005.1:0-10987 GCA_035630075.1 Microlunatus sp.
ATTCGCACGAGCACGAGTCGGTCGTGGCGCTGTTTCAGGTGTCGTCCGTCGCCGTCCCCACGCTCGACCCTCGGCCGTTGAACTGCACGGCAGTCCGAGAGAACTGGCGCTGCGTACCCAGCTGGTCCACGCTGGTGAGCGTGTGGAACGCATACCGCGACGACGATCCCAGCCGTCGATCCGACAACCTGGACGAGAACGCCGCGCCTGGCCCCGCACCCGCCGGCCAACCCGGGCTCGACCCCGTCGAGCTGGTTGTCGACGGGGAGACGTTCGTCGTGACGCGCCGGCCCGCCTCACCCGGGACCTTCGACTTCGACTGGATCTCACATCCCGATGGCTACGGCTTCGGTACCAGCATGAACGTCGACTGGGATCCTGATCGGGAGGAGCTGATCGACCAGATCCGGAGCTTCTTGGCCGAGATCGACCCGGAGACCGGCTACCTGGCCGACTGATCCAACGGAATCGGCACGAACACGAGGTCTACAGGTCCAGGTTGTCGATCGGCCGCAGGGTATCGAGACGGGCCGACTGGAGCGCGTGATCGGACAGGAGGTAGACGGCGTCGCCGATCACAAAAGACCGGTTGGCCACGCCATCGTCCTCGGCCACGCGCAGCCTCCCGAGTTCCTTCAGGCCGTCACCGGCCGCTCGCAGGAGCACCACGCCGCTGAAGGCTCCTCGACCGTCGCCGGCTCCGTAGAGGTTGACGGGAGCGATGATCAGCTCGCGCGGCTGCCAGTACAAAAAGGCCTTGGGGTCGAACTCGGCGGCCGCCGCGCCCGCACCGTAGCTGTGCGTGTCGATCCGGCGCGGATACGTCGGGTTGCTGATGTCGAACAGCGAGAACTGCACGCCCGTCTGGCCGCCAGGACCTGTGGCTGATCCGCTCTGACCGACACCGAGCAGCAGGTTCTCGCCGATCGGATGCAGGTAGCCCGAGTAGCCGGGGATCTTCAGCTCACCCAGGACCTTCGGGGCAGCAGCATTGCGAAGGTCGAGCACGTACAGAGGATCTGTCTGGCGGAATGTGACGACGTACCCGCGTTCCTCGATGAACCGTACGGCTCGGATCGACTCGTTGTCCTTCTTGCCCAGCCCGCCGACCTGTCCGAGCTGGCGCAGCGTCCCGTCCTGCTCCTGCAGCGTCGTGACCATGCCCTCGGTCACCTCACGCGTGCTCACCCATCCCCGGCGTTCAGAGACGGTGGACGCGACCCTGAGCACACCGTCGTACTCAGACATCGCGTACTGGTTGAGCAGCGTGCCAGGAACGTCGCCCGATCCCTGGTAGGTGCTGGCGCCAGACGTCGCGGTCACGAACTTGTGCACGCTCGTCGTTGCCGGCGAACCGTCCCGAGTCCATTCAGTCGTCGAGACATAAGTCGAGGTGCTGGTCGCATAGATCTGCTGTCCGCCGGCGACCAGTCCCACCGTCTTGCGGGACTGCAGGGCCGAGCCCATCTCGAACGACGACACCGCGACCGTGTCGAGTCCCGAGAACGTCTCCGGCCGAGCCAGATCGGCGCAATCCACGAGGTGACCGCTGCCGACCTCTGTGCCGCCGCCGTCTTGGAGGACGTACGAAGGGATCCAGTCGTCGACCGTCGTGTTCGCGACAGCGGTCCGCAGCTCGTCCACCGACCGCTCGGAGATGCGACCCTCGGGCGTGAAGACCGGCGCCGGCGCGTCGATGTCCGGCGACGCTGAGGTAGCCACGCGTACCTGCGTCCCGACGAGCCGTGCGTCGAGCACGGTGCCGTCGATGGTCAAGGTGGCGATGAGCTCTGGGTCGTTGAGACGCGAGATGTCATACATCGTCAACGCGGCTAGTGCACCGAACCAGGGTGATTCAGGCTCGAGCGAGTCAGCCTCCTGCTCGCTGAAGACCAGCAATCGGCTGCCGGAGAGGAACACGTTCCGGGCCGTTGTGACTCCGAGAGTCTTCTGCAGCGTCAGCTCGCCACCCTCCGAGCCGATCAGGTGCACTCGACCTCGGGCGACGGCAACGATGCGGTTTCCGTCTGTCTTGACGATGTCCGGCTCGTCGACGCCGGCCTCTTGGATGTTGGTCTCCGAGTGTTCCGGCGAGCTTGCGTCCGACTCGGCGCCGGCGGCGGCCGAGGCGCGACCCTGCTGGTCTGGCGCCGCGGTTCTCCAGACCGGCGCACCGGCGTCGCTGGACGTCGCGGCGCCTCCGTGCACCCGTCCGATCAGATGCTCTGGGGCCTGGTCCTTGAAGTACTGGAGCACGGTGTCACAGGTGGGGAACTGCTTCAACGCCCCGGTCAGGGCAAAGGCCGCGCCGCCCTCGCCGGCCGCCGCGCCGCCTCCGCCGGCCGCCGCGCCGCCTCCGCCTGACGCGGCGCTGTCCCCGCCGTACGTGATCCCGCCGCGGAGCATCGGTACACCGATCGCGACCGCGCCGATGAGGACGGCAGCGGCGACCGCGGTGTGGGCGGCGAAGCGGGCCGGGGAGCGCTGCGCACGACGGATGCCTTCATCGGGGTGAACGGGAAGGTCAGCGATCTGGCGCCGGACTGCCTCAGCAGCGTTTCGGGCTCGCGTCTCGAAGTCGCTCATTGTGGATTCTCCAGATGCAGGTGACGTGCGACAGAAGCGCGCGCTCGGCTCAGGTGGGTCTTGACGGTGCCTTCGCTGCAGTCGAGGACTGCGGCGATGTCCCGCACGCTGTAGTCCTCGTAGTAGAAGAGTGCGACCGCCTGCGCTTGCCGTGGTGGAAGGCGACGAACCGCTCGCCAGAATGCTGCATCGCCTTCATCCAGCTCGATGGAGGTGGGTGTCCGCTTGGCAAGCCGTACCAGTGCCTTCGCCTCGACGACTCGCCGCCGCAGTACGGAGGCAGCGCGGTGGCAGGTGACCCGTCGGATCCAGGCTCCCGGCGCATCGCATGCCGCAACGGTTCGCCAGTGTCGAAAGGCGGCCGTGAACGCATCCTGAGCAACGTCTTCGGCCGCGGACTGGTTGCCCGTGAGCACGAACGCCAGGCCCAGCACCTGGCGGTGCTCCTTCCGGTAGAAGTCCTCGAACGACAACGGCTCACAGGACTCCTCGACCGGGTTGTGAACGGCGGCGAGCAAGGGCCGCCGCGGTACCGAAGGCGAGGCGTTGCCCACTGTCGCTGCTCCTTGGCTCTCCATCACTGAGTCACTCGCTTCAGGAGGCTCTGCGGTTGACACGACCTGGTGAGCATGACCGGGAGAGCTTCATCCTGGGTGAAGTCTCTGCCGCGGGAGCAGGCGGGAGCAACGGTCAGGAGGCTACGGGCGCGGCGACGAGAAGTAGGCCCGGCACCTGATCCCGCCCGGTCAGGTGCCGGGCCGATTTCTCGAAGGCGTTCAGACCTCGAGCTTGCCGTCCACCCGGCGCGGTACGCCGAGCGGGTTGGACTCCTTCAGCTCGTCCGGCAGCACCGACTCCGGCGCGTCCTGGAAGGTGAGCGGACGCAGGAAGCGTCGGATCGCGGTGGCCCCGACGGAGGTGTGGACCGAAGTCGTGGCCGGCCAGGGACCTCCGTGGTGCTGCGACCAGGTGACGGCGACGCCAGTCGGCCAGCCGCCGAACAGCAGCCGTCCGACCCGGGGTGCCAGCAGGGCGGTCAGCGCGCTGACGTCCTCACTCTCGGCAGCGTGGATGGTGCCCGTGAGACTGCCCTCCACCGCCGCCAGCGCCGACTCCAGGTCGGCCAAGCTTGCGTAACGGATCAACAGAGTGACCGGACCGAAGCACTCGGCGAGCAGGGCCTCCGGGTCAGCCACCACCTCGGCCGCCGAGGTGACCAGCACCAGCGGCGCCGGCGCCTCGGCATCAGCGGCCGACCGGGAGCCGGCGACGAGCTCGACCGCCGGGTGCTCGGCCAGCGAGCCGATGCCCTGGCCGAAGCCTTCGACGATCCGTGAGTTGAGCAGCGGTGCCGCCGTGACGTCACCCATCGCCTCTGCCACCTGGTCCTCGAAGCCCGCCTCGGCGGGAACGAGGACGACGCCCGGTTTGGTGCAGAACTGTCCTGCACCGAGGGTGAAGGACCCCACCAGTCCGGACGCGAGTCCCTCGCCGTTCTGCTGGACCGCCTGGGCGGTCACCACGACGGGGTTGATGCTGCCCAGCTCGGCGTAGAACGGAATCGGCGCGGGGCGACCGCTGGCCAGGTCGAACAGCGCTCGGCCGCCGTGCAGCGAACCGGTGAACGCTCCGGAGGTGATGGCCGGGTGCTGGATCAGGTCCCGCCCGGCCTGGGTGCCTTCGATCAGGCCGAAGGTGCCCTCCGGCGCGCCGGCTCCGGACAGTGCGTCGGCGACGACGGCGGCGGTCCGGCGAGACAGCTCCGGGTGACCGGAGTGCGCTTTGACGACCACCGGGTTGCCGGCAGCCAGCGCGGAGGCGGTGTCACCACCGGCCACCGAGAAGGCGAACGGGAAGTTGCTGGCCGAGTAGACCGCGACCGGACCGGTGGGGACCAGCATCCGGCGGAGGTCCGGCTGCGGCGGGGTCGCGTCGGGCACAGCATGGTCGATGATCACCTCCAGGTAACCGGCATCGCGCAGCACGCCGGCGAACAGCCGGAGCTGGCCGGTGGTCCGGGCGACCTCGCCGGTCAACCGCGCCTCGGCCAGGCGGGACTCCGCCGTCGCAATCGGCACCAGGTCCTCGGCGGCGGCATCCAACGCGTCGGCCACCGCCTCCAGCCAGCGGGCTCGGTCTTCGCGCGAAGTGGCAGCGACCGCCGCGGCGGCGGCTCCGGCGGCGGCGGCGGCATCCGGCGCCGAGAGCGTCCGGACGATGGTGTCGGTCATCGTGGCGTCCTCTCCTCCTGCGCCCTCACGGCGTACCGTGAATCGGGCGCGTCAGGAACCCGAGAGCTTCAGGTCGGTGTTCTCTACCTCTTCGTCCAGACGTTACCCGTCAGCGTCTGCGGCCAGACGGGCGGACACCTGTCGGCTGTCGCGATGGTTCCTCAGCTCGCCCACGGCGCGAACGGCTTCAGGTGCTTGATGAAGTGGTCGGCGATGATCTCGTAGTGCTCGTCCTCGTGGTCGTTCCACACCTCGTACATGCGGGTGCCGAACTCCTCGAGAATCGCCCCGTAGCCGACATGGAGGACCTGTCTCGAGTCCACCACATCCATCAGGTGAGCGACCTCGTCGTCGGTCGGCTGGGTCGGGATCCTGCTCGGATCGCAGGACAGGTGGTAGCTCTTGCGGTTCGCTTCGAAGCTCTCCAGCGCGAGGGTCAGAGCGTCTCGCATCAGATCGGGGTCGTTGTGGGCGATCACCCGCAGAGCCTCGGCCCAGCTGGTGCCGGCCGTCTTGAGGTGCACCATGCCCTTGGTCGCCTCGGCGATCAGTGGGTACACGGAGTACTTGTCGGAACCGGAGTGCAGGGAGAGCTTGTACGGCCCCAGGGCTCGGGCGATCTCGGCGTGGATCTCGAAGTCGCGCCGCAGCTCGTCGATGTCCCCGATGTGTTCGACGCCCTTCTCGAAGCGGCCGACGAAGCGTGGTGCGAACGAGATGAACTCCATCCCCAGCCGCTTCAGCTCGCTGACCACCACGACGTGCTCGGCCGGCTTCGTCGGATGGTCGGTCTCATCGACGGCGAACTCCACCTCGCAGTCGATGCCCTTGGCCATCAGGCGTCGGTACAGGGCCATTGCGTGCGACATGGACGGTCCGTACTTCGCCATCGCCCGGAGCACGGACTCCTCGTCGAGCTCGATGGCCTCCTGGTCGAGGTCGATGCGGTGCCCGACATAGGACTTCGTGAAGGACTCCAGGTCGGTGTCCATACTCGCCCAGTCCAGCGCCTCCACCTTTGCCCGGACGGCTGTCGGATCGGCGTGCTCCGCCTCGGGATCGACGTGCGCCTTGGGGTCCAGGGTGTAGAACACGAATCCGGCCGCCACCGTCGCGTCGATGTCGTCGAGTTCCTCGAGATGATCGGCGTCGCCGCCGACCGGCTTGGTCCAGCCGGCCTGGAAGGCACCCCAGGTCGCGTCATCGAGCACGTTGCGCGGCGTCCGCCCGCAGCGACCCATCTCGCGGATGGACTGTTGGGCGAAGACAGGGTTGATCGCGCCACCGACGGCGTTCAACGCCCGTACGTGACCCGGCGTCGTCAACCCGAGCCGGTCACCGAAACCGGCCGAGGTGTGTAATCCGAACCGGGACGGGGTGAGCCACGGAAGCGCCGAGCGCAGCGCCAGCGCGTTCTCGGCCGTCACCGGGGCAACGAGTCGCACCTCGCCATCGACGGTCTCTGTGCTGCCGGTGAAGTCAGAGAAGGCCGACTCGTCAGCGGCCACCGCCACGAGACGTTTCGCTCCGTCGGAGGAGCGCTCCAGCCAGTACGTCGCGCCGCCGTGGGAGACCTTCGAGTCCGGGTAGGCACCGTCTCCCAGCGGGGCGTCGGTGGAGGGAGTCTGCTCAGCAGGTCGGGACATGCGGTCACCTTCCGGGGGTAGCGAGTGAGTTGTCGGCCGAGTCGACGGAGCGACGGCGGTAGGACTCGTGGGGCAGGTTGTAGGCCAGGTCGACGGCGGTCTCGACCGCCTCGGTCAGGTCGAGCCGATGCTCCAGGACCAGTCGGGCGAGAAAACCGGCATCGACGCGGCGGGAGAGGTCGTGTCGCGCGGGGATGGACGCGAAGGCGCGGGTGTCGTCGACGAAGCCGGAGGTGTTGTAGAAACCGGCGGTCTCCACAGCGGTCTCGCGGAACCGGCGCATGCCTTCGGGGGAGTCCAGGAACCACCAGGGGGCGCCGAGGCGCACCGACGGGTAGGTGCCGGCGAGGGGAGCCAGCTCACGGCTGTAGGTGGTCTCGTCGACGGTGAAGAGGATGACCCGGAACCGAGGATCGGTGCCGAACCGGTCCAGCATCGGCCGCAGAGCCCGGGTGAACTCGGTCTGGACCGGGATGTCGTAGCCCTTGTCGGATCCGAAGGCCTGCCAGATCGCGGTGTTGTGGTCACGCAGGACGCCGGGATGGAGCTGCATCACCAGGCCGTCCTCGACCGACATCTCCGCCATCTGGAACAGCATGTTCGCCGCAAAGGCCGTCACCTCGTGGGCGCTGGCCTCCTCCCCCTCCAGAACTCGGGAGTACAAGGCCCGGGCCGCGTTGGTCTCGATCGGCAGGGTGTCGGCCGACAGATGGCCGTGGTCGGTGGCCCGGGCGCCCGCCTCGACGAAGGCGCCGCGTCGCGTACGAAGAGCGTCCAGGAAGCCGTCGTAGCTCGAGGTGTCGACGCCGGAGACGCGGGCGAGCTCAGCGATGTCGGCGCGCCAGCTCGGCCGGTCGAGATAGGTCAGGGCGTCGGGCCGGAACGTGGGCAGCACGCGCTCGCCCAGCCCGTCGCCGGCCAGCCGGGCATGCTGACGCAGCTCCGACGTGGCGGCGTCCGTCGTCGAGATCACCTCGATGTTGAAGTGGTCGAGCAGAGCCCGGGGCTTGAACTCGGGTTCGGCCACCCGGGCGGCGATCTGGTCGTAGATCGAGTCGGCGGTCTCGGCGCTGGGGACCAGATCCACCCCGAACACCTCGACCAGCTCGTGCTCCAGCCAGTAGCGCGACGGGGTGCCGCGGAACAGCTTCCAGTTCTCGCAGAACGTACGCCAGATCGTTCGGGAGTCGGTCTCGACGGGCCCTCCGTCGGTCCGGGGGACGCCGAGACGGGAAGGTTCGATGCCCTGCGAGGCCAGCATCCGGAAGACGTAGTGGTCGGGAACGATCAGCAGCTGGGCCGGATCGGCGAACGGGACGTCGTCGGCGAACACCTCCGCCTCCACGTGCCCGTGCATGCAGATCAGCGGCAGATCCTTGGTCTCGCCGTAGATCTCTCTGGCGATGGCGCGCTGTTCTGCGGGGAAGGGAAGCGCGCGGTCGGCTTCGAGCCGAAGGGTGGTGGACATCGACAGCTCCTAGGCGTCTCGATCCGGCGAAGCCGGAACTCGGGTAGCGGTGCTCGACGACGCGGGTTCCAGTGGGAGACCGAACTCGGCCGTTTCGACTGCGCGACGCTCGGCCAGGCTGGTGTTGCCGGCCACGCCGACGATCACGCTGCGGATGCCGTCCAGGTAGCCCGCCGTCCGGGCCAGCGGGTCGTCGCCGGCACCCCGGAACAGGTCGTCGAGCAGCATCGCGTCACCACCGCCGTGCCCGCCGACCCCCGTCGGGATGGGTATCTCCTGTGCCGGCTCCCAGTGTCGCTGCAGCAGGACCCGCTCGCCGACCGGTCGCACCTCGTCGGACCCGGCAGCGTCATGGACGGCGGACGGGTCGACGACGACACCCTTCTTGTCGTTCGCCGACTGCAGGTGCCCGCGCTCGACCACGTCGAGCTCGATCCGTCCTTCGGTGCCGTTGAAGGCGACCCGGTAGCCCTCCCACGGTCCGAAGGCGCTCAGCGAGTACGACATGGTGGCGCCGCGGGCGTAGTCGACGATCAGGTTCAGGCTGTCCTCGATGTCGATGCTGTCGTTGAAGACGTCCAGGTCGCGCTGGTAGCCGTCGACCGACTCGGCGTCCAGGTAGAGGCTCTTCAGCAGCGGATCGGCCGCCATGTCCAGCCGGAACGGGTCGTCCGGGTCGTTGTCCCGGCTCAGCGGGGTGCGCTCGCCGAGTCCCCGGGCATCGGCGTTGGCCCGACCGTAGAACTTCAGCCCGCCGCTCGCGTAGACCCGGGTCGGCACGTCGGCCAGCCACCAGTTGACCAGGTCGAAGTGGTGGGTGGACTTGTGCACCAGCAACCCACCGGAGACGTCCTTGAGCCGGTGCCAGCGACGGAAGTAGTCGGCGCCGTGGGCGGTGTCGAGCAGCCACTCGAAGTGCACCGAGGTCACCTGGCCGATCGCCCCGTCGGCGATCAGCTGGCGGACCACGGAGTTGCGCGGGGAGTATCGGTAGTTGAAGGTGACCCTCAGGTCACCGCTGGAGTCCTGGACGGCGTCGACGATCCGGTGCAGCCGGGGGGCGTCGATGGTCATCGGCTTCTCGGTGATCGCGTCCAGCCCGCGGGCCAGGGCGGCAGCGATGTAGACGTCGTGGGTCGCGTCGGGAGAGGTCACGATCAAGGCGTCCGGCCCGGTCTCGTCGAACAGCCGATCCAGCTCCTCCGGCGCGTACGTCGGCACCTCGGTCAGGTCGTAGCTGGTGCGGTAGTGCTCCAGCCGCAAGGGGTTCGGGTCGCACAAGGCCACCAGCTCGCCCACGTCGGCGTGCGTCGAGGTCAGCGCCCCGACGTACATCCGAGCCCGAGACCCCGTGCCCACGATCGCGTATCGCCGACGCTGGTCGACCATGCCTGACTCCATCTCCTCGGTAATCGGTTTCCGACAGATCACCCTAAGCGCCCACCGGCGCAGAGCGCAACCCTTTGCGCTTCGCTGCTCGAGGTTCTCGACAACGGCTGCGCTGACGGCTAAGGTCGCAGCTAGTAGCCAGAAACGGTTTCTCAGCCGGCGTCGACAGGGGGTTCCGGGTGGGCCGACGACCTGATCGCGACCGGGCCACCATCGGTGACGTCGCCACCCGAGCGGGCGTCTCGCGGGCGACCGTCTCCCGCGTGATGAACGGCCTCAGCACGGTCGACCCCGCGATCGCGCAGCGTGTGCGGTCGACAGCCGCCGAGCTGGACTACCGGCCCAACCAGATGGCTCGCAGCCTCGCTCTCGGCCGTACTCAGACCATCGGGTACGTCGTACCGGATCTCACCAACCCGTCGTTCCACGGGGCGCTGCGCGGTCTGAGCCGAGCCGCCGCCGAGCAGGGCTACCGGGTCCTGGTCGCCGACAGCGCCGAGCACGCTGAGGGGGAGCCGGTGCTGACCGTGGAGACCCGTCGGCGCTGTGACGCGGTGGTGCTGGTGGCTCCTCGGATGCCGGAGGAGGACCTGATCAGGCTGGTGCCGGATCTGCATCCGGTGGTGCTGCTCAACCGCAATGCGAAGGGGGTGGCCGTTCCGCAGCTCAACGTCGACTGGGCGTCCGGGATCCGGGATCTGGTCCGCCACCTCACCGGTCTCGGACATCACCGGATCGCCTACCTGCAGGGCCCGACGGCCAGCCGGTCCAACGCGGCCCGGGAGCAGGCGCTGGACGCTGTCCGCGACGTCGAGGTGGTCAAGATCCCCTGTGGCGCGATGTTCCTCGATGGGCACGGCGCCGCCGGCCAGGTGCTGGACGCGCGCGTGACGGCCGTCGTCGCCTTCAACGACGTGGTCGCCCTCGGTCTGCTCGGGGCGCTGCACGAGCTGGGTACCGACGTCCCGGGCGAGCTGTCGGTGGTCGGCTTCGACGACATCCCGTTCGCGGCGTTCACCTGGCCGCCGTTGACCACGGCCTGGGTGCCGCAAGAGCAGCTGGGGCGGTTGGCCTGGGATCGGCTGCGCAGCATGCTGGGCGGTCCGAACACCGATGGGGCGCCCAGTGAGACGAGTGGAGCACAGCAGGTACTGCTGCGTCCGCGGCTGGTCGTCCGCGGCAGCACTGCGCGCGCCCTCGTCTCGGCTTGAGCTCGTGCACGTGGGGTTCGATCCTGCAGGTCTGCTTGACCCAGGTTCCAGAAAGCGTTTACGCTACGTACGCAAACGCTTACGCATTCCAGGCTGTCGGCTGGCGTGGCTGACCGCCGCCGAGAACGCGACGAGGAGCAAGGCACTCACCATGACCGTCGACATCAGCCGTACCCCAGATCCCGACTCCCCGGGTGATGCTCCCCCCGCGCACTCGTCGGGTGGTCTCCGGTCGTGACCATTCGAGTCACAGTCTGGTCGGAGAACCATCACGAACGCCACGAACCCCCGATCGCGGCGATCTACCCGCGAGGGATCCACGGCGCCATCGCAGACCCCCTGGCTGCCGACCCAGCCTTCGAGGTGGGCACGGCCACCCAGAACCAGCCTGACCAGGGTCTCGGGGACGACCTCCTCGACCGGACCGATGTGTTGCTGTGGTGGGGACACGAGGTG
>DASQLI010000006.1:0-2570 GCA_035630075.1 Microlunatus sp.
AGTGGTCATGGGTGGAGAGCAACAGCACCCGTACGCCGGGCTGCCGCTGCCGGATCTGCCGGGTCGATTCGACCCCGTCGATGCCGGGCAGGTGGATGTCCATCAGGACCAGGTCCGGGCGAAGCTCATCCACGGCAACCAGGGATGCCTCCCCGCTGGCTGCGGACCCGACCACCTGAAAGCCGTCGGTCGCCGCCACCACTGCCGTTGCCGCCAACCGGAACGGCTCCTGATCGTCCACCACGAGCACCCGAACGGTCATATCCCCTCCATGACGACCCAGCCTCGTTCGCTGTCACCTGAACCGCGAGGGTGCTAACACCCCCTCAAGGGGTGGGCCTGCCGCATGAAACCGGCGGGTCCACCGCCCTCCGAAAGAGGTGCCTACTGGCTCGAGCAGGGGAGACGGATTTCGTAGCCTCGAGGGAGGCACAAGTCGAGGGGGTTGATCGTCGTGGACACCACCGTCGGGGTACGGGAGAGAACCGGTCTGAAAGCATTGGTGAAGCGCCATCCGCTCGCTGCGTTCCTGGTTCTGGCCCTGGGCTCGGTATATGTGCTGTCGGTCATCCCGATCCTGATGCAGTACGACGTCATCGCGGGGAAGGACTTCCCCGCCCGGCTGGGCATCGACATGGAACGGTTCGCGTCTGGCGGCCTGACTGTTCTGCTGTTCAGCTCGGCGCTGCTGGTGACCTACCTCGACGGCGGCCGGTCGGCGATACGGCAGCTCTTCCGGCGGATCCTGCGCTGGCGGGTCGGCGTCGGCTGGTGGCTTGTGGCGGTCATCGCCCTGCCGCTGCTGACGGTCATCATCGCCGTGCTGCTCGGGGACACCGCCGTGGTGCCGAGCGGAAGCGTGCTCTGGCGGGAGCTTCTGGGGATTCTTGTCGCGTTCCTCCTCATCAACCTCTGGGAGGAAGCGGCCTGGGCAGGCTTTCTGCAGACCCGGCTGGAGCGACGGCACAACTTCTTTCTGGCCGCGTTGCTGACCGGAATCCCGTTCGCGGCGATTCACATGCCGCTGCAGGTGATCACCGGCGAGGTCCGTTCTGCCGTGGACTTCGTCGTGGGCTTCGCCCTGCTGGGAGTGCTGGTGATCATCGTCCGGTCCTTGTTCGGCATGGTGATGCGGGGGGCCGCCAACAGCCTGCTGCTGGTGGGATTGACCCACACGTTTTTCAACCGGTCAAACAACAGTGACGGCATTGCCGCCGATCTCCTGCCGGGCGGGGACAGCCGACAGTTGGCCGCCCTGCTCGCGACCGCTGTGCTGACCGTCATGCTCGGACTGCTGCTGCGGAAGAAGCTGAGTCGGTCCTACCGGCGGGAGCTCGATGAAGCCGAAGAGGCTTTCTGACCTCCGTCTAAGCCGGCAGTCTCAGCGGCTCGCGTTCAAGAAGGTGAGCACCGCCCTTACCCGGCGGTGCGACTCCTCCTCGGTGGTCAGACCTAGCTTGGCGAAGACGGCGTTGATGTGCTTCTCGACGGCTCGCTCCGACAGGTAGAGGGTCTTGGCGATGGCGGCGTTGTTGCGGCCGGTGGCCATCTCCCGCAGCACGTCAGTCTCCCGGGGGGTCAACGCGTTCAGCGGTGATGACCTTTCCCGGGCGTTGGCCGCGAGCAGAACCTCGACCACCTTCGGGTCCAGCACCGAGCCACCCCGAGCGACCTCGGTCAGTGCCCGGACCAGCTCACCGACGTCGGACACCCGCTCCTTGAGCAGGTAGCCGAGGCACGCAGCGCCGCCGCTCAACAGCTCGGCGGCGTACGCTCCGTCGGCGTGTTGGGACAGCACCAGCACGCCGACGTTTGGGTGGTCGGCTCGGATCCGGCGGGCGGCGTCGATGCCCTCAGTGGTGTAGGTCGGCGGCATCCGGATGTCGGTCAGCACGACGTCGGGCTGCAGTTCGGCAACCGTCGCCAGCAGGTCACGGCTGTCGGCGACCGACCCGACGACCTCGACTTCGGGTGCGGTGGCCAGCAGCGCTGTGGTGCCCTCGCGCACCAGATAGTTGTCCTCGGCGAATACCACCCGAAGCGGCACCGCTGCTCCTCCCCGGGCGGCAAACGGTCTCGATCAACCTCCCCCATTACTACGTCACGATACTGTGACGCCGCCTTGCAGCACCTCGTCGGTTGGCCGAGGGATGGCGTCGGAGCCGATGGGGAAGGAAACGCAGAGCACCAGCTGGCCAGCCGGACGGGAGTCGATCTGCACCGACCCGCCGACCGCCTCTGCTCGATCGACCAGTCGCTGCCCGAAGTCAGCGGGAAGCGGCTCGGCCAGCTGACCCTCGGACTGGATCTCCAGCCGGTCCTGCCGAATGATCAGTCTGAGGCGGCCGGGATCGAGGGCCGCAAGCGTTTCCACGGAGCAGAAGTAGCCCGCCGCCTCCCGTTCAGGGGCCAGCCGGACGCCCCGCACGTCAGGCGAGATCTCCAGATCTATTCGGCGATCGCTGTGCTGCCGGTACGACTCCAGGGCAGCCGCCAGTCCACGGTCGGCCAGCAGCGCGGGGAACAGACCGTGGCTGAGATCACGCATGGCATCCAATGCTCGGTTAGCC
>DASQLI010000007.1:0-17003 GCA_035630075.1 Microlunatus sp.
TTAATGATCCTTAACCCGGTGAGGTTAACACTCGATAACCTCAGCGTCTAGACTGGCGTCATGCCGGCCGCCAGGACCCTCGCCTCGACCGCGACCCGGCGGGAGCAGATCCTCGACGTCGCCGCGACACTGTTCGCCGAGCGCGGCTTCAACGGGGTCTCCGTCTACGACGTCGGCGCCGCGCTCGGCATCTCCGGTGCGGCTCTCTACAAGCACTTCGCGAGCAAGGAGGCGCTGCTCGGGGAGATGCTGGTCGGCATCAGCGAGCGCCTGCTGTCAGAGGGTCGGCGTCGCGCGGACCGCACCGCCGCGGACGGACCTGAAGCGGTGCTGTCTTCACTGATCGGTTGGCACGTGGAGTTCGCCCTGGCTCATCCCCCGCTGATCACCGTGCAGCTCCGCGACCTGGCCAGCCTGGCCGAGGATGACCGGCGTACGGTACGGCGGCTCCAGCGAAGCTACGTCGACCTCTGGGTCAGTGCGATCGTCGCCGCCGTCGGAGGCGACAGCGTACGGGCCCGCTCCGCTGCGCACGCGACCTTCGGCCTGATCAACTCGACCCCGCACAGTGCTCGGCTCGGCCGCGGCGAGATGGCAGACCTGCTGCAGCGGATGGCCCTCGGAGCCCTACGCGCGGCGGGACACGGTCCCTGAGACGCTCACTGCTCCCGGCGTGTCACGCGCTCGCCGCGACGGACGGTCTGCTGGCAGGTAGCCCACTGATGGAGCTCGTCAGCCAGGTCGTGCGCCATCTGAGGTGTCAACCGAGGTCCGAGACCAGTGGTAGAGACCTGGAGAGTCCGGTCTTGGCTCAGGAGGACAACCTGCCGGCCGTCGTCATCCTGCACGGTGATCTTGTGGGCGCCGTCGCGATGGACGTGTGTGCTCACTTCCCTGCCCCCTCAGCGCCGGTGCTCGCAAGCGGGACCCTCGTGGCTCGAGCAAGTCCCTTCTCTCCTATTTGAGCCCTGCCGGGTCCGTGAGATGCAGATTCGGAGCAAGACACCTCACATGTTGCTTGATTCTTCGATCTTGCTCAGGCCAGACTCAGGAAGCCTCGGAGGGTCACCAGGCTGACGATGCCGCCGACGGCGGGACCCGTCGCCGATGGACTTCGGGTGCCTCGCCCGCGGCGCCGTGACCGGTAGACGGTCCCTCTCGTGCAATGACGAACGAACGACAACTCAGTGCGCTCGGCGCCGGGCAACGGATGGTGGTCCCAAGACGCGGTGGTCGGTTCAGACCTGGCACGGGGAAGTCATCTACGAGATCACCAACGCATCCTGGGCTTCACTATCACGCTGCGGCTCGGTTCATTGATCGCCATCGTCTCCGCCCAGACCATCCGCAAGCCGACTGTGGTCAAGCCGTGATCATGAATCGCAATCGTGCCGCGCAACGCATCAGTTGTAGAGGGAGGCCCGGAAACGGGCCGGAGACTCAGACCCTCACGCGTGGGGCGACCGGTGGAGCGTCCGACGCGCCGAACCGCGGGGGGCGACGCGAAGGACGTCGGACGTGTCAGCCAAGGCGCACCACTGCAGGTCCCACCATTCGGTGGTCCACGATCCGGCGGGATGATCAGCATCGGTATCCCAGTACGTGCCGGCGAGCGGTCGTACGCGATGCCTGAGGCCGAGACCGGCCACGGATCTACCGTTGACTGCCGGAATCGGCGTATGCGGCCCTGCGGCCCCTGGCCAGCTCAGGTGCTGCGTTCCAGGTCGGCAGCGCCCGTTGAAGGTCGGTCGGGCCGCTGACCTGGATCCCTGATCGCAACGCCTCCGCCCAACTGGTCAGACCAAGGTGCCATCGGGTGAAGATCACCGGGTCGGTGATGGTGACGATCAGGTCGTCACCGAAGCCGGGGTCGAAGTTGCACACCTCGCCATGAGCGTCCCTCAGCAGCATCCACGAACGCACTCGGCGTCCGTTCTGGGCGAAGTCGAAGCGGACGACAACGCCTCGTGGGGGTAGAAGGTCGGCGCGCAGGGAGTGGCGGCACCAGGAGAACAGAACGAGACCAGGGTCGGAGTGTTCGGGTCGTACCTCCGCCCAGTTCTCGGCCCAGGCAGCAATGGCTTGGAGCACATCAGCCGCTGCGCGCCCGGCTGGCGCCGGCTCATAGAACGATCCGTGACCGTCGGGTTTCGGCCGGATCGCGATGAGATTGGCTCGTTCCAGCTCGTGCAGTCGCCTTGTCAGCAGTGACCGCGACAGCCCGGGGGCACCGGCGGCGATCTCGTTGAACGTGCGACACCCGTCGAGCACGTTCCGCAGGATGACCGGGGTCCATCGCTCCGCGAGCACTTCGGACCCGCGGGCGATCGGACAGAACTGCCGGTACGTGCCCACACCACATCTTCGCCCCGCCCCTCGTGAGGATCTAGTCCCAATCCTGTACTGGCCGACGCCAGGACGCTCGGCCGCAGGTCCAGATTTTGGCCTAGTTCGCCGACTCGTTCGCCATGGACCATGAACGAGAGGGAGGGTGACGTGATCGACTGTGTAGTGGTCGGCGGCGGCGCGGCCGGGTTGGCGGCGAGCGCCGCGCTCGGGCAGCACGGTGTGCAGCACGTCGTGCTCGAAGCCGGCCAGGCTGGACAAACCTGGGCAACCCAGCGGTGGAACTCGTTCCGCCTCAACACCCCGGGATGGACCAATCGGCTGCTGGGCGATCAGCCCCACGCTGCGTACCTGACCGCCGGGGAGGTCGTCGACCGCTTGGCTGTCCTGGCAGCACGTGCACCGATCCGAACGGCAGTCCGTGTCATGAACGTCGCCCAGGCTGGCACGGGCTTTCTCCTGCGCACGTCAGACGAGGAGATCCGGGCGCGGACCGTGGTCGTCGCGACTGGTGACGAGAACATCCCGCGGACACCACCTGTTGCTGCCACCCTGCCTGGCAGCATCACCCAGTTGCACTCCGCGGAATACCGGAACCCCGGGCTGCTGCCCGACGGCGCTGTTCTCGTGGTGGGCAGCGGGCAGTCGGGTGCACAGATCAGTGAAGACCTGCTGGTGGCGGGACGGCGAGTGCTGCTCGCCACCAGCCCGGTCGGCCACGTCCCCGTGCGGCACCGCGGCTACGACAGTTTCGAGCTGCTGCATGCGGGTGGGTTCTTCGACCAGACGCCGGCCGATCTCCCAGATCCGGCCCTGATGCGAGCCACCCAGCCGATCCTCGCGCCGGGCGGCAAGCCGCTGAGCCTCCGAACACTGGCGCGGGCCGGAGCCACGTTGACGGGCCGGATGGTCGCGGTCGATGACCATCGGGTGATGTTCGACGACAGCACGGAGCCGAACGTTGCCGCCGGTGAGGCGTTCGCCAGCTACGTCCGCGCAATGTTGGATGCGCAGATTGCCCGCACCGACCCAACCTCTCGGCCATCTCGGACCTCCGAGGACGACGAGAGCGACGTGTCCGTCGCCCTGAACCCCCCGGCATCCGTCAAACTCAGCACGCTCGCCGCGGTGGTCTGGTGCACCGGCTTCACCAGCGACTTCTCCTGGCTAGACACCGCCCTGCTCGATCTGTCAGGTCGGCCCCGCCACCACGGCTGTGCCGGATCGTCGCCTGGCCTCTGGTACGTCGGGCTCCGATGGCTCACTCATCGAAGCTCGGCAACACTGCCCGGCATACCCAAGGATGCCGCCACAGTCGCAGCCGCCGTCGCTGCGCACTTGCACATCACCCGAAGGGATCCTTGAGCGATAGGCGGTGACACGAAATGGGCTGAGGACCCTACAACTGCGCCGCAGAACAGAGGAGAAGTAGGTTCTCGCCGAACCTGTCGTCAGCGAACCGCTGCTGGCCAGGCAGACGACAGATCGGGTGGCGGCCGCCGTTTCTCATCATCTTGTCGGCTCCCTCGCGAAGGCGCCTCCAAGCGCTGGATTCCCGAGGCAGAATCGTCACCCTTCGCCATTGCCGCCAGGAGACCGCCGAGCGAGATGGTAGAGGCCCGATTCCGGCCCTGAATCCGGCTGCGGGCTAGATTTCAAGACATGGATCGTGCCGAGGTCCTCTCGCAGACGCCGATCTTTCGTGACCTGACCGGACGCGACGTCGGGGAGATCGTGCCGCATCTGGTCGAGCGGCGGTACGCCGCCGGGCAGACGGTGTGGGTGGAGGGTGATTCCGCGGACTCGCTGTACATCCTGGCCGAGGGCACCCTGAAATCACACCGGCTGAGCCGCGGCGGTGGTGACGTCATCCTCAACTTCGACGCGGCTGTCGACATCGTCGGCCAGGTGGGTCTGTTCCACCCGAGCGGGAAGCGTCAGGTCAACGTGACCGCGGTGGTGTCGAGCAGCTGCCTGCTGCTGCGCCGCAGCCGGCTGGTGGACTTCCTGAGCCGACACCCGATGGCGATGGAGCGGCTGCTCGAGGACATCACCAGCATGACGGTCCAGGCGGCGTACTCCTTCACCGGTATGGCCTTCGACGACATCCAGCGCCGGGCGGCGAGGACCCTCCTAGCCCTCGCGGAGGAGTTCGGCGAGCCGGTGCACGACGGGGTGCTGATCCGGCTCGAGTTGTCCCAACGCACCCTGGCCGCGCTGGTGGCGGCGTCGCGGGAAAACGTCAACCGGGCCCTCGCACCGCTGGTCGCCGACGGCGTGATCAGCCAGCACGGCAGGCACTTCGTGGTGCACGACCTCGCTGCCCTGGCCGCATCGACGAAGAGCCCCCTGTGACGCACAGCACTGCTCCCGACCGGTCCGGCGGCGCAGTCTTGCGCCTATGAACCAGTTACCGAGCCTTCTGTCTCCGTCAGCCGCCGGTCTCGACTTGGAGCCGCTACGCAGCGGCTTCAGCGGCCAGATCCTCACCGTCGAGGACGGGCAGGCCTACGACGTTGCGCGGATGGCCTTCAACGGCATGTTCGACCGCCGGCCGGCGGTGGTCGCCCGCGCGTCGTGCACCTCCGATGTCGTGCAGGCGCTCGAGTTCGCCCGCGCAGCTGACCTGGCTGTCGCGGTGCGCGGCGGTGGGCACTCGGTCGCCGGCTACTCCACGATCGAGGGCGGCCTGCTACTGGACCTGGGGCCGATGAAAGGCATTGACGTTGACCCGGTGGCGCGGCTGGTTCGGGTGCAGCCAGGGGTGGTCTGGGGGGAGCTGGACCGGGCGACCCAGGCGCACGGGCTGGCCACCACCGGGGGGCGGATGACCACGACGGGGGTCGCAGGCTTCGCCCTCGGCAGCGGCAGCGGCTGGCTGGAGCGGCTGTACGGATCGGCGTGCGACAACCTGCTCGCCGCCGAGGTCGTCACCGCCTCCGGGACCGTGGTCCCCGCCAGCGAGTCCCAAGATCCAGATCTGCTGTGGGGCTTGCGCGGCGGCGGCGGCAACTTCGGCATCGTCACCGAATTCACCTTCCGGCTGCACCCCGTCGGGCCAGAAGCCTACGGCGGTCTGCTGATGTTCCCGCGCCACCAGGCGCCGGAGGTGCTGCGCCAGGTGCGCGACTTCCTCAACGCCGCGCCGCGCGAGGTCTGCGGCGGCATGTTGTGCATGTACGCTCCGCCGGCGCCGTTCGTCCCAGCCGAGCTGCAGGGCGCCCCCGTGGTGACCGTGCTCGCCGGCTACTGGGGCGGCGTGGAGGAGGGAGCGAAGGCGCTGGCGCCGCTGAAGCAGCTCGCGCCGGCTGTCGACTTGATAGGTCCGACGACGTACCTGGACTTTCAGGCGATCACCGACCCCGGCAACCCTCCGGGTCGGCGCAACTTCTGGCGCTCGGAGTTGCTGCCCGAGGCGCCTGATGAGTTGCTGGACGCGTTCATCGCCTGCGCAGCCGAGGCCACGTCGCCGGCGAGCACCCTCATCCTCGGCCGACTCGGCGGCGCCTTCGGCGACGTTCCGGAGAACGCGACGGCACTGGGAGGACGGTCGGCCCAGTGGCTGTTCCACTGCTACGCCGTCTGGACCGAACTCGACGACAGCCGGCACATCGCCTGGGCCCGAGCCACCGAAGAAGCGCTGCGGCCCTGGACCATGCCCGGGATGGCGCTCAACTTCATGAACGACATCGACGACACACGAGTCCAGGCAACCTTCGGATCGCAGAAGTACCAACGCCTGGTCGACCTCAAACAGCGCTGGGACCCGACCAACATGTTCGCGATGAACCAGAACATCCGGCCGGACCCGCCCACGGAGTAGCCAGAACCGTGCGTTGGACCGTGGCCGCGATCTGATCCTCGTCGGAACGTCGCACAGCACCCCGATCGCGGCCAGACCGGTGCCGGAGCTAGCGCCGGTACCAGCGCAACCTGGCCGCTGAAGTCGTCGCTCATTGGTCGGCGATGACGCGGATCGCTTCTCGCCGGCACGTCCGGTCAGATCATGTCGTACTGGCAACACGTCAGCCTCAACGCCGACGATGAACCGGTCAGTTGGGTGCACCTGGACCGCGCCGCGCCGGTGTGGCTCGACTTTTCCCGAAACTTCACAGAAGACTGGGTTCATCAACAGATCCGTGATGCCGTCGGGCGTCAACAGACCCATGATCCTGCCATTCTGCACGCGGTTGTTGACACCTTCATGCATGCCATGAGCTACACCTGGAACGACACGATCTTCCGGACGACGCATCTCTCGTCGTACGTCTCACCGCCGGGCTGGATGCCATCTGGGCTTGGGCTTGCCTTGAAGACCAGTGAGCGGAACCGAATGAGCAACTGACCAAGCCGGCGTCTGAGCCGGTCGATAGCCTTTCGGGATGGCGGTGAAGCTGTACATCTCGATCGATGACCTCGCGTTCTTCGAGAACGACTATCTCAACGGGGAGTTCAGACGTGCCGCGGAAGCACTCGGCGGTGAACTCATCGATCAAAGTGAGTCAGAGAGGCAATGGAAGTGGTTCGAGTTCGACGGGCTGACGTCAGAGCAGGTGCGCGACGTCACGACGAAGCTGATCGGGAAGCGGCAGGCGACGCGCGAGATCAACATCATCGGCCCTGATGCGGTGCAGGTCGCACCGCGCTGAGCCTCGCGTTGTGGAACTTGACGGCGGCATGCTCAGCGGACGCACGCAGCGGACCGGGAAGCACCTGCAGCTGGACCACAGCCTGCCGCACAACCACACCCCCGTGCCGGTCGGTCAGACCTGTGTCACCAACCTCGGACCGTTGGCCGTGCCCGAGCACCGGCCCAGACCGCCGGCGTCTGGCACGTCGAACAACCCCACCCCGGCGTGTACCTGTGGTGCTCCCCGCACGGCCACTACTTCCTCGTCACCAACCAAGGCACCCAAGCCCTCGGACCCATGCCCAGCCGCCGACCCCATCGACCCGGACGACCGATCCGAGTCCAGATCGGCTGACGGCAGGTGGACCCCTTGTTCCTGGAGATCACCAGACTGTCCACTACGCCCGGCGCCTTGTTCCCTGGAGGCCAGCGGGTGTTGGCGTTGATCAGTTCGATCAGGTCGTGCCGCCGTGCACACTGGCCACCGTCCCGGCGAAGCGGCTGGCCCCGGCCGATGGGATGCCACCTGCCCCCGGAACCCAGGCGCGCGGCGCGCCGCCGCCGAGCGGGATGACGTTCACCATCCCGGTGCTGTTGCCCACGTCGTCGGGGACGCCGATGATCAACGCCCGCTCGGTCGCGCCGTTCACGAAGGCCAGGGTCTCGCCGAACTCGTCGCCGGCCTCGACCGCACCCGGTACGCCCGCGGTGTCTTGTGCGTAGCTGGTCTCCGCGTCCAGGTCGGTGATCGGGAAGACCTGCACCGCTCCCTGATTCACCGCAGCGCCGTCCTCGGAAGGAACACTGACCGCAAGTCTGGTCGCCGAGTCCCCGAGTCCCGGAGCGGCGAAGGCCAGCTGGTTGCCGAACAGGTCGCCCGGCTCGGTGACGCCGGAGACGCCGGCGGTGTCCTGGCTCAGGCTCACCCCGGTGGTGATGGTGACGTTGTTGGAGCTGAAGAGCTGCACCGCGCCGGCATTGCTGTCGCTGCCCACATCCTCACCGGGCACCCCGACCGCGAGCCGGGTGGTGCTGCCGACCCGTACGGTGTCCAGGCTGCGTCCGAACTGATCCCCGACCTCAGCCACTCCCGGCACACCGGGTGAGTCCTGATGGAAGTCACGGCTGCCCAGGAACTCCTCGAAGTAGACGTCCCTGACCACCACGATCGCACCGGCATCGGCGATCGAGCCGATGTCCTCGTTCGGCACCCCAACAACAACGTCGATCAAGACCTCGGGATGGCTCGCGTCGAAGGTGAGCAGCTGGTTGATCGAGACCGCAGCACCGAACCGATCGCCGGTCTCCGCACTGCCCGGCACGCCGGTCGAGTTCTGGCTGATCGCGTTGGCGACATTGCCGCCGTCATAGGCGTGCAGCACGCCGACCCAACCGGAGTTGTTCAGTCCACCGATGTTGCCGCCCGGCACCCCGATGGCGACGGCGTATGCGTCCGGGTCCGGAGTGCCACCCTGTCCGACGTCCTCCAACGCATCCAGCGCGTAGCCGAACTCGTCGCCGGCGGTGATGTCGGCGTTGGGGAAGTCGTTCTGGGTGATCTGCCGCGAGGCGACGCCGGCGCCGAGACCACCGACGCTGCCCCAGATGAACTGCACGTAGCCGGAGTTGGCCTGGCCGCCGATGTCCTCCAGCGGCGAACCTACGACCAGGTCGGTGAAGCCGTCGCAGTCGAGATCGGCCACAGCCAGCGCCGAGCCGAACCGGTCGCCGGCCTCCGCCGTACCGCCGACGGAGGGGCTGTCCTGAGATACGACGCCGCGGCTTCCTTCGCCGATCCGGCCGTCGGCGTCTCCGTAGAGGACAATCACCCGACCGGCCTGGGCCTGACCGCCGACCGTCGCGTACGGGTCGCCGACGACGGTGTCGGATCGCCCGTCACCGTTGAAGTCGGACTTCACTCCCGGACTGCAGCCATCGGCCGCGGCATGCGCGGGACCGCCGAGAGTGAGTGGGATGACGGCGATCGCGGCGGCCAAGCCGCCGATGACGCAGGTGCGGATCCGACGAATGACCATGGCGAGCTCCCCCGATTGAACCGATGGATGGGAAAGAGCCCGGCGCGTATCCGTTAGATACCATCCGCCGTGCTCGACTGATGTCCCAGGAGAACTACGTCACCCGACCGAAGTAGGTTGCCGCTGGCGGGTCACGAATCGGCTACGCCAGCTCGCGCTCCAGCAGGTCGAGAGGGACCACCGGAAGCGCCGGGTCCATCGGAACCCGGAAGGTGCGGATCTGGTACGGGCCGAAGTCGTCCTCCAGCACGCGGTCGATCACGGGCAGGTCGATCCGGACCCGGCCCTGCTCACCGCGGGTCTCCACCGCCCGGATGATCAGGTCCGCACCGGTCAGGTCATCCTCGGGGGCATCCTCGCCGCCCTTGACGGCGGTGATCATCACCGCTCCACCGCCGTCGTCGACGAACGACGCCAGCCGGGGCAACGGACCGGGGTGCGACGACTCCTGCATCGCCCGTACGGGAGCAACCAGCAGCCGCGCCCGCCGGATCGGATCCGCCTCGCGCCAGTCTCCCCGGTGCGGCACCAGCTCATAGCTGAACCGCTGCCTGCCGAGGTCCTGGTGGCTGTAGATCCCGTCCGGATCGAGCAGCAGCGGGTCGTGCCAGGAGTAGACCGGACTCCGCACCGCCGTCACCCCGATGCTCGGTCGATCACCGGGCGAGGTGTCGAAGCCGTGCTTGCCGGTGATGATCACCGTCAGACCTGCCGCAGCATTCTCGACCACGCCACTGAGGTCCACCCACGACTGCGCCGGCTCCTCGGCTCCGTCCACCGGCCGGGCCAGATGGCCGAACGGGATCTCGTACGTGGCGCGCGGGTCGGCCAGCGAGGTGGGGAAACGCAGCTTCAGCAGATGTTGCGGCTCACGCCAGTCGAGTGTCACGTCGACCCGTACGGCCGTGTCGTCGGGGCCCAGGGAGATCTCCTCGATCAGGGTCGACGACCGCCAGCGTCGCTCCACCCGGATCCGCCCCCGCAACGGGCCACTGTCGGTCAGCACGATCCGTTCGACCGCCATCGCGACACCCGGCCAGGCGTACGACACGACCCGGTGGCCCCAGGTGTCGGTCGGGTCCTGACAGATCTGGGTGTGCAGGTGGGGCGTCGCACCGGCCACCACGTCGACGCCGGAGCGACGGTCCCGCAGCGTCGTCAGCCAGCCGGTCGTGGCATCGATCACCACCTCGAGGTGCTCGTTGGCCAACCGCAGCGGGTCGACCTCCAGACCGGAACCGACCGGCTGCGGCGCCGCCCCCGGACGCAGCCGGTACAGCCGGTAGCCCAGCCCGGGCAGCTCGCTCCGGAACGCGATCGCGCCGCAGGTCTGGCCCCAGGCGGCGAACACCGTGCGCGCCGGCTGGGCCAGCACGGTGGTGCCGGTCTCGTCGACCACGTGCACCCCGGCCGGCTGGGCGATGTAGTGCATGACCACGTCGGTCTGCACCGGCCACGGGTGTGGGTTGAACACCACCAACGGTTGGCTGCCGACCTCGTACGGGATGTCGATCCGTCGGGCGATCACGTTGTGGGCCCGGGTGGTGATCCGCTTGGCGATGGCCACCGCCTCGCCGAGCTGATCACGGGCGTCCTCGTACGACGACTCGATCGCCGATCCCGGCAGCACGTCGTGGAACTGGTTGAACAGCACCTGCTTCCAAGCGGCCTCGAGCCGCTCCCGCGGGTAGGGATCGGGCTCGGCCGACGTCCGCGGAGCGCCGACGGTGAGCAGCGCCGCCCAGCGTTCCGCCGCGAGCACCGCGGCCTGTGCGCGTTGCTGCCAGGCCTTGATGCCCGAGTGCGCCGAGTAGCAGCCCGGCGCGTGGTGCTGCAGGTCGTCCCGCCGGACAGGCAGCTCACGACCCGCCTCGACCTGGGCGAGGACCGCGTCCAGGTACTCCCGCGGGCTGGACAACCTCAGCCGGCCGAACGACCCCATCCGGTCGAACCGGTGAATCGAGTCGAGGTTGGCTCGGGTCGGACCACCGCCGTGGTTGCCGATCCCGTAGAAGACCATGATCAACTTCCCCGCCGCCCGGGCAGCCGCGATCGAGTGGTCGAGCTGCCGGTCGAGTGCTCCGGCACCGCTGTGGTAGGCGTTCGGGATGCGGTAGGCCAGCACGCGACTGCCGTCGGGCGCCTCCCACCAGAACGTCGACGACTCGAGATCACCCTCGTGCGGCCCCGGGCGCAGGAAGACGTAGCTGTCCATGCCCTGCCCCCGAAGGATCTGCGGCAGCATCGCGTTGTGGCCGAACGGGTCGGTGTTCATCCCGACCGTGGCCATCCGAGAGAACCGCGACTGCAGGTACCGCTGGCCGTACAGGCCCTGCCGGACGAAGCTCTCCGCGCCGGGCATGTTGCAGTCCGGCTCCACCCACCAGCCGCCGACGTTCACCCAGCGGCCTTCGGCCACCCGGGCGCAGATCTCGGCGAACAGGTCGGGATCGGACTCCTCCACCCACGACAGCAAGACGATCTGGTCGCAGGTGAAGACGAAGTCGGGATACTCGATCATCCGATCGAGCGCCGAGCGGAAGGTCGCCCGTGCTTCCTGGTAGCCCTCCTGCCACGGCCAGAGCCACACCGGATCGAGGTGTGCGTGGCCCACGAGGTGCACGGACCGATCGGCACTCGCCAGCGGCCGTGGTACGGACTCTCCTGTGCTCACCGGCACCGCCACCCCCGAAGGGGCGTTCGAGATGGGGGCGCGTTCCTTCGCTGACGACATCGTCCTCCGCTCGTTGGCGACTCAGCTACGGCATGATCGGCTCGACCCTAACGCCACGCATCCGGTCGGCCGGATCCGAGACCCAGAGAGGTCCGACATGCGTCCCGTGCTGCTGCCACCGAACGTGATCGACCACTTCTACGTCGGCGGGCGGCTGCTGGCCGCACTCCGTGGAGTCGACCAGCCGTCATCTCGCCGGCCTGAGGAGTGGATCGCGGCGACGGTGCCTCGTGCCGACGATCCCGCCGTGGGGCGAAGCCGGTTGGCCGACGGCGCACTCCTCGCCGACGTCGTAGCCGCCGACCGCGAGGGCTGGACGGGGTCGGCAACCGGAGCGCCGAATGCGGGAGCCACGGACACGGGTCTGTTGGTCAAGCTCCTCGATGCCGGTCAGCGGTTGCCGGTCCACGTCCATCCGAGCCGTGACTTCGCGCGCGCCCACCTGCACTCCTGCTACGGCAAGACCGAGGCCTGGTACGTGCTCGCGGTCGAGGGCGACGACCCGGCGGTCTGGGTCGGCTGGCGCGACGACGTCGACCCGGTCGAGCTCGCGTCCCGCATCGATGCGCAGGAGTCGGACTGGATGCTCGGCCGGATGAACAAGATCCCCGTCCGCCCCGGCGACGGCGTCCTGGTGCCGGCCGGTGAGCCGCACGCCACCGGCGCCGGGGTCTTCGTGGTCGAGGTGCAGGAACCGACCGACTTCTCCATCCTCCTCGAGTGGTCGGTGACCACGGCGACGCGGGAAGAGTCCCATCTCGGTCTCGGTTTCGACCTGGCCCTCCGGGCGGTCGATCATCGCGCGACAACGGCGTCGGAGCTGGCGTCGTTGCAGCAGCACGTCGATCCGCAGCAGCGGTCCGACACCCTCCTTCGTGCCTTGCCCGTACCGGCCGACCCTTTTTTCCGCATCGACATCGCAGCACCGCTCGATGCCGCGGTGCCGGTCGAGGCCGGGTTCGCCGTCGTCGTCGTGCTCGACGGGCACGGCGAGCTGGGCTGGACCGGCGCAGCCGCACCGGAGCAGGTGTCTCTGGCCCGTGGGCAGGCCTGGGCGGTCCCCGCCGGTGTCGGCCGCTGGACGGTCAGCGGCGACGTGCGGGCGATCGTGTGCCGAGCGTCGGCGGAGTGGCCCGACATCTCGTGAGCGGGGGTCGGCCTCCACGTACCGCTCGAGGTTTGAGGCGTTCGGCGCCGGGGTAGATCTGGGAAGCACCCAGCGGGGAGTGCGTTGCGTGCCGTCGCCAGCGGGCGTAACCGTCGCTCGTGGAGGACGACGGCCGAGGAGGGGGCTGTCGATGGTGCGGTTGAACGCCAGCAGGCGTGAGGCGATCGCAGGACTGCTGTTCATCTCGCCGTGGATCGTCGGCTTCTGCGTCTTCACGCTCGGAGCGATGGTCTACAGCCTGGTGATCTCCTTCAGCCACTACAACCTGGCCAGCAACCGTATCCGGCCAGCGGGGTTCAGCAACTACGCGAATCTCATCGAGGACCCCAAGGTGGTCACCTCGCTGCAGAACACCCTCTTCTACGCGGTGATGGCCGTGCCCTTGGAGATCGCGTTCGCCCTCGTCCTGGCCATGCTGCTGAACAGGCTCGGCCGGAGCGCAGGGCTGTTCCGCACCATGTACTACCTACCGAAGATGACGCCTGCGGTGGCCACCGCTGCGATCTTCCTGCTGCTGCTGAACGGCAACACCGGCGCCATCAACGGCTTCCTCGGGTTCTTCGGGATCTCGGGACCTCAGTGGCTGATCGACCCGGCCTGGGTGAAGCCCTCTATCGTGCTGATGACCCTGTGGGGGGTGAGCGGCACCATGGTGATCTTCTTGGCCGCGCTGAAGAACGTCCCCCGTGAGCTGTACGAGGTGGCCGCCCTGGACGGTGCCGGTCCGTGGCGACGGTTCCGCAACGTCACCCTGCCGATGATCAGCAGCGCGATCTTCTTCAACGTGATCGTGCTGACCATCGCGGCCCTGCAGGTGTTCGACCAGGCATACCTGCTCTTCTGGCGCGACCAGAGCAACGCCTCCCCGGAGGCATCCCTCTTCTACGGGGTCTACCTCTACATCCAGGCCTTCCGCGAGTTCGACTTCGGCTTCGCCTCCGCGATGGCCTGGCTGCTGTTCGTGATCATCATGGCCATCAGCATCGGGCAGGTACGGGTGGGTAACCGATTCGTCTACTACGAGGGGGGTCGGTGACGATGTCCACCGCGAGCTCGTCTACAGCCGCTCAGACGGCCGGTGTCGCCGACGTCATCGACCCTGGCCGCCGCGGGTCCGACGGCCAGGGCCCGCAGCAACGTCCGAGTCGGCGCTGGCCGCGGACCGTCGGCAACGTGATCATCTGGGTGCTGCTGATCGGCTTCTCGCTGCTGTTCTTGTACCCGCTGGTCTGGCTGATCTCGGCGAGCTTCAAGCCGCGCGGTGAGGTCTTCGACAACCGGCTCATCCCGGAGACGTTCTCGCCGCAGAACTACCTGCAGGTCTGGGATGAGCTGCCGCTGCTCAGCTGGGCGCTGAACAGCTTCGTGATCGCTCTGTTGGCCGCCGGTCTGGTGGTGCTGTCCAGCGCGATGGTTGCCTTCGGCTTCGCCTACTTCACCTTTCCGGCGCGCAATCTGCTGTTCGGGCTGGTGCTGGCCACCATGATGCTGCCGGGTGCGGTGACGATGGTGCCGCAGTACCTGATCTGGCTGAACCTGGGTCTGGTCGGCACCTGGGTGCCGCTGTTCGGGGCCAACCTGTTCGGCTCGGCGTTCTACATCTTCCTGCAGCGACAGTTCTTCCTCGGACTCCCCCGCGAGCTGTTCGAGGCGGCCCGGGTGGACGGGGCGAGCTACGTCTCGATGTTCTCCAGGATCGCCCTGCCGCTGTCGATCCCGTCGCTGGTGATCATCTTCTTGTTCGAGTTCCAAGCCAGCTGGAACAGCCTGCAGGCTGCGTTGATCTACCTCAACGCCGGCTCGGTCGAGGGCTTCACGGTACCGCTCGGGATCTCGTACGCGATGACCAAGTACAGCCCCACCGCCGGCGGTCAGGGCGACTACCAGTACGTGATGGTCGCAGCTCTGCTCGTCACGCTGCCCATGCTGGTGATGTTCGCCTTCGGCCAGCGCTACTTCGTCGAAGGGGTCGCCACGCAGGGGCGCAAGGGCTGAGCCACGCCGGGCGCAAGGGCTGACTGGACTTCAGTCGTGGGCGGTGCTGCGCGACACGCTCTCCCAGGCCGCGAGCTCGTCTTGCTGCTGGGTGAGAGTCGCGTTGATCGATTCCACGGCGTCATCGCCGAGAACAAGGTGAAGCGGCGGTCGGCCCGAGGCCACAGCTTCCACGATCGCGGCGGCAGCCTTGGTCGGGTCGCCTGGCTGCTGACCGTCCTGGTCGGCGAAAGTGGCCTTCAGCGCGTCCATCTGATCCCGGTAGGCGGGCAGTGGCGACGATGAGCCAAGCGCTCCGGAAGTGTTGAAACCGGTGCGGAAGGCTCCCGGCTCGACAATGATCACGCGGATGCCGAAGGGATCGACCTCGGCGGCGAGCGCCTCGGACCAGCCCTCCAGGGCGTACTTGGTGGCGGAGTAGGCGCCCACCCCCGGGAACGTGGTCCGCCCGCCCATGCTGCTCATCTGAACGATCGTTCCGGATCCTCGTGCTCGCATCTGCGGTAGCAGGAGGCGGGTGAGCTCGGTCGGACCGAAGAAGTGCAGATCCATCAGCGCGCGCAGCTCAGCGTCCGTGCCTTCCTCGGCGGCGCCGAGATGTCCGCGGCCGGCGTTGTTGACCAGAACGTCGACTCTGCCGTGCCGCATCATCACTTCGTTGACCACGCTGGGCATCCCGGCGAGGTCGGTGACGTCGAGGCTGACCGTCATGACGCGTTCAGCCAGGTCACCGAGCGCCTCAGGACGTCGCACCGCAGCCACCACCTCGTGACCCGCCGCCAGGGCGGACTCCACTATGGCGCGTCCGAAGCCCGACGTCGCGCCCGTGACCAGCCACACCTGTGTCTCGCTCATGCCCGATCATGACCACGGCAGGTCTGCGGCGCCAAGCCCGGCAACCGGGCTGACACACGATTGTCACGGGACCCGGACTTCCGGCCGATCCGACGTGCCGGTCGGCGGCCGCCGAGGGAGAAGGACCTGCGCGCTGCAGCAGGCACCGTGAACTGCCACACCATCGCGTTCACCCCGTACGGGAAGCCTTCTTCAGGCCAACGTGCGGCGCCGGGCCGGTGGCCTCAGGGCCGGGTTGTCGAAGGAGTTGTCCACCGGGTTGATGGTGGTGCCGGGTGCGACGATCTGGTCGACTCGGTCCAGCACGTCCGGTGCGAGCATCACATCGGCGGCCGCCAGCTGCCCTTCGAGCTGTTCCATGGTCCGCGGTCCGATGATCGCCGACGTGATCGCCGGATGGGTGAGCACGAAGGCGATCGCCATCTGGATCAGCGTGATGCCGGTCTCCTCGGCGAGCTGCGCGAGTTCTTCGACGGCGTCGAGCTTGCGTTGGTTGGCGGGCTGGGACAGATCGAACCGTTCCGGCAGCCGGCTGGCGCGGGACGAGGACTGCTGTCCAGTGTCCTTGCGCCACCGGCCCGACAGCCAGCCGCCGGTCAGCGGGCTGTAGGACAGGACACCCATCCCGTGGCGCTGGCAGGTGGGCAGGATGTCGTCTTCGATGCGTCGCACCAGCATCGAGTAGGCGGGCTGCTCGGTGACGAAGCGCTGGTATCCCCGCTCGCGCGCCACCCACTGCGCCTCGACGATCTGGCTGGCTGGGAAGGTGGAGGCACCGATGTAGCGCACCTTGCCCTGATGGACCAGGTCGGTGAGGGCACCGAGAGTCTCCTCGATGTCCGTGTCGGTGCGCGGGCGATGCACCTGGTAGAGGTCGATCCAGTCGGTGTCGAGACGGCGCAGCGAGTCCTCGACGGCACGGATGATCCAACGCCGTGAGCTGCCCTGACGGTTCGGGTCATCGCCCATCGCGCCGTGGAACTTCGTGGCCAGGATGACGTCGTCGCGGCGACCCTTGAGGGCCTTGCCGACGATCTCTTCCGATTCACCCTGGGCGTAGACGTCCGCGGTGTCGACGAAGGTGATGCCGGCGTCGAGCGCCGCATGGATGATGCGGATCGACTCGTCATGATCAGTATTGCCCCAGGCGCCGAACATCATGGCGCCCAGGCACATCTGGCTGACGGAGACGCCGGTACGTCCGAGCATGCGGTGGTTCACTGGATCTCCTTACCGAGG
>DASQLI010000008.1:0-9291 GCA_035630075.1 Microlunatus sp.
CGCGTCGCCGTCGATCTCCCCGTCTTCGAGGTTCGCGTGCCGGTCGGCGCCGGAGTCGAAGCCGTCGCGGGAGTTGTTGCAGTGCACCAGGTCGATCCGGCCGGTGATCTCCCGGACGCGTTCGACGGCGTCGGTCAACGCGATGCCACCGGCGTGGGCGTGGCAGGTGTCGAGGCAGAAGCCGTCGGTGTCGCCGCCGGTGGCTGAGGTGACGGCGTCCCAGAGTCGCTCGATCCGCTCCAGCCGGCGGGCCATGGCCTGGTCGCCGCCGGCGGTGTTCTCGATCAGCAGCGGCACCGGCATCTCCAGGCTCTCGATGCATTTGCGCCAGTTGTCGAACCCCTTCTCGGGGTCGTCGTCCTTGAGCACGTGGCCGCCGTGCACGATGAGTCCGGCCGCACCGATCTCTGCGGCCGCGGTCAGATACTGCTGCAGGAACTTGCGGCTGGGGATGCGGATCCGGTTGTTGGTGGTGGCCACGTTGAGCACGTACGGCGCGTGCACGTAGAGGGCGATGTCGTTGTCCTCCGCGGCCTGCTTCAAGGCGGCGGCACCGCCCTCGTACGCGAACTCGGGACCTTTCCAGCCCTGCGGGTCGCCGAGGAAGAACTGCGCCAGGTCCGCGTTCCGCGCCTTCGCCTCGGCGATCGGGTCCTGCTGCTCGCCGTGCCCGCCGATCCGGATGCCAGTCATGGTCTCGACCCTATTCGGCGTCGCCGACATCGTCCCACCTGCTGGCGTGCAGTGGCTCAGGTCTTCGCCGGGGGGTTTGCGCGCTCGGTGGGTTGTGCCTGCACCGGCAGCGCAGGCGGCAACTCCTTCTCCAGGTCCTCGACCCGGGCCCGGAGCAGCTTCAGCTCACGACTGCGGCGCTCCCACAGGATCGAGACCGTGACCACCACGACAGCGGCCAGCGCACCGAGGACCACGCCCCACAGGGAGGCGTACCGAAAACCTGGCGCGGTCACATCCATCGTCCTGTCACCGGCCTGGGCGGCCGGACTGGTGCCGATCGCGATCCCCAGCGTCATCAGATTCGGGATGGTGAGAACTGCCGCGATCAGCACGATGATGCCCTTGGCCGGCCAGCTGAAGGCCCGGTGTCGGGCCTGGGCCAGCACGATCAGCGGCAGGAAGGAGAACACGAAGCCGTAGATCAGCCCGAGCAGGATCCCGTTGCTGATCCGGCCGCTGACCTGGCGGCCGACGAGCTGGGACCACCAGCGCGGGATCAGTGCCGACAGCAGGAAGTAGAGCAGCACGGTCAAGATGGCGCCCGCCACGACGAAGACCGCGAACCTGATGATCGTCGCGCGTCGCTCGAGCTGTTCCGGCGTCTTCGGCTTCTGCCGCTGCTCACCCGTCGCCTTCGCGGCCGACCGCTTCTCGGGCGGCCCTGCCGCTGTGTCGGCCCGCTGCCCTGCTCCGGCCTTGTCCGCCGTGCTGGCCGGCTCGCCCGACCGGGTGCTGTCGCTCACCGCCCGATTCTCGCAGCAGCTGCCGATTTGTCAGCCCTCATGGGTGCCGGCAAGACCATCGGAGTCTGACAGTTCGGCGTACGAGGGTGCCGGCTCAGCCGGGATGGTTGTCGTCGGGATCGGCAGCGTCGCGGCCGTGCTGCCACCAGTCGCGGACCCGTCCGGCGGCGGCGCTACCCACGCCGCCGACCACGGTGCCCACGCCCCCGACCACGCGGAACAGCGGGTCGGACGACGTCCGAAAGGCGTTGGCGTACGAGGCCGCGGCCGCCTTGACGTCCTCGCTCATCGGAGCATCGGCGTCCTCGGAACGCCTCGCGTAGTCACCGGCCAGGATCGCCCGGTACTCCTCGCCGGCCGCCCACCGCTGCAGCTCGGCGGCGCGCAGCGCGGCCAGCGGATGGGTCTGGCCGCTGACCTGCACGATCTTCAGCAGGCTGTCCCGGACGTCGCCGGTGCTGGTGTACTCCGTCGCCTGGTCGAGAAAGCCGGCGACGTCCATCTCGTCCGGGTTCTGCGCTCCGGCCAGGCAGGCGTGGACGCGCAGCGCCGCCTTCGGGTCCTGACCGCACAGCAGCCCGGCCCGGTCGCAGGACAGCTCCGACTTGCGGTACCACTCGTTGAGCCCCTGGATGATGGCTCGGACGCCCCAGTAGCCGATCGGCATCCACTGGATGGACGTGGCGATGTTGATCAGCTGCAGCAGCATCGTGCGGTAGACGGCGTGCCCGGACAGGACGTGACCGACCTCGTGCCCGATGATGAACCGCAGGCCGTCGTCGTCGACCAGATCGAGCATCCCCGTGCTGATCACGATCAGCGGTCGGTCCAGCCCGATGGTCATGGCGGTGGGCGGCGGGCTCTGCTGCACGTAGAGCTCCGGGACGGGCTGCACGTCCAGGGCCGTCGAGCACTCGTTCAGCATCTGGTGCAGCAGTGGGTACTGCCGAGGCGAGACCCGGATCGAGGAGGCGAGGCACAGCAGCCGGACGCTGCGTTCACCGATGGCGCCGGAGACGGCCTTGAGCACGGCGTCGAAGCCGGGGATCGCGCGCAGGGCGACCAGGGCACCTCGGTCGGCCGGGTGCTCGTACGCCCGCGGGCTGATGTCGGGGAACCGGATCCGGCCGCCTCCGATGGCCCACCGTGAGGAGGACCCGGAACCCGGAGCTCCACCGTCAGATCTCGTCATGGGTCGAATGTAGGCGCGCTCGAGGTCGGACAGACGTCGGGCCGGGCACTCACGATGAAGTACCCGGCCCGAGTTGGACGATGGACGATCAGCCGCCCTGTTGCATCATCGGCAGACCGATGGTGAAGTTGACGATGAGGCTGAGAACGAACAGCGCGGCGCCGACGATGATGCCGGCCAGCGCGATGTTGTTCTTGAAGCCGGCGGCCTTCGACTTGTTGTAGGCGATGATGCTGACCACCATGCCGATCAGACTGCAGAAGATCGCGAGCACCAGGCCGACGATGCCCATCGTGCGGCCCGGGTCCTGCGCGGGCGGGCCACCGTACTGAGGGGCTCCGTACGGGTTCCCGCCGCCCGGGGGCTGCGGCGGCGGCTGGTCGTAGGACATGCTGAATCTCCTTCGTGAGGTCTTCCTGCTCGTGACGGCGACAGCCTAGCGAGCGGCAGGCTCGCCTGGGGGGACAAGGGCCGGGAACCGCCGATAGGCTCGCGACCATGAACGTGATCTTCGTCGAGCCTGCGTTCCCCGCGTACCAGCGTCAGTTCGTCCGCGGACTGCATGCGGTGGGAGCGACCGTGATCGGCATCGGCGAGCGTCCCGGCGACTGGCTCGACGACGAGCTGAAGAGCTGGATGACCCACTACCACCAGATCGGCTCGGTCACCGACGTCCGGGCCCTGCACGACGCGGTCCGCTGGATCCAGGACAAGGTCTGGGTGGACAAGCTGGAGGCGACGATCGAGGCGCACATCCTGCCCACGGCCGAGGTGCGGGAGGCATGTGGGATTCCGGGCACCTCGCGGCGTACGGCCTGGTTGTGCCGGGACAAGCCGGCCATGAAGGAGGCCCTCCGCTCGGCCGGCGTCCCGACCGCGGCGTCGGCGGCGGTGGACTCGGCCGACGAGGCGCACGCGTTCGCGGCCGCCATCGGCTACCCGTTGATCATCAAGCCACGCGCGGCCGCCGGCGCGGCCGGCACCAGCCGGGTCGACAGCGACACCGAGCTGAACGCCGCCCTGCAGGTGTTCGGGGCCGAAGGAGCGACGTCGGTGGCGATCGAGGAGTTCGTCGAGGGCCACGAAGGCTTCTACGACACCTTGTCGATCAACGGTGGGGCGGCGTACGACTTCGTCTGCCACTACTACCCGAACGTGCTGGAGGCGATGCGGACCCGGTGGATCTCGCCGCAGTTCGTCTCCACCAACCGAGTCGACCACGCCGAGACCTACGGCGAGCTCAAGGAGATGGGCCACCGGGTCAACGAGGTGCTCGGGATCGGCACGTCGGCCACCCACATGGAGTGGTTCTACGGACCGCGCGGGCTGCGCTTCTCCGAGGTGGGCTGTCGTCCCGCCGGCGTGGGTGCCTGGGATCTGTACGCGGCCGGCAACGACGTCGACATCTTCACCGAGTGGGCTCGGGCGGTGGCGCACGGCGACGTGCACGCACCCCTGAGCCGGCAGTTCGCCGCCGGCATGGTCGCTCTGCGGCCCACCGCGGACGGCCACATCCAGGGCTACTCCGGTGTCGAGGAGATGCAGTCCCAGCACGGGGAGTGGGTGATCGACGCGCACCTGCCCGGTGCCGGCACCCCGACGCAGCCGGTGGCGGCCGGGTACATGGCGAACGCGTACGTGCGGATGAAGCATCCCGACTACGACGTGCTGCGGGGGATGCTCGACGACGTGGGCTCCACCATCACCGTGCACGCCGGCTGATCACCGTGCGGAAGCGCTGGTGAAGATCACGCTGCTCGGTCCGCAGCGACGTACGTCGGCCGCCCGGGCCGCGGTCGCCGAGCTCATCCCCACCGGATCGGTGGCCACGATCAACGCCGGCTGGCGGGAACGGGAGGCGGCTGACGGCGAGCTGGGCGACGTGCTCGGCGGCCGGATGGTCAACCTCCGGCTCTATCAGCGGTGGTCGGAGCTGATCACCACCGACTCCGAGTACGCCGCCGCGGAGCGCAAGCTCCAAGACGACCTGGAGGAGCAGCAGGCGGTCTACGCCGTGCGGCTGTTCCACGCGATCGCGGCCTTGGACGAGGTGAACCGCCGGGACAAGATGCCGGCCGTCAGGGCTGCTGCCGTGGCCGACGGGATCCGAGCGCTACGCGCCCTGGATGCGTGGCACCTCGACGAGGTGGCGGCATCTCGGCAGCAGTTCTACCGCACGACGATGATCGGCGAGCGACCGAACGTCGCTGAGCACCGGCGCCAGGTCGCCGAGATCGTCGCCGAGAGCTCCGGGATGGTGATCACCGGCGGGCACGTGGGCGTGCTCGTCCACCTGCTGCACGTCTTCGGCCTGGCGGCCATGATCAAACCGCCGGTGATCACCTGGTCGGCGGGAGCCATGGCGCTTTCGGACCGGGTGGTGCTGTTCGGCGCCCACCGGCCGGCGGGGCGACGGTTGCCGGAGGTGTGGGCCGCCGGTCTCGGGGCCTACTCGGCGGTGCTGCCGTTCCCGCACCCACGGCACCGACTGCCGATGCACGACCCGTACCAGCTGGCCCTGCTGGCCCGCCGGTTCAAGGGCTGGACCTGCCTGCTGTTCGACGACGGCGTCCGGGTGGATCTGACTGACGGCTGGCCACCACCGGTCGGCGCTCGGTGGATCACCAGGGACGGTGCGGTCTGGTCGCGGACCGAGGGACACGTGATCGAGGAACGGGCCGGCGTACCGGTGGATGATCGTGGACAGCCGGCCCGGCGCCCGGCCGATGCCGAGGCCGTCACGGCGAGGACGGTGTGATGATCACGATCCAGGCCCCGAGCAGCTGTGGCCGGACGGTTCGCTGATGGCCCGCAGTCGCAAGCTGGCGATCAATCGGCTCCGGGAGTCGAGGAACCTTGATCACCAGACCCTGGAGCGGTTCGTCGAGCGACACGAGTTCCCTGTGGTGGAAGGAACGTCGACCACGTTCGTGGCTTGGCAGCAGCACGCCGACGAGGTGTTCGTCCGGCACCGGGTGGTGGGGATCGCCGATCCGCTGCCGATGCGCCGGATCGAAGGCACCGACTTCTTCTACGTGGTGGTGGAGATCCCCCGCGACTCGCGGGTGGAGTACCAGATCGAGAAGCGGCAAGGTGATCACTGGGAGCGCTTCAACGACCCGCTCAACCCGCGGATCGCCCGCAGCCCGGTCGGGGACTCCTCGGTCTGCTACGGGCTGGGTTACCAGGTGCCCGACTGGGCGGTGTACGACCCGGAGTCCCGGCCGGGCGAGCTGGTCGAGCTGATGATCAGGAGCCAGGCTCAGCGGCGCGACAACCGGGTCTCCCTGTATCTGCCGGCTCGGTTCCGGACGACGACCCGGTACCCGTTGCTCGTCGTGCACGACGGTGGTGACTTCCTCGAGTACGCGTCGATGAAGATCGTGCTGGACAACCTCATCCACCGGCTCGACATGGCCGAGGTGGTGGTGGCGTTCACGTACCCCGGCGATCGGTTGAAGGAGTATCCCAACTCCGGACCGCACGCCCGCTGGATCACCAAGGAGCTCGTCGGCCAGCTGGAGGAGCAGTTCCCGCTGATCGCGCACCCGACCGGGCGGGCGCTGATGGGGTCGAGCTTCGGGGCGATCGCGTCGCTGTCCACGGCGGTCCGCTATCCGCAGACGTACGGGTCGCTGCTGCTGCAGTCCGGCTCATTCGTGTTCACCGACATCGGCGCACTGCGGGGCGAGGACCCGGCCTTCGAGCCGGTCGTCAGGTTCATGAACCGGTATCGGGTCAAGCCGATTCGGGTGACCGACCGGTTGTTCCAGTCCTGTGGGGTCTACGAGCCGCTGATCGTGTTCAACCGGTCCATGGTCCCGGTGTTCACCGAGACCGGCATGACGGTCAACTACGTCGAGTCGCGGGACGGGCACAGCTGGGAGTCCTGGCGCGACCGGCTCCGCGACGGGCTGTCCTGGCTCTTTCCCGGCGAGTCCCTGTTCGTCTACGAGTAGCTGCTCGACCCCTACCCCCGCTGACGCTCCCCTTCGCGCCCTGACGCTCCCTCTGCAAGGGGAGCGTCAGGGCGCGAAAGGGAGCGTCAGCGGGTTTGGTTTGGCGGGGTGCGCGGCCAACAGGTAACCTTCTCCGTTGGCGCGCGGCCATCCGAGGTCGGGCGCCAAGGCATCGCCCTCCTGCCATGGGGACGTCCCATGGCCGCTGAGACCAGAGGAGGAGGAGTTCGCGCATGCGCCCGTACGAGGTCATGGTCATCTTCGACCCCGACACCGAGGAGCGCTCGGTCCAACCGACGCTCGAGCAGTACCTGACCGTCATCACCAAGGGTGGCGGCACCGTGGAGAACTTGGACGTCTGGGGCCGTCGCCGGCTGGCGTACGAGATCCAGAAGAAGTCCGAGGGCATCTACGCGGTCATCAACCTGACTGCCCAGCCCGATGACGTGAAGGAGCTGGACCGCCAGTTCCGGATCAACGAGTCGATCATGCGGACCAAGGTCATCCGGCCCGATACCCGCTAGAGCCCCGACTGTCCTGGCAACCGACTGTCAGTGCCCACTGACACCGTGGCAGTCACCATCAACTGATCGTCCTCAACGGAGACACACATGGCTGGCGAAACCGTCATCACCCTGGTCGGCAACCTGACCGCCGACCCGGAGCTTCGCTTCACCCCGTCCGGGGCCCCGGTGGCCAACTTCACCGTGGCCTCGACCCCGCGCACCTTCGACCGGCAGACCGGCGAGTGGCGTGACGGCGACGCGATGTTCCTCAGTTGCGCCGTCTGGCGGCAGGCTGCGGAGAACGTGGCCGAGTCGCTGCAGAAGGGCATGCGGGTCATCGTGCAAGGCCGGCTGAAGTCACGCAGCTACGAGACCCGCGAGGGTGAGCGTCGCACCGTCTTCGAGGTCGACGTGGACGAGATCGGCCCGGCGCTGAAGTACGCCACGGCCAAGGTCACCCGCACCTCCGGTGGAGGTGGCAGTGGTGGTGGCGGCTACAGCGGCGGCAACGCCGGTGGTGGCGGTGGCTACTCCGGCGGCGGCAACCAGGGCGGCTCCGGCGGTCAGGGCGGCGGCCGTCAGGGCGGCTTCGGCAACGATCCCTGGGCCACCGGCGGCGGTTCTGGCGGCGGCCAGGGCGGTCAGAGCAGCACCCCGGCCCAGGGCACCCAGGGCGGCGGCGATCCGTGGGGAGCCCCGCCCAGCGACGAGCCTCCGTTCTGATCCGCAGCCGCGGTCCGGACCAGGCGCTCGTTCCCACTCACAACCACAGGCACATTCCGGCCTGAGAAGCCGGGCTTTCGAAAGGAGAGCACCACAATGGCCACCAACCCTCCTGCACCTCGCAAGGTGAAGAAGAAGGCCAACCCGCTCCGCGCGGGCCAGCACATCGACTACAAGGACACCGCGACGCTGCGGAAGTTCATCTCCGAGCGCGGCAAGATCCGCGCTCGCCGGGTGACCGGACTCTCCGTCCAGGAGCAGCGCCGGGTCGCCATCGCCATCAAGAACGCCCGCGAGGTTGCGCTGCTGCCGTACGCCTCGACGGCTCGCTGAGCCAGGAGGAACGAGACATGAAGCTCATTCTGACGGCCCCGGTGGACAACCTGGGCCTGGCCGGTGACATCGTCGAGGTCAAGGACGGCTACGGCCGCAACTACCTCGTGCCGCGTGGCTTCGCCATCCGCTGGACCAAGGGTGGCGAGAAGCAGATCGAGGGGATCAAGCGGAGCCGCGATGCCCGCGAGATCCGGAACACCGACCACGCGCAGGAGGTCCGCGCTCAGCTCGAGGGTCTGACCATCCAGCTCGACGTCCGGGCCGGCGAGAGCGGCAAGCTGTTCGGCGCGGTGACCCCGGCTGACGTCGCCTCGGCGATCAAGAAGTCCGGCGGTCCGTCGGTGGACAAGCGGTCGATCGAGATCGCGAAGCCGATCAAGACCGTCGGCAACCACACCGTGGGCGTGAAGCTCCACGACGCGGTGACCGCGCACGTCGCCCTGGCGGTGACGGCGCAGGCCTGAGTCTGCAGTGCACCGCCCTGTCGAGACGGCCGACCCCCTAGGGGCCGGCCGTCTCGTGCGTCCAGCGAGCGCCGGCCCGGCTCCTGTTGACGGAGATGCGCACCTCGTGGCTCCGTTGCGGCGTGTCGACCGGCGTGTCGCACCCAGGTCAGACCCGTTTCCGTCACGTCCCTAGGCTGACCGGATGGAGCAACGCGTTCTCGGCCGTACCGAACGTCCCGTGTCCGTGATCGGACTCGGCACCTGGCAGCTCGGCGCCGACTGGGGCTCGGTCTCGGAATCCGACGCGCTCGGCGTACTGACTGCAGCGGCGGAGTCCGGAGTGACCTTCTTCGACACCGCCGACGTGTACGGGGACGGCCGCAGCGAGCAGCTGATCGGCCGATTCCTGTCCCAGCATCCTGACAGTGGCGTCACCGTGGCCACCAAGATGGGTCGCCGGGTCGACCAGGTCCCAGAGAGCTACACCCTCGACAACTTCCGTGCCTGGACCGATCGGTCCCGCCGCAACCTCGGCGTCGACCGACTCGACCTCGTCCAGCTGCACTGCCCGCCGTCCACGGTGCTGTCCAGCGATCAGGTGTACGACGCCTTGGACACGTTGGTCGACGAGGGCGCGATCGCGGCGTACGG
>DASQLI010000009.1:0-2641 GCA_035630075.1 Microlunatus sp.
CTGCTGGGTGCCATCGAGCGCCGCTGCACCGCCTACCGGAACGGCGCGGAGTGGCAGGCGGAGATGGTGCACCGGATCGACGAGAAGCGGCAGCCGCTGGACCGGCGCGACGCGCTGCGGGAGATGCTGCGCCGCTACAGCGAGCTGATGCACGCCAACGAGCCGGTCGCCGACTGGCCGGTCGATTAGAGCGCTAGCGAATAGAGCGCGCCGAGGCCCCATCCCCGAGTGGATTGTGGGTCCTCAGCGCTCTCTGTCGGCCGCCGGCTGCTCGTAGCTACACCCGGCTCAGGCGGTTCTCCTCGTCGCGCATCCACATCTGCATCAAGCCCCGGTAGTGCGCGATGAAGTGGTCGTGCTCGTGCGCCGGGAAGGTGGACCGCACCGTCTCGACGAGAAGGCGGTCGAAGTCGGGCCCGCGCACCCAGTCGAGCATGACCTCGTCGAGATGGGACAGCCGGCTGGCACAGAAGTCGGTGTAGGCCTCCACCTGGAAGTACTCGTCGGCCAGGCCGCGATAGGCCCGCAGCTTCTCGTCGTAGGACAGGTCGGTCCGGTCGGCGATGTCGAAGTAGCGACGGGTGTCCAGGTCGTACCGCGGCCGACGTCCCGTGGCGGTGCAGTAGACCGACCACTTGACGAGCGCCTTCAGCGCCCAGGGGAAGTAGTAGTGGAGGCTGGTCAGGGCGATGTCGGGACAGGCGTTGGCGTAATCGATCGGATAGACGACGCCGTCGCGGATCAGGGTCTCGCAGGAGTTGAACTCCCAGCGGAAGAAGGCGTTGACGATCCGCCCGATGCTCACCGTCTCCTCGCCGGTGGCCGCGTCCAGGAAGTCGTGCGACACCGAGTACCGGCCGTGCATCGGCTGGTCGGGGTCGAAGTTCATCACCATCGTCTCGGCGCCGATCGACAGGCTCCGCGCGAAGACCTCGAACCCGGAGACGGCCTTCTGCAGGTGCATCAGCCGCTGCCCGGACTCGTCGTAGGCCCGGTGCAGCTCGGCGGAGTCGCGGATCATGGTCACGCCCACCCACGCGCCGCCGTCGTAGGGCTTCATGAACAAGGGGTAGCCGATGCTCTCGGCGATGGCGTCGAGGTCGAACGGCTGGTTGTACTTCTCCGCGGTGAAGGCGTACCGGGCGTGCTCCGGCGGGTTCTTGTACGGGATCAGGACCGTCTCGGGCACGTGCAGGCCCAGTCGCAGCATGGCGCAGTAGGCGGCGTGCTTCTCCATGCTCTGGAAGGTGAACGGGCTGTTGAGGAGGTAGACGTCGTCCATCAACGCCACCTTCTTCAGCCATTCCCGAGGGTGGTAGTACCAGTAGGCGAGCCGGTCGATCACCAGGTCGTGGCGGGGCCGGGCGCACAGCTCGAACGGCTCGATGGTGACCCGCTCGACGTCGTAGTGGTGCTGCGTGCCCGTCCCGTCGACCACCGGGCCGAGCTTCCGGATCATGGCCTCGAAGGCCGTGGGCCAGTCCTCCTCCGTGCCGAGGAGCAGGCCGATCAGGTGGCTGTGGTCGGACATCGGCACTCCTCCTGGTGGCGACTACGCCGGTCGCCACGCGCGTTGGCGACGCGCTCGGATCGTAGATCCGCCCTGCTCTACGCGCTGACCGGCGAAGTCAGCGCCCCATGCCTGTCAGGGCACCTCGGGCGAAGCTCCACGGGCCCGGGCGGCCGCGCCGCGTCCGGGCAGTGTCGCGGCCGCGATGGCGGCACCGGCGGAAGCACCGGCGGCGATGAGGAACGCGACCGAGAAGCCGCCCGTCCGGTCGGCGATCCACCCGCCGAGCTGGGGACCCACCAACTGCGCCAGTCCGAACACCAGGGTGACCGCACCGAAGGCCGCGGCGAACCGGCGCGGGTCGAGCGTGTCGGCGAGATGGGCCGCGAGCACGGCCGGGGCTCCGGACATCGCCAGGCCGAACACGATCGCGGAGAGCGCCGCCCAGGGCTCGGCCCCGACCGGCACGAGCAGGATCGCCGCCGTCATGCCCACATAGGCCCACGTCATGGCGGCACGCCGTCCCACGCTGTCCGACCAGCGGCCGAGCAGCACCCCGCCGGCCGTGATGCACACCCCCACCAGCGCGAACAGTCCCGAGGCGTGGCCCGTGCCGAAGCCGGCGTCGTCCTCGTACGCGGCGACCAGGAACGTCATGTAGATGGCGATCGCCAGTCCGTAGCCGCCGTAGGAGAGCGTGGAGCCGATCCAGCCAGGAACCGCGCGCAGCGCCGAGATGCGGACCGGACCGGAGACGGGAGTGACCTCCGGACGCAGCCACACCGCCGCCGCTAGCGCCACGAGAGCGGACAGCACCGCCTCGATCGCCCACACCGGGCGCCAGGAACCGGGCCCGGCGACGACATGCACGAGGGCGGTCAGACCGCTGCTCGCCATCACTCCCACCCCGACCCCACTACCGGTGAGCCCGATGGCCAGGCCGCGACGGCCGATACGGACGGCAGCTCCGGCGATGCCGGGAGCCGGAACCCAGATCATCGCCCCGCCGAACCCGGCCAGGACCATTCCGGGCACCAGGACCGGAACCGACGGCGCGAGCGCGAGGACCGACAGGCCGGCCGTGGTGAGCAGCAGACCCAGGCGCACCGAGAGGGCAGGCGCGAGGCGGCC
>DASQLI010000010.1:0-2698 GCA_035630075.1 Microlunatus sp.
CTCGCGCAGCTCCTCGAGCCGGGTACGGGCGTCGCGACGCCACTGGTTGAGCACGGCGGTGCGCAGCCGCAGGGTCAGGTTGGGGTCACCGGCCAGGTGGCGGGCGTCGAGCATCCCGGTCGCCACCCGGAGGTCCGAGGCTGCCTGGTCGAGCACCTCCTGGACGCTGCGCACCGAGTGGTCGATGTTCGCGCCGGAGTCCCAGAGCGGGTACCAGACCTGGCCCGCCCACTCCCCCATCTCGATCTCGTGGTCGTGCACGAGCACGACGTCGAGGTCGCTGAACGGCGCCAGCTCCTGGCGGCCGTAGCCGCCCACCGCCACCAGGGCCACGCCCGTCTCGGGGCAGCCCGCAGCCTTGAACGCATCAGCACACAGCCCGTCGGCCGCACGCGTGCGCTCCGCGCGCTCGGCGGCGGTCATGGATCCTCAGACAGCGGACTCGTCGCGGTCGCCGGTGCGGACCCGCACGACGCTCTCGATCGGGGAGACCCACACCTTGCCGTCGCCGATGCGACCGGTGGCAGCCGCACCCACGATCGCCTCGGTGACGCCCTCGACGTCGGCGTCGTCGAGCACGATCTCGAGGCGGACCTTGGGCACCAGCGCGATGTCGTACTCCGCACCGCGGTAGACCTCGGTGTGGCCCTTCTGCCGTCCGTACCCGCTGACCTCACTGACGGTCATGCCGGTGATGCCCACGCCTTCGAGTGCGGCGCGGACGTCCTCCCACTTGTGCGGCTTGATCACTGCAGTGACGATCTTCATGTCTCCAGCCTCTCAGTCCTGTGGTGCCTGTTGGGCGAACGGACCAGCAGCGGCCTTGGGTGCCTGCAGCCCACCGCTGCTCCGGGATCCCGCGGTCGAGTGCAGGTCGTACGCCGTCTCCGCGTGGATCACCAGATCGATCCCGGTGACCTCGTGCTCCTCGTCGATCCGGAAACCCATGGTGCGGTGTACCAGCCAGGCGATCGCACCGGAGACAACGAAGGCGTACGCCAGCACCACGGCGGAGCCGAGGAGCTGCTTGCCGAGCTGCTCGAACCCGCCGCCGTAGAGCAACCCGTCCACTCCGGTCGGGGCACTCGCCGAGGCGATCAGCCCGATGCCGATCGTCCCGACCAGTCCACCGACGAGGTGTACGCCGACCACGTCCAACGAGTCGTCGTACCGCCAGCGGTACTTCAGCCCGACGGCCAGCCCACAGATCACACCGGCGGAGAGCCCCATCGCCAGGGCGCCCAGCGGCGTGACCGAGCCGCCGCTCGGGGTGATCGCGACCAGGCCGGCGACCATGCCGGATGCGGCCCCGAGGGTGGTGGCGTGGCCGTCGCGGAAGCGCTCCATCAGCAGCCAGCCGACCGAGCCGGCAGCGGCGGCGCAGGTGGTGGTCACGAAAACGACCGCCGCCGCGTGGTTGGCCCCGAGGGCGGAACCTGCGTTGAAGCCGTACCAGCCGAACCAGAGCAGCCCCGCACCCAGCATCACCAGGGTCAGGTTGTGCGGCCGCATGGCGTCCCTGCCGAAGCCGACCCGCGTGCCGACGACCATCGCGAGGGCCAGCGCAGATGCACCGGAGCAGATCTCGACGGCCATCCCGCCGGCGAAGTCGATGGTGCCGACACGGTTGGCCAGCCAGCCCCCGGCGTGACCGTCGCGATCGAAGTCGAAGACCCAGTGCGCGATCGGCGCGTAGACCAGCACGGTCCACACAGAGACGAACACGATCCACGAGCCGAACCTGGCCCGGTCGGCGATGGCGCCGGAGACCAGGGCTCCGGTGATGACGCAGAAGAGGCCCTGGAACATCGCGAACAGGATGATCGGGATGGTCAGCCAGCTGTCTGCACTCTCGGCGACCAGCGGCTGCAGCCCGAAGTACTGCAGCGGGTCGCCGATGAGTCCTCCACCGACGTCGTCGCCGAAGGCGATCGAGTAGCCGACGAGGACCCAGATGATGACGATCGCCGCAAGGGCGCCGAAGGTCATCATCATCATGTTCAGCACGCTCTTGGAGCGCACCATCCCGCCGTAGAACAGCGCAAGCCCCGGCGCCATCAGGAGCACCAGGGCAGAGGCTGCGAGGAGCCAGGCGGTGTCGCCGGTGTCGATCTTGGCGACCACCTGGGCCGGTAGATGGTGCGGGAGGAGCTGGCTGACCGGGCCGATGTGCGAGGTGAGAGTGGTCATGGCAGATCACGATCGCTGGACGAGGTTACCTCCGGGCGCGCCACACGTTTCCGCCGTGTGACGCACCCGGAGGCAATGTTTCAGGCGTGTTACGAGACGCCTGACTCGTTCAACGGCCGGTCAGATGGCCGCCTCGTCCCGGTCACCGGTACGGACCCGCACCACGCTTTCCACGGGTGAGACCCATACCTTGCCGTCCCCGATGCGGCCCGTCTGCGCCGACTTCACCACGATGCCGGCGACGTCCTCGACGTCGGCGTCGTCGACCAGGATCTCGATCCGGATCTTCGGCACCAGGGCGATGTCGTACTCCGCACCCCGGTAGACCTCGGTGTGGCCGCGCTGCCGTCCGAAACCCCGTGCTTCCGAGACGGTCAACCCCGCAACACCGACATCCCGCAACGCCTCTTTGACGTCTTCGACCTTGAACGGCTTGATGATCGCAACGACGAGCTTCATGCAGACCTCCTGGCAGCAATGCAGGGCGTCAGAATGGCGCGACCGGGTT
>DASQLI010000011.1:0-2847 GCA_035630075.1 Microlunatus sp.
GGACCCGGCACCGGACCCGCGAGCCAACCTAGGGGGTCGGCGCATCGAGCGACAAGGGCCTGTTCGGTCTCGTACGGGCTGTGCAACGATGCCCAGCATGAGCCCAGCCACTGGCGACCGCCTCAGCATCTCGTTGTTCACGCGTGAGTATCCGCCGTCGATCTACGGCGGCGCCGGCGTCCACGTGGCCCAGCTCGTGCCTCAGCTGCGCAAGCTGATCGATGTCGACGTGCAGTGCATGGGCGAGCCGCGAGACGGTGCGACCGCGCACGCCGAGACGTACCCGGAGAACGCGAACGCCGCGCTGCGGGTGTTCGGGGCGGACCTGGCGATGGCGGCCGCGGTGCCGCAGGTCGACCTGATCCACTCCCACACCTGGTACGCCAACCTGGGTGGGATGCTCGGCGCGATGCTCCAGGACATCCCCCATGTGGTGACTGCGCATTCGCTCGAGCCGCACCGGCCGTGGAAGGCCGAGCAGCTCGGCGGTGGCTATCGGCTGTCGTCCTGGTCCGAGCGCACCGCGTTCGAGGCGGCCGACGCCGTGATCGCGGTGAGTGCCGGGATGCGCACCGACACGTTGGACTCCTACCGCGACCTGGATCCGACCAAGGTGCACGTGGTCCGCAACGGGATCGACACCGACGAGTTCGCGCCCGACCCGGAGACCGACGTGGTGACCGGTCTGGGCATCGACCTCGACAAGCCGACCGTCGTGTTCGTCGGTCGGATCACCCGGCAGAAGGGCCTGATCCACCTGGTGCGCGCTGCCGAGCACCTGGACCCGGACACCCAGCTGGTGCTGCTGGCCGGAGCGCCCGACACGCCGGAGATCGCCCAGCAGATCGGCGACGCGTTCGCCTCCGTGCAGACCAGCCGGGGAAACGTCATCTGGATCGAGCAGATGCTTCCGCGGGCGCAGGTCCGGCAGGTCCTCTCCCACGCCACGGTGTTCGCCTGCCCGTCGGTGTACGAGCCGCTCGGCATCGTCAACTTGGAGGCGATGGCCTGCGAGACCGCCGTCGTCGCCTCGGCGGTCGGCGGCATCCCCGAGGTGGTGGTGGACGGCGAGACGGGGTACCTCGTGCCGTACGACCCTTCCAAGGCCGACGATCCCGCCGCGGTCACCGAGTTCGAGCAGGGCCTTGCGGCCAAGATCAACGAGCTGACCCGCGACCGGGATCGTGCGGTGGCCTTCGGCAAAGCCGGCCGGCAGCGCTGTATCGACGAGTTCTCCTGGGCCAAGATCGCCGCCGAGACCGTCGATGTCTACCGGACCGCGATCAGCTCGCACGCCGGCTGATCGGAGCCGGACATGATCATCAGCAGCTGATCATGGCGAGTCGGCCGTACCCGGACCGGACCGCAGCCGGTGAGCTGCTGGCCGCTGAGGTGGTCGCCGCCCTGGCCGCCGCCGCGGTTGACCATGATCGTGATCTTGGTCAGCCGATGGTGCTGGCGCTTCCCCGCGGTGGCGTACCGGTCGCCGTTCCCGTCGCCCGGGCACTGGGGGTGCCGACCTCAGTGCTGGTGGTACGCAAGCTCGGCGCGCCCGGGCAGCCCGAGCTGGCCGTAGGGGCCATCGCCGCCATCTCAGATCGCGTCGAGCAGGTGCTGAACACCGGATGGGCCAACCAGCTCGGACTGTCCGACCGTGCCCTGGCCCGAGTGGTGGCGTCGGAGACCGAGGCGCTGCGGGCGCGGGTGGCCGTCTTCGGCTCGACCCCGTCGGTCGATGACCGGATGGTCGTTCTCATCGACGACGGTCTTGCCACCGGCGCGACCATGCGGGCAGCCGTGACTGCCGTCCGCGGGGCGGGTGCGCGCGTCGTCGTGGCGGCCGCGCCGGTGGGCGCCGTCGGCGCCTGTCACGAGCTCGAGCGGCTGGCCGACCACGTGATCTGTCCCCGCCGACCGGACCCTTTCCGGGCGGTCGGTGAGCACTACCGGAACTTCGCCCAGCTCGACGACGCCGAGGTGCTCGCACTGCTGGCCTGACCCACGACTCCGCGGGTATTGCATCTCCCGCGAAGTCGAACCAACCGACCTCCCGAACAACTGCGCGGGTGTTGCATCCCCCGCGAAGTCGAGAATGGGTCGACCCGGAGCAGCTCAGGACTGGCTGGCACCTGCGCTGACCGGAAGCTCCTCGCCGTGCGTGAGGGCGACCAGGTCGCCGTAGCTGAGCGGGAAGACAGCGTGCGGGATCCCCCCGGCCGCCCAGAGCTCGTCGTAGCCGGCCAGATCCGTGTCGACGATGGTCCGGAGCGGCTGCGGATGGCCGATCGGCGCGACTCCGCCGATCGGCTGCGAGGTGTGCTGCCGGACGAAGTCAGCGCTGGCCCGGTGGAGCGTGGTGCCGATCCGCGCACCCAGAGCCGCGGTGTCGACGCGGTGGCCGCCGCTGGTCATCACCAGCAGCGGCTCCCCCTGACCGGTGCTGAAGATCAGCGAGTTCGCGATCGCCCCGACCGGACAGCCGATCTGGTCGGCCGCCGCCTGCGCGGTGGGCGCCGCAGCTGCGAGGATCCGGACTCGACCGGGCAGACCGGCGGCGGCCAGCTGGGCGTTGATCTTGTCGACGCTGGGATGGAGAACGGGCACCGCAGTAGTCTGCCCGACCCGGACAGCGCAACGGCTCCCCGCTTGCCAGCGGGGAGCCGTCCACGGCGTACCTGGTGTTCGGGCCTAACCGACGACCTCTTTCAGCGCCCCGGCGAGCTCGGCAGCCTCGTCGGCGTTGAGCTCGACCACCAGCCGGCCACCCCCTTCGAGCGGGACCCGCATGACGATTCCCCGACCCTCCTTGGTGACCTCCATCGGGCCGTCACCCGTCCGCGGCTTCAT
>DASQLI010000012.1:0-5427 GCA_035630075.1 Microlunatus sp.
ACCACAGTCATCGGACGATCAACCGGCTGCGCTCAGCGACCGAGCGAGAGATCCACCCGAGTCCGCAGCTTCAGACTGCGCCCCACCAACAGCGCCAGGACCGCGAACAGCGCGAATCCCCCCAGCTGGATCACCGAGTCCGTCCAGCTGACCGAGCTGATCGCCCTCACAGCCGCGATCGAGCTGGTCAGGCCGGCGATCACGTACGCGCAGATGTTGTTGATCACGTGCGCCCCGATGCCGGCCTCCAGCCCCCCGGTCCGCCATACCAGGATCCCGGCCAGCAATCCGAACCCGAGCCGGTTGACGAACAGCGCCGGGTTCTGCACGCCGTGCATCAAGGCGAACAGCACCGCTGAGACCACCACCCCGAATGCCGGGTGCGCGACCAGGCTGCCGAGCGCCTGCATCAGGTAGCCGCGGAAGAAGTACTCCTCCGCGGCGGCCTGCAGCGGCGAGGTGAGAAGGAGCACCACCAGGAAAGCCCAGAATCCCGGCTGGACGGCCACGGTCACCGGCGACGACGCCAGAGCCATCGGGATCAGCGTCACGCCGTTCAGCACCACCAGCGCCACCCCCGCGCTGATCAGCAGGTAGCGCCAGCGCAGTCTCGGCTGCACCGACGACAGCCACCGCGGCCGGACCTGGTGCACGATCGCCATCAGCACCCAGCAGATCGGGACCAGCGTCGCGATGCCGAGGTTGGCCGCGATCATTCCGGCCGGGACCTCGAAGGCCAGCGCTCGACGGGCCCAGTCGGCGTACGCCTCGCCAGCCCCGACGACTCCCCAGGAGATGCCGAGCACGACCTGCGTGACCACAGAGGTCAGCAGCAGGTACAGCGACAGCCCGAAGACCACGCCGAGCAGCGACCGCCACCACAGATAGCTTGTTCCCCGCAGGATCTGGGGATAGCAGGCACCGTCCGGTGGCAGCGCCTCCGGAAGCTGCGGGTCTCGAGCCACCGCCCGCCGAGCCGATGCCGGCGCCGGGCCGGGTGTGCGCGGCGGTGCCGGACGGGACCCGGCGGATGGGTTGCCGGACCGACCCGACTTCGTCTTCTTCGCCACGTCAGTCCCGCGGCAGACCCGCCCGGGCCGCGTCGACCCGGGCCAGGGCCGACTCCCGACCCAGCAGCTCCAGCGACTCGAACAGCGGCGGGGAGATCTTGCGGCCGGTCACCGCGACCCGTACCGGGCCGAAGGCCAGCTTCGGCTTGAGCCCCAGACCGTCGATCAGCGCTGACCGCAGCGCCGCCTCGATCGAGGCATGATCGTACGGCTCGACCTCTCGCAACGCGGTCGTCGCGGCGTCCAGGACCGGCGCCGCCGACGGCGCCAGCGCAGCCGCCTCGTCGATCACCAGCTCGGCATCGCCAGTGAACAGGAACCGAATCAGCTCGACCCCCTCCGACAAGGTGGTCATCCGCTCCTGGATCAGTGGCGTGGCCCCGATCAGCAGCGACCACTGCTCTGGCGTCGGCGGCTGCGCCGTCAGCCCGGCCGAGACCAGGAACGGCACCAGCTGCTCCGCCAGCTGGTCGGTGGACAAGCGCCGGATGTGGGCGGCGTTGATCGCCTCGCACTTCTTGGCGTCGAACTTGGCCGGGTTGGCGTTGACCCGCAAGATGTCGAACACGCCCACCATCTCCTCGATGGTGAAGACGTCGCGATCATCGGCGATCGCCCAGCCGAGGAGGGCCAGGTAGTTCAGCAGCGCCTCCGGCAGATATCCCTTCTCGCGATACTCGGCGAGGCCAGATCCCTTGTCCCGCTTGGACAACCGCCGGTTGCCGTCACCGAGGACGGTGGGTAGGTGACCGAAGGTCGGCACCCGTCCGCTGCCGATACCGATCTTCGCCAGCGCCTGGTAGAGCACGATCTGCCGGGGCGTCGAGGGCAGCAGGTCCTCACCACGGAGAACGTGGGTGACCTCCATCAGCGCATCGTCGACCGGGTTGACCAGGGTGTAGAGCGGTTCGCCGGTGCCGCGGACGAGCACGTAGTCAGGCACGTTGACGGCCTCGAAGCTGATCTCACCACGAACCAGGTCGTCGAACCCGATCGGCGCATCCGGAACCCGCATCCGGACGACGAAGGTGCGACCCTGCCCCTCGTACGACGCCACCTCCTCGGCGCTCAGGTCCCGGCAGTGACCGTCGTACCCCGACGGCGCCCCCGAGGGCCGCGCCTTCTCGCGCGCCTCGAGCTCCTCGCGGGTGCAGTAGCAGCGGTACGCCAGCCCAGACTCCAGCAGCTTGGCGGTGACGTCGGTGTAGATCTCACCGCGCTCGGACTGCACGTACGGTCCGTAGGGACCGCCGACCTGCGGGCCCTCGTCCCAGTCCAGCCCGAGCCAGGTGAGCGCGTCCATCAACCCTCGGTAGGACTCGGCCAGGTTGCGACCGGCGTCAGTGTCCTCGATCCGCAGCACGAAGGTGCCGCCGTAGTGCCGGGCGAACACCCAGTTGAACAGCGCGCTGCGGACGTTGCCGACGTGCAGGTTGCCGGTCGGCGACGGCGGGAACCGGACCCGAACCTGTTCGGGGGCTAGGTCGCCGAGGACCGGGTCAGAACCGTGGGGATCGAGATCGGTGGTGGTCACGTGCTCACTTTCGGATGCCTACTCACTTGCGGATAGCTGCTCACTTGCGGACAACGGTGTTGGTCAAGGTGCCGATGCCGTCGACGGTGACGCTGACCTCGTGACCGGGCAGCAGCTCGCCCACGCCCTCCGGTGTACCGGTCAGGATCACGTCGCCGGGCAGCAGGGTGGTGAACGAGCTGATGAAAACGACCTGGTCGACGATGTCGCGGATCATCAGCGAGGTCGAACCGTGCTGGCGTTGCTGGCCGTCGACCGTGGTGGTGATCATCACGTCACCCATCTCGTCGATGCTCTGGTGGGTGGTGATCCACGGGCCGAGCGGGCAGAACGTGTCGTAGCCCTTGGCCCGCGACCACTGGCCGTCGGACTTCTGCAGGTTGCGGCCGGTGACGTCGTTGGCCACGGTGTAACCGAAGATCACGTCCGGGACCCGCTCCGCCGGCACATCGCGGCAGATCCGTCCGATCACCACGGCCAACTCGCCCTCGTACGCCAGCTCGGTCACCGGTTCGGGGTAGATGATCGGCTCCTCCGGTCCGATGACGGAGGTGTTCGGCTTGAAGAACACCATCGGCGTCGAGGGCACCTCGTTGCCCAGCTCCTCGGCGTGGGCGGCGTAGTTGCGAGCGATCGCCACCACTTTGCTGCGCGGGATCACCGGCGCCAGCAGCCGGATCGCCTCGAGCTCGTGCCGCTCGCCGGTCAGCTGCACCGGCATCGACAGTGGGTCACCGGTCAATGCGGAGACGGTTTCGGGATACTTCCCGCCGTCGGCCGCCAGCTCGACGATCCCGAAGGCGGGATCGCCGCCGGTGGAGAAACGGGCGATGCGCATCCCGCCAGCCTAGTGGCATCCTGTCGGGCGCCGACCTGATCTGGGCCACCCCCTTGACCGCGCTCACGCTCCCCCTGCTGCTCCCCCGCTCCCAGTGCATGTGGAGCGCCGAGGCAGCAGTGGGAGCGTCGCGGGGGTTCGGCATACTCGGCCCCATGGCCTCAGCAGACCAGTCCGAGCAGAGGTACGAGCCGTACGAGGTCGTCGACCTGATCAACGCCAAACGCCGGGGTCAGCGGCTGGCCGACCCCGAGGTGGACTGGGTGATCGACGCCTACACGCGCGGCGCCATCGCCGACGAGCAGATGTCCGCACTGGCCATGGCGATCGCGTTCGTCGGGCTGGAGCCGGACGAGCTGCAGCGCTGGACCGACGCGATGATCGCCTCCGGTGAGCGGCTGGACTTCTCCGGGCTGTCCCGGCCGACCGCCGACAAGCACTCCACCGGCGGTGTCGGCGACAAGATCACCTTGCCGCTGGCTCCGCTGGTCGCCGCCTGCGGGGTGGCGGTACCCCAGCTCTCCGGGCGCGGGCTCGGCCACACCGGCGGCACCCTCGACAAGCTGGAGTCCATCCCGGGCTGGCGGGCGGCCCTCAGCAACGAGGAGATGCTCGCCCAGCTGGAGTCGGTCGGCGCGGTCATCTGCGCGGCCGGGTCGGGTCTCGCCCCGGCGGACAAGAAGCTGTACGCGCTCCGCGACGTCACCGGCACGGTTGAGATCATCCCGCTGATCGCCTCGTCGATCATGAGCAAGAAGATCGCCGAGGGCACCGGCGCGCTGGTCCTGGACGTCAAAGTCGGCTCGGGCGCGTTCATGAAGACCCATGCCGACGCCCGGGCGCTCGCCGAGACCATGGTCCGGCTCGGCAAGGATGCGAGCGTCACCACCATCGCGCTGCTCACCGACATGTCAACCCCGTTGGGGCTGACCGCCGGGAACGCGCTGGAGGTCCGCGAGTCGGTGGAGGTGCTGGCCGGCGGCGGTCCGTCCGACGTGGTCGAGCTCACGCTGGTGCTGGCCCGGGAGATGCTCGTGGCCGCGGGTCGCGACGACGTCGACCCGGCCGACAAGCTGGCCGACGGATCGGCGATGGACGTCTGGAAAGCGATGATCCGGGCCCAGAATGGTGACCCGGATGCCGACCTGCCGGTCGCATCACACGCCGAGGTGATCACCGCCGACGCCGACGGTGTGCTCACCTCGCTGGACGCGCTGGCGGTGGGCGTGGCCGCCTGGCGCCTCGGGGCCGGCCGAGCCCGCAAGGAGGATCCGGTGCAGGCCGGCGCCGGCGTCGAGATGCACGCCAAGCCGGGCGACTCCGTACGCGTTGGTCAGCCGCTGTTCACCCTGCACACTGACACCCCGGAGCGGTTCGACCGGGCGAAGCAGGAGTTGGCGGAAGCGTACGAGATCGCCGACACGGCGCCCAAACGGGAGAGCGTGGTCCTGGAAAGGATCTCCTGAGCCTCAGTGAGTGGGCGACCCGGGCCACGCCGCCTCGACCCGGTAGGAGCCGTGACCCGCCGACAGACACAGCTTCCGGTGCGCAGGGCGACGCCGGAGCGACGGATCAGCTCCAGCTCGTCCTGGTCGGGGTCAGCGGTCGACACCGCTCCATTGTCGGGGAGCCACGTGACGATCGTGCGTCGACCTCGGTCGACTGTCAGCCATGTCTCGTACGGTCAGATCATGAGTGAAGTCACAGAGAAGCAACCGCTCGGTACTCCGACCTGGATCGACCTCGGCATCCCCGATCTCGCGATCGCGCGCGACTTCTACGGTGCGCTGTTCGACTGGGAGTTCGTCGATGCCGGTGCCGACGCAGGCCACTACACGATGTGCCTCCTGCGGGACAGACCGGTGGCAGCGCTGGCGCCAACCGGTGCCGATGAGTCTGCGCACTGGTGGAACGTGTATCTGGCCACCGACGACTGCGACGCCACGGTGGCCCGGATCATGGCCGCGGGTGGGCGTCTGGTGCTG
>DASQLI010000013.1:0-3945 GCA_035630075.1 Microlunatus sp.
TCGACGCCGGCCTGAACTGCCAGGTCGTACTCGTGTCGAGCAGGCACGCATCGGAGTACGGCGAGCTGGTGGACCAGTCAGGTGCACTCGGGTTCATCGCCAAGGACGAACTGTCAGGACCCGCGCTGCAGCGGGTGCTGCACCACGGAGCTCATCATGAGACTCACTGATCGCACGCTACGCATCTGGGCATGGGCCCTGTTCATCCTGTTCATGGCCGCGGGGTGGGGAAGTGCGCTCCTGCTCATTGCCAACCCGGAATCCGGCAGCGACTGGGGCGGCGACGGCGTCTTCGCCACTCTGGGCTTCGGCCTGATGGTCACGCTGTTCCCGCTCGTGGGCGCGCTACTCATCCAGAGCCAACCGCGCAACCGGATCGGTTGGGTGCTGGTCGCCATCGGGGCCAGCTGGGCGCTGACCTCCGTGGGAGACATGTACGCCGCGTGGGCGCTCGAGCTGCACCCCGGCTCGCTGCCGGGCGGCGAGGCTGTCGTCGCACTGAACTCCGGCCTGTGGCTACCGCCCATCCTGTTGATGGGGGTCTACCTGATCCTGCTCTTCCCGGACGGACACCTGCCCTCGCCGCGCTGGCGCATCCTGGCGTGGGGCGCTCTCGTGGTCGGTGTCTGCGGATTCGCGTCCATCACGCTGTACCCAGGCCCCATCGATGACGTGGCGATCCCGGTGGAGCAGAACCCGCTCGGGGTCGAGGCACTCCAGCCGCTGTTCGATGTCCTGTTCTACATCGTCCTGCCACTCATACCGCTCTGTGTGCTGGCGGCTGCCGTGTCCGCCGTCCTGAGGTACCGCCGGGCAACTGGCGTGGCCCGCCTCCAGATGAAGTGGCTGATGGCTGCGGGCGCTGTCGTGGCGGTGTTCTTCGCGACGACCATGACCATGTCCTTGTCGAACCTGTTCCGCACGCCCGACGGCTCGGACAACGCGGTGCAGGTGTTCTTCCAGACGTTGTCGATCACCGCCTTCGGACTGATCCCCATCGCCATCGGGATCGCGGTCACGAGGCACAAGCTCTACGACATCGACGTACTCATCAGCCGTGCGCTGGTCATCGGAACGCTCGGCGTGTTCGTCACGGCGCTGTACGTCGGAATCGTCGTCGGCGTCGGTGCATCGATCGGACAGCGTCAGCCGTCGGTGTGGCTGTCGGTGCTGGCGACCGCCCTGGTCGCGGTGCTGTTCCAGCCGGTGCGGGAGCGCGTGCACCGGTTCGCAAACCGGCTGGTCTACGGGTCGCGAGCCACGCCGTACGAGGTGCTCTCCGACTTCTCCGTCAGCATGGCCGGGCGGTACACCACGGCCGAGCTGCTCCCGCGGATGGCGCAGACGGTCTCGGAGTGCCTCGGCGGCGCACGAGTGGAGGTGTGGCTGCGCACCGGGCAGGAGATGGCGCGCGACGTGGTCTGGCCCGCCGAGCAGCCGGGGGACGAGACCGCCGTCCGGAGCGTCCCGATGGCCGGCGAGGCAGTGCCGGCGTTGTCCGCCGACCGGGTGGTCCCCGTGCGCCACGGGGAGGAGCTGCTCGGCCTGCTCGTGGTGACCAAGCCGCCCACCGAGCCGGTCACCCCGGTCGAGGACGCGATGTTGGGCTACGTCGCCTCCCAGGCGGGGCTGGTGCTGCGAAACGTGCGGCTGGTGGACGACCTGCGCAGCTCTCGCGAACGGCTGGTCACCACCCAGGCTGACGAACGCCGGCGCCTCGAGCGCAACCTGCACGACGGAGCCCAGCAGAGCCTGGTGTCCGTGGCGTTGCTTCTTCGGATGGCTGCCGGGTACGACGATCCGGCTCGACTCTCGGCCGCGTTGACGGAGGCGTCGACGCAGCTGCAGCAGGCGATCGCTGAGCTCCGCGAGCTCGCCCGCGGCATTCACCCGGCGATCCTGACCGACCGCGGGCTCGGCCCCGCGCTGACCTCGCTCGCGGAGCGTTGCCCGGTGCCCGTCCACCTGGACAACCAGGTGCACCGGCGGCTCCCACCGCGCGTAGAGGGCACGCTGTACTTCGTCGTGGCCGAGGCGCTCACCAACGTGGCGCGCTACTCCCAGGCTCCGGAGGTGTACGTCGTGGTGGCGGACGAGAACAACTCGGTGGAGCTCGAGGTGATCGACCACGGTGTTGGCGGCGCGGACCAGTCGTCGGGCTCCGGCCTCCTTGGCCTGGCCGACCGTGTCGCGGTCGTCGACGGAACCTTCGTCGTCGACAGCCCTCCGGGCCGCGGTACGACGATCAGCTGCCGGGTACCGGTCCCCGCTGCTGTGGTGCCGGAACAGACCGTCCGCGAGGCGATCGTGGAGCCCGTGTCATGACCGGTGGTGCGATCCGGACGTTCATGATCGCCGACGTCCGCGGGTACACCTCCTACACGCAGACCTACGGCGACGAGGCCGCCGGGAGGCTGGCAGCGGGGTTTGCCGCCATCACCCGAGAGGTGGTGGAGGGTGCGTCCGGCACGTTGCTCGAGCTGCGCGGCGACGAGGCACTTTCGGTCTTCGGCTCGGCCCGCGATGCGATCGACGCGGCCGTGGCCCTGCAGCAACGGTTCGTCACCGAGACCGTCCGCGACGCCGACATGCCGCTGCTGGTCGGCATCGGGATCGACGTCGGCGAGGCGGTCCCGGTCGAGGGCGGCTACCGCGGTGGAGCGCTCAACCTCGCCGCGCGGCTGTGCAGCCTCGCTGCTCCGGGCGAGATCCTGGCGAGCACCATCACCACCCATCTGGCGGGGCCGATGGAGGGGGTCGAGTACCAGTCTCGCGGTGAGACCCGGCTCAAGGGGATGCACGAGGAAGTGCCGGTGGTGCGGGTGCATCCGGTTGACGACCCGATCAGCCGGCTCTCCGGATCCACCGCCGTCAAGGCGATGCGGGTGGCTGTCGCCGACGACTCGGTGCTGCTGCGCGAGGGCGTGGTGCGCGTGCTCAAGGAGTCCGGGTTCACCATCACCGCCCAGGCCGGTGATGCCGACGAGCTGGTCGCCGCCGTCGGCTTCGATCCGCCGGACGTGGTGGTGACCGACATTCGGATGCCGCCGTCGTACACCGACGAGGGGTTGCAGGCAGCCCACAAGATCCGTGCGCGCCATCCGGAGGTCGGCGTGCTGCTCCTCTCGCAGTACGTCGAGACCGAGTTCGCCGTCGAGCTCGTCTCGGCCGGCGCACAGCGCCTGGGCTACCTGCTCAAGGACCGGGTGGCCAACGTCCAGGAGTTCACCGACGCCGTACGCCGCGTCGGTGCGGGCGGCTCGGTGATCGACCCCGAGGTGGTCGCACGCCTCGTTGGCCGCGCACGAGTGGAGAGCCCGATCGACGACCTGACAGCGCGAGAGAAGGAGGTGCTCGGCCTGATGGCCGAGGGCAGATCGAACCTCGCGATCTCCCAGGAGATCTCCCTGTCCACCAAGTCGATCGAAGGCCACGTGCGAAACATCTTCACCAAGCTGGGCCTCCTGGACACCCCCGACGACCACCGCCGAGTCCTGGCGGTCCTGCAGTACCTGAAGGCCTGAGGGGTCGCATTCCCCGGTGGTTGAGGAGCGAGGTGTCCCCCGTGGTTGAGGAGCGAGCGCAGTCCCGGAGTGAAGAAGTCGAGAATTCCCTTCCGCAGCAGGGAAATCCGGCCAGTTTCTGTCGGTGCTCGATGCTTGAATTCACTCATGACGGCAACCCCCAGCATCGATCTCGAGGACCTCGATTCCTCGGCTGATGTGCTGCGGGTGGCACGCGAGGCCAGAGCCGCAGCGATGCACGCGGACTCCGTGCTGATGACCGCCGCGGTCACCTGGGCCGAACAACACCCGCCAGAGTCGATCGATGAGGCAGCCACCTAGATCACCCCTGGCGGAGACACCGGCCTCACGTTGGCTGGCGAAGGCGCTCCACTGGTCGCGGAGTTCTGCATCGCCGAGTTCGCCCTGGCGATCGGCCGCT
>DASQLI010000014.1:0-2273 GCA_035630075.1 Microlunatus sp.
GCCCAGCCGGGCGACAAGCCGGACTCGGCGACCGTCGCCGGCCGGATCAAGGCAGTCAGCCGTACGGGAGTCGGCGGCGTCTACTCCGGCTCGGTGATCGATGTCGGAACCGGCAAGGCGCTCTTCGCCCATCGCGCCGGCGCCGCCGCGATCCCCGCCTCGGTCAACAAGATCCTCAGCTCGGCGGCGGTGCTGTCGGAGCTGGGCCCCGAGCACCGATTCAGCACGACCGTCGTCAGGTCGGGCAAGAAGCAGATCATCCTGGTCGGTGGCGGCGACCCCTACCTGGCCAGCAAGACCACCTCCTCGACCTATCCGGCCCGGGCTTCCGTCGCCGATCTGGCCAAGAAGACCGCGGCCGCGCTGAAGAAGACCAAGACCACGTCGGTCACCCTCGGGTACGACGCCACCCTGTTCACCGGTCCTGCCTGGAACCCGACCTGGCCGACCGGCTACGCCGACCAGGTCACGCCGACCTCGGCACTGTGGGTGGACGAGGGTCGCCTCGCCGGCTCCTCGCCCGGACCGCGGACGAGTGATCCATCGGGGCAGGCCGCCAAGACCTTCGCCGCCGCCCTGAAGAAGCGCGGCATCAAGGTCACGGCAGTGACGGAAGTCGCGGCTGAGAAGGGTGACCAGGTCGTCGCCTCGGTGCAGTCGATGCCGTTGGAGCGCATCGTCGAGCAGGTGCTGATGGCCAGCGACAACGATGCTGCTGAGGTGCTGTTTCGCCAGGTCGCCGTCGCCGGTGGCCGGTCGGGCTCGATCAGCCAGGCGCGCAAGCAGCTGAAGATCACGCTGACCAAGCTGAAGGCCTGGCACGAGGACACGGTCGTCCACGACGGTAGCGGCCTGTCCCGGGACAACCGGATCGGCGCCGACACCCTGTCGCGGCTGCTCCGCCTTGCCTCCCAGCAGTCGCACCCCGAGCTGCGCGGCTTGATCACTGGACTGCCGGTCGCGGGAGTCGAGGGCAGTCTCAAGTACCGGTTCGATGCCGCCGATACCGTCGCCGCTCGCGGCAAGGTACGCGGCAAGACCGGGACGCTGCGGCAGGTCTACTCGCTGGCCGGCTTCGTCCGTACGACCGACGGCACCCTGGTGGTGTTCGCGTTCATCACCAACGGGGCAACCGGGGAGTTCGCGGCGAAGAACTGGCTGGACGGGGTGACGGCCGCCGTGGCCGGCTGCGGCTGCCAGGGCTGACATACGATCCCGCGGGCAGATGCTCCACGGTCAGGAACGTGCGCATAAGGTCGGACGCATGCCACGATCCATTGGTCGCGCTCCGCGCTCCGAGGTGATGGGCTCCGCGGATTCTCGCTCGTTCGATCGTGTTGCCCACCGACAGAACGCGCGTCGGCACGCAACACTCCTCACTCCCGAGAGGCTCCACCCATGACCTCCTCCATGGTCGACTGGACCGTCGCGCTCAGCACGGCCAGCAGACTGGTCAAGCCCGGTCCCGAGATCTCCCGGGAGGGCGCCGCGGCGGCCGTGGCCGACCTGCGCGCCTGCGCGGTCCGCGCCGAGGAGTACGTCCAGCACGTCACCGGCCTGACCGCCGCCCGTGGCACCGCGCCGGTTCTGGTGGTTGATCGGCCCCGCTGGATCGAGGCGAACATCGATGGCTTCCGGCAGGTCCTGGCGCCGCTGAGCGAGAAGACGGCCGACCGGGCCAAGAACGCCAATCCGGCGCTGGTCAGCATCGGTGCCCGGATCACCGGGGTCGAGGTCGGCGCGCTGCTCAGCTATCTGGCCCCGAAGGTCCTCGGTCAGTTCGACCCCTTCTACCCCGGCGCGCAGCCGGCCGACGAGGCCTCCTCAGCCGCCCAGGAGCTTGCGCCCGGCGGCCGGCTGCTGCTGGTGGCCCCCAACATCGTCGCCGTCGAACGCGAGCTCGACCTCGACCCGCGTGACTTCCGGCTGTGGGTCTGCCTGCACGAGGAGACCCACCGGGTCCAGTTCACCGCCGTACCGTGGCTGCGCGGCTATCTCAACGCCCAGATCGGCGAGATCGTCGCCACCGCCGACATCGACGCCACAGCGCTGGCCGCGATGCTGCGCGAGGCGGTCAAACGGATCTCCGAGGCGGCTCGCGGCGACGGTGAGCTCTCGATCGTCGACCTGGTCCAGACCCCCGCGCAGCGGGAGATCGTCGACCGGATCACCGCCGTCATGTCCCTGCTGGAAGGTCACGCGGACGTCGTGATGGACGGCGTCGGTCCGGAGGTGATCGGCACCATCGTGGAGATCCGGCGCCGGTTCAACGT
>DASQLI010000015.1:0-5906 GCA_035630075.1 Microlunatus sp.
TGGCCGAGAGGCGAGGCAACGGACTGCAAATCCGTGTACACGGGTTCAAATCCCGTCTCCACCTCGGGCGATTGGCGCAGCGGTAGCGCGCTTCCCTGACACGGAAGAGGTCACTGGTTCGAACCCAGTATCGCCCACCAGTATCGCCCCCTGGCCAGCCCCCGACTCTCTGGTTCTGGGTTGCAGTCCGGGCTAGCCGCGACCGACACGGCTCACCACGCCTCCGGGGCACCACTCTGCCGCCGGATCGACGCCGGGTCAGTCTCTGATCTGCCCTCCCCGCGGGGACATGGTCGTCCTCCGAGCAGGGGACGGAGTGGGCGCGGTCTTGGCGAGGCGCGACCATGATCAGGCGCGTTGGCGCAGAAACCTTCCGCTACCGAACGAATGGGGATCTAGGTCCATTGTCGGGGCTCCGATGCCGGTGCCAGCCTGGTCGCAGAGCCGCTGCCGAAAGGCGCGGAACCGGCGACGGCAGTACGAGGAGACCAGCATGGAGAGCGCAGAGCACGCCTGGATCGGCGACCAGATCCACCTCACCTTCCCCCCGGGCGTGAAACCGTCCACCGAGGTCCGTCTGGGGACGGGCGGGTCGACCCCTCTCACGTACGGCCAGTGCGTCGCTCTCGGTGGCGACTTCTACGGAGTCGTCGGGAAGCCGATCAGCACGTCCGACGACGTCGAGGAAGCGTTCGTCGCTGCCTGGGAGAGCCTGGTCGAGGCGGGCCAGGAGACCGTCTCCATCCTGGCGGTGATGGACGAGGAGATCGCCGCCGTAGCTGCCGCGAAGAAGGCCGGGCTCGAGCCGTCCTCGGCCTACCAGAAGCTCGGCGACACGCTCTCCGCCCGCTGGAACCAGATCACCGGCGGCGGCCTACCGGGGAACTCGTGGCTGCCGTTCGGTCGCTACCTCAACCTGGCCGCCGAGAACTTCGACCACTTCACCCACTACGCGATCACGGCCTACACCGCCGGACACGCCGTCGCCATGGCGGCGGCCAAGGAGGCGGGCACGACCAAGGACGTCGTGGGTCTGGAGCGGGCGTACGCGATGAACGCTTTCGCCGACCACTTCATGACCGACCTGTTCTCCGCCGGCCACCTGCGGGTGCCGCGCAAGGAGCTGTACGACCTGGTCCTCACGCCGCTGCCGGGCTTCAGCGGCAGCCTCGGCAGCTACCTCACGCGCTACATGCACAACGAGGACTCCTTCGAGGGCCTGAACGTGACGAACACCAACGGCGACCGCTGGAAGGCGTACGGGGACAAGCGCCTGCTGGACAGCGACAGCGCCGCGAACGCCGCGATGGTGACCAAGGCCGTGCAGGCGTCGGCCAACGACGTCTGGGTCGCCTTCGAGACCGGCGACCTCCGCACCAGCGCCCTGGCGATCATCCCTGACCTCGCCCGGCTGCTGGATGTGCGCGACGGCATCAAGGACCCGAGCAAGGCGCAGAACTTCTCGCCGTTGTTCCGGATGCAGGACGGCAAGCTCTGCCGTCGCACGGACGTCACCAACCTCCGCGACTTCACCTGGACCAGCGACTGGTGGGGCTGGACGACGTTCATCGCCCTGTCCGGTGACCATCACTACCGCCACGCCATGTGCAGCATCCTCGCCACCGGGGAGGACGTCGGCTGGCTCAGCAGCCTGCGAAACAGCCCCCGGGTGGTCAAGGACGAGGCCGAGGCCCACGGCGTCACCTGGTACTTCGACGACGACAAGCTGTACCTGCGCAAGGACACCAGCGGCGGCGACCGCTACCTCGGCCTCGGCAGCCGCAACTACGCCAGCTGGGGCGACCGCAGTGCGGGCGGGTGGTGGAACCCGGTCCTGTTCGGCAAGGACGGCACGATCGCCCTCGCCGACGACCCCAAGCGCAAGCTGTTCCTCGACAACGACGACTGGTTGTCCTGGACGCACGGCCCGGACTCGGACTTCCCGACGATCCTGTCCGTGGATCTGCCCTTGTGGACCCCGGAACCCGACAACACCGAGAACCCGCTCACCTGAGGCACCACCGGGTGCACGGACGGCGCTGAACGGGCTGACCTACTCTCCACGGAGATCGAGCCTCCCGAGGGAGAACGACCGTGCACCCTGACCGACGCCGGCGGACGGGCGCGCTCGCCGGTCTCGCGCGAGCGGTCAGTGGAGCTCCTCTACCAGCGCCTGATGCTGGAGGAGTTCCCGTCCGAGGCACGGATGGGGTGGCAGCTGGCTTTCGTCCGCACCTTCTCGTCACCGCGGATGGCGGAGCTGCTCGCCGCCACCGGTCAGCTGACCGGCCACACGATGAAGCGGGCCGACGACACCGGGCTGATGATCTACGAGATCGTCCACGGCGGCTTCGCCTCCCCACGGGCCCGTCAGGTGATCAGCGCGATCAACCGGGTCCGCGCTGAGTTGCTCAGTGGCCCGGACGGGTCTCCCCGAGCAACTCGATCATCCTCCGCCGGATCACACCCTGGATCCGCGGCAGCACCCGAGCCTGCTCCATCGGGTCCAGATCGAGCTCGGCGCCGACTTCGCGAGCCAGGTCGGCTGCATTCTGCTCCGACGTCAGCGTGGCCACCAGGTCGTCGGCGCCGGGCACCTGGTGCCCGTTGGCACCGGCTGCCTGGTCGGGGACCGGAGTCGGGAGCGACCCCATCACCGAGTGCACCTGATGAGCCGGGGTCTCGGCCACCTGTCGGGTCAGGGAGTCCGTCGGTCGACCCAGGGCCCGGTCCAGCTCCATGATCAGGCGGGCGGTGTCCACGTCCTCATCGGTGACCACGTGTCCGCTGTCAAGGATCTCAGCCATCCGATCCCTCCTTCCGCGACGTCTCTTCCGATGCTTCCAGGGTACGCCCGGCCCCGCCCGGTGCGTCCCAGTTCACCGCCGCCCAGTGTCGCAGCGCCGTACTGGCCGCCTCCAGCTGCTCGGCGCTCAGGCTGCCGCTGGTCATCAGCCCACGGATGATGTCGCGCGCCGCCTGCCGCTGCCGAGGGTGCTCGGAGTAGAGCGCCTCGAGCTGCGCGTTCAACAGGCTGCCGATCTCGGCGGTCTTGCTCGCCCGCCGAGCCCACCAGGCCCCCACCAGGCCACCGATGATGCCGCCCACGGGCAGCGCGATCGCCGTCAGCCAGTCCACCCCTGCACCGTACTGACGGCACTGTGCTGACCGGCACCGACGTGTCCGCGGACCGGTCGGCCGGCATGTCCGCCCGACCGTTCAGTCCAGAACAGACCGGCCGGGGCTCGGTTCGTCGCGGAGGTCTGGCGACACAGTCCACCTACGCTGGGCGGGTGGCCGGCCCGATAGACGTCAAGCGGGTCGTGTCACGCTTGTGGGCGGCCCTGCCCAGCTCGCTGCGCTCGGCGCTGTCCCAGATCTGGGAGCTGATCAGCCGTACGGTCGGCATCTGCATCCGCTACCGGGTCACCGGCCTGGCCGCGGAGGGGGCCTTCTTCGCGATCCTGTCGCTGCCGCCGCTGATCTTCGGTCTGGTCGGCGCCGTCGGCTTCGTCGCGCAGCGCTACGACGTGGCCACCTTGACCAACTTCCGCGAGCAGGCCCTGGCCCTCAGCAGCCGGGCTCTCACCCCCGATGCGGTCGCCACGGTGATCGAACCCACGCTGGACGACGTGCTCTCCGGTGGTCGGTTCGAGGTCATCTCGATCGGCTTCCTGCTCGCCCTGTGGTCGGGATCACGCTCCCTCAACGTGTTCGTCGACACCATCACGATCATGTACGGGCTCAGCGGGCAGCGCGGCCTGCTGCGGACCAGGGCCCTCTCCTTCGCCCTCTACCTGGTCTTCATGGTGGTCGGCATCATCGTGCTGCCACTGGTGCTGGCCGGGCCGGGGCTGGTAGACGCCTTGCTCCCGGACCGCTTCTCCGCCATCGCCCTGCTCTACTGGCCGGTGGTGCTGATCGGCACTGCCTGCTTCCTGGCCGGGCTCTATCACCTCTCCGTCCCGGTCCGGACCCGCTGGATGTCGGAGATCCCGGGCGCCGCTCTCACCCTGTTGATCTGGCTGGGCGGCAGCTGGTTGCTCCGGGTCATCCTGGTCGCTTCGGCGGGGTCGACCAGCATCTACGGGCCCCTGGCCGCCCCCATCGCCGTCCTGATCTGGCTGTTCGTCACCTCCCTGGCCGTCCTCATCGGTGCCGCCTTCAACGCCGCCATCGACTACGTCTGGCCGAAGCTGTCCGGCATCGACCACACCCAGACCGAGTACGCCGACAGCAGCGTCCCGCCGAGCTCACCCCGCCTCACCGAGGTGCTGGCCGACGAGAACGCCGACAGCCCGGTGGAGGCGCGGGCGGAAGCGCGCGAGCAGCCGCGTACCGGCTCGGATCCGGCCGCCTGACCCTGAGAGCCGCCTGCTGTCTCATATCTTGGACAGGCTTCTCGCCATTTGGAATTTCAACTTGCGATCGGTGTCTCGGTGACAAAGGGTGGGGGTATGCGTCACGCTCCCCTGCCCTTCTCCCGCGCCCTGGTGGGTGCGGTGGTCGTCGGCGGCTGGGCGGCGGAGCTGACTGTGCGTCGCTTCGTCGACCTCGGGCGGACCCAGTCGTCGATGTGTCATCCGGCTTCGCGCTGATCGACCACCGACATCGTGCCGCTACCCCCTGCGGCACATCCCGCGACCGAGGACCCCGATGACCCAGACCCCCACCGATCGCCCCACCCGTCCGACCACGCCCCGTACGGCGTCCGGAGACCGGCCGGCCCGTCCTGCACCCCGGGCGCGGAAGCCGCGGGGTGAGGGTCAGTGGGCGCTGGGCTACCGCGAGCCCCTGAACCCCAACGAGCAGTCCAAGAAGGACGACAACCCGCTCAACGTCCGGGCCCGGATCGAGAACATCTACGCCCACGGCGGCTTCGCCAGCATCGATCCCGGAGACCTGCGCGGGCGCTTCCGCTGGTACGGGTTGTACACCCAGCGCAAGCCCGGCATCGACGGCGGAAAGACCGCCACCCTCGAGCCGCACGAGCTGGACGACGAGTACTTCATGCTCCGGGTCCGCATCGACGGCGGCGCGCTGACCAGCGAGCAGCTGCGCGTGATCGGGCAGATCAGCGTCGACTTCGGCCGGGACACCGCCGACATCACCGACCGGCAGAACATCCAGCTGCACTGGATCCGGGTCGAGGACGTGCCCGAGATCTGGCGCCGGCTGGAGGCTGTCGGGCTGTCCACCACCGAGGCCTGCGGCGACTGCCCGCGCGTCATCCTCGGCTCGCCGGTGGCCGGCATCGCCGCCGACGAGATCATCGACCCGACGTCGGCCATCGCCGACATCGTGGACCGCTACATCGGTGATCCGCAGTACTCGAACCTGCCGCGCAAGTTCAAGACCGCCATCACCGGTCACCCGTTGCAGGACGTGGTGCCCGAGATCAACGACGTCGCGTTCGTCGGCGTCGAGCACCCCGAGTACGGCCCCGGCTTCGACCTGTGGGTGGGTGGCGGTCTCTCCACCAACCCGATGCTGGCCCAGCGCCTCGGCAGCTGGGTCCCGAGCGAGGAGGTTGCCGAGGTGTGGGCCGGCGTCGTCGGCGTCTTCCGGGACTACGGCTACCGCCGGCTGCGGACCCGTGCCCGGATCAAGTTCCTGATCGCGGACTGGGGTCCGGAGAAGTTCCGCGACGTGCTGGAGAACGAGTACCTGAAGCGCAAGCTCGTCGACGGCCCGGCCCCGGCCACACCCGAGCGCCCCGGCGACCACGTCGGCGTCAACGAGCAGAAGGACGGCAACTTCTTCGTCGGTCTCTCCCCCATCGCCGGGCGGACGGGTGGCCAGAAGCTGATCGACCTGGCCGATCTCGCCGAGGCGCACGGGTCCTACCGGCTGCGCACCACGCCGATGCAGAAGATCCTGGTGCTGGACGTGGCGCCGGACCGGGT
>DASQLI010000016.1:0-16829 GCA_035630075.1 Microlunatus sp.
TTCGACCCCGACACCCCGGTCGAGGAGACGATGGAGGCGCTGCACGACGTGGTCAAGGCCGGCAAGGTCCGCTATCTCGGCGCCTCGAGCATGTGGGCGTGGCAGTTCGCGACCATGCAGCATGCCGCCGACCTGCACGGCTGGACACGGTTCGTCTCCATGCAGGACCAGTACAACCTGCTGCAGCGGGAGGAGGAGCGGGAGATGTTCGGTCTCCTCGCTCACTCCGGTGTCGGCAGCATCCCGTGGTCCCCGTTGGCAGGCGGCCGGGTCGCCCGCCCGTGGGGCGAGCAGAGCACCGCCCGGTCCCAGACCAGCACCGACGTCGACTTCGCCGGCCGGCCCCTGTTCGTGCCCAGCGATCAGGCCATTGTCGACGCCGTCCAGCAGATCGCCGAGTCCCACGGGGTGTCGATGGCTCAGGTCGCTCTGGCTTGGGTGCTGCGCAACCCGGTGGTCAGCGCCCCGATCGTCGGTGCCACCAACGAACACCACCTCAGCGACGCCGTCGCCGCGCTGGACCTGGAGCTGACCGAGGAGGAGGTGACGTCCCTTGAGCAGCCCTACACGCCACGCCAGCCCACCTACTTCTGATCCACTGCCCAGCACCCGAAACGACGACGTGACGGCCGCCGTTCTCGCCGTTTACCGGAACCAGAACCGGTGGATGGTGGAGGACCGCACCGACCTACTCGACCAGCTCCTGGACGACGGCTACACCGCCATCCACCTCAGCGGCCACCAGCAGTCCAAGACTGAGTGGCTGGCCCAGATCGACGCCGGCCGGATGAGCTACGACGCCGTCGAGGAGGAGTCAGCCATCGTCGAGATCAAGGGCGAGACCGTCGTCCTCACCGCCCGCGCCCGGGTCACCGCCACCATCTACGGTACGCACCACACCTGGCCGCTGAACTCCGTCACCCGGTACGCCCGCCGAAACGGCACCTGGAAACCCGTCCACTCCCGGGCCACCACCTACTGACCACCCGCCACCGCGGCTCCGGCCGCGGGACCGTCCACCTGCATCAATCTCACCGAAGGAACCGAACCATGCCCTCAGAAGTCGCTGTCCTCATCGGCACCGGAAGCATCGGCGTCGCGATCGGCCGCCGCGCCTCGATCGGCCGGCACCTGCTGCTCGCCGACTACAACGAGACCGCCCTCGAAGCGGTGGCCGAGCAGCTGCGCGGCGAAGGCTACGAGGTGACCACCCAAGCCGCCGACGTCGCCGACCACGCCTCGGTGGCCGCCCTCGCCGACGCTGCCGCCGCTCTCGGACCGGTCACCCGCGTCATCCACGCCGCCGGTGTCTCACCGGTCCAAGCCAGCACCGAGCGGGTCCTGCACGTCGACCTCCTCGGCACCGCCTACGTCCTCGAGGAGTTCGGCCGCGTCATCGCCGCCGGCGGCTCGGGCATCGTGGTGGCCAGCATGGCCGGCCACATGGGTCCGGGTTTCTCCCGTGAGATCGAGCTGGCGCTGGCCTACACCCCGACCGCCGATCTGCTCGGGTTGGACTGCCTGGCCCCCGAGACGGTCGGCAACTCCGGTGCGGCCTACACCCTGGCCAAGCGGGCCAACGCCCTGCGGGTGCGCGCTGCTGCGGTCACGTGGGGGGAGCGAGGCGCCCGGGTGAACTGCATCAGTCCCGGCATCATCGCCACCCCGCTGGCCCGCGACGAGATGTCTGGTCCCAACGCCGCCGGCTACCGGCACATGATCGACACTTCCGCCGCCGGCCGGATGGGCACCCCGTCCGACGTCGCCGACGCCGCCGCCCTCCTCCTCGGCCCCGACGGCTCCTTCATCACCGGCTCCGACCTGCTCATCGACGGCGGTGTCATCGCCGCCATGCGCGCCGCCGAGAACGCCACCGCAGCAAAGCCGTCGGCATGACCGTGCCGGTGTTCACCGTGCTCGTGGTGGGGGCCACCGGGCAGACCGGCCGGGTCGTCGTCGCCACCGCCCTCGCGCACGGCCTGCGGGTCCGGGCGCTGGCCCGCGACCCCAACCGAGGCCGGCGCCTGCTCCCTGGCGCAGTGGTCGTCGAGGGCGACTTGACCGACGCCGCCACCCTCGGCGACGCCGTCGACGGGGTCGATGCGGTCATCTTCACCCACGGCGCCACCGGCGGGCGGGGCGCCTACGAGCGCGTCGACTACGGCGGCGTCGCCAACGTGCTGCGTGCCCTCGGCGACCGGCGGCCTCGGATCGCGCTGATGACCACCATCAACATCACGACCACCGCAAGCGGCCCCTACGCCGACCTGATGAGCTGGAAACGCCGCTCCGAACGACTCGTGCGGGCCAGCGGAGCGCCCTTACACGATCGTCCGGCCCGGCTGGCTCGACACCGGCAGCCCCACCGACCAGCGGCTGATCCTGGCCCAAGGCGACACCGGCACTGGCTCGGTCAGCCGTTCCCAGGTGGCCGACGTCCTGATCCGCAGCCTGCTCTGCCAGGAAGCGGTCGGCCGAACCTTCGAGCTGTTCGCAACCACCGGCAACCCGCCGCAGGACTGGCCTGCGCTGTTCGTCGCCACGACGGCCGACGGGCCAGGCGACCTCAACGGGGCACACGACCTCTCGACCCTGCCAGTCGAAGATGAACCGCCGGCAGTGCGTCGAGCCCTGAACGCCGTGGCCGTCGGGCGAGCCGCTCGTTGATCAGCGCTCGACCCAACAGCCCAGCCCGACTCAGAGACAGTCAAGCAGGTGCCGAGCTTTCGTAGTCCATGCGAATTTCTGTCGATCAGTCGTGGCTGGCAGCGGTGGTGGCCCGGGCGGTGTCTGCGGCAGCGGGCGCGAGGTCGCCGAAGCGGTAGGAGGCGGTGACACCGCCGTCCATCAGGAAGTCGCTGCCGGTGATGAAGGCCCCGTCGGCACCCATCAGCAGGGCGCCGACGCTGCCCACCTCATCCGGGGTCGCGGCGCGGCCGACCGGGCAGAGCTCGATCATGCGGCGGTAGCCGGCCCCGCGCGGGCCGGTGAGCTCGTCGCGGGCCAACGGGGTGATGACGATGCCGGGGCTGATCGTGTTGACCCGTGCTCGTCGTCGTCCCCAGCGGACGGCTTCGGCCATCACCCGCAGGGAGTTGCCGCGCTTGGACAGCTGGTAGGCGTGCAGGGGGTCGGTGATCCCTTGCAGCAGGGGCAGGGCGAGGAGTTCCTCGCTGGGCGTGAGCGCCAGCAGACGGTCCTGCTCGGCGGTCAGGGCGCCGAGCCGGTGACCGGACTGGGAGGCGATGACCACGCCGGCGCCGCCGGCGGCGATGACGTCGCCGATCTCCTCGAGGATCACGGCGGTGCCGTACAGGTCGATCAGGAGGATGGTCTCCGGGCTAGCCTGGCTGGGTGAGACACCGGCGGCGTGGATGAGACCGGTCACCTGACCGAGTCCGGTGGCGGTCTCGACCAGGGCGTGAACGGACTCGCGGGAGGACACATCCACGGTCGCAGTGGTGGCGTCGAAGCCGGCGTCGCGGAGGACCGCGGCGGCCGTCTCGGCGTTGTCGGGGCGCAGGTCGGCGAGCAGGACGTGCTTGCCGGAGCTGACCCGGCGGGCGATGGCCTGGCCGATGGAGCCGGCCCCGACGACGACGATCACGTCGGTCATGCTGATCTTCCTCTCACGGTGCCTCGCCGGCGACGATCACGTCGAACCACACGTCGCCGGTGAAGGGCTCGGCCGGACCGTGGCTGCTGGGAGTCTTCGGCCGATGGTTCACGACGACTCCTCCGCTTCGGTGGCTGCTGGTGGGCTGATCTCGTTGATGGCGTTGATCGCGTTCAGCGATCGGGGGTAGCCGATGAACGGGAGCAGCTGAGTGACGACGTCGATCAGCCGGGCCCGGTCGTTGCCGACGTTCAGGTTCCCGCGCACGTGACCCTTGACCTGCGGGTCGCAGCCGCCCATCGAGATCAGGAAGGAGAAGGTGATCAGCTCCCGGGTGGCCAAGTCCAGGCCGGTGCGCGTCAGGTGGTCACCGAAGCAGTTGCCGGACAGGTACCGCTGGATGTGGGCCAGGTCGGCCGGCGCGTTCGCGTACATGGCGTCGACGGCGTCGTGGCCGACGACCTCGCCCTGCACGTGCCGGCCTTTGGCCAGCCGATCCTGCGGAGTCGTGGTCGACTGACCGGGCAGCGGCAGCTCGATCCCGCGTTCGGTGAGGACCTCGTTGGTGGCGTGCAGGAAGTCGAAGACCTTGCCCATCCCCACGTAGGGGACGGCCTGGTAGACGATCTCCTTGATCTGCACCGGCGTCACCCCGACCGTCAACGCGGCACCGGCCATCACCCGGTACTCGCGCCGCGCCTGCCCGGCGATCAGGGCGGCCAGCTGCACGATCAGCCGGGTGCGGACGTCCAGGCTTCCGTGCTGCAGCACCTCGTCGAAGGCGAAGTTGTCGAAGTACTCCACCAGCTCCGGGTCGGTGGCCGCCAATGTGGAGACGTGGCCGGGGAACAGCTGGTCGTGGTTGCGGCGGGCAGTGTCGGTGATCGGCATGGGCAGGTCTCCTAGAATCCGGCCGGCGACTGCGGCACGTACGGCGCCTCGAGCGCCACTATCTCGTCCTCGGTCAGCGCGACCTCCAGCGCGGCGGCCGCGTCGGACAGGTGGTGGGGCTTGGTGGCTCCCACGATGGGGGCGGTGACCACTGGGTTCTTCAGCACCCAGGCCAGCGCCACCTGGGCCATCGGGATGCCGCGGGTCTCGGCGATCTGCTGCACGGCGCCGATGATCTGCTCGTTCCCGTCGCCGAAGAACCGCTTCCCTACCGGGTCGACCTCGCCGCGGGTGGTGGTGTGCTCCCCGTACGGGCGGGCCAGCCGGCCCTTGGCCAGCGGGCTCCACGGGATCGACCCGACCCCCAGGTCGGCGAGCAGGCCGAACATCTCCCGCTCCTCCTCCCGCTGCAGCAGGTTGTACAGGTCCTGCATCGCGACGAACTTCGTCCAGCCGTGCTGCTCGGCGGCGTGTTGCATCTTCGCGAACTGCCACGCATACATCGACGAGGCGCCGAGGTAGCGTGCCTTGCCGGCCTTGACGACGTCGTGCAGGGCCTCCATCGTCTCCTCGACCGGGGTGTGCGGGTCGAAGCGGTGGATCTGGTAAAGGTCGACGTAGTCGGTGCCGAGCCGGGTCAGGGAGGCGTCGATCTGCTCCATGATCGCCTTCCGGGACAGGCCGGAGCCGCCGGGTCCCTCGTGCATCGGGAAGTGGACCTTGGTGGCCAGCACGATGTCTTCCCGCCGGGAGTAGGTGCTGATCGCCTTGCCGACGATCTCCTCCGAGCTGCCGAGCTGGTAGACGTTGGCGGTGTCCCAGAAGGTGATGCCGAGCTCGACGGCCTGGGCGAAGAACGGTCCCGCGTCCTCCGCCGTCAGCGACCACTCACTGAAGCCGCGGTGCTCGCCGAAGCTCATGCAGCCGAGCGCGATGCGGCTGACCTTCAGCCCGGAGGTGCCGAGACGGGTGTAGTCCATGATCAGGTTCCTTGTCTGCCCGGTTCGTGATCGGGTCGTCTTGGGGGGCTGGGGTCAGGGCGCAGGGTTTGGAAGCGGGTCGCTCGTAGCGTCGACACCTCAGCGCCGATCTCCTCCACGATCAGCTCAATCTCCTCCGTGTCAGACGGTCACAGCCAGTACCCGACCCTCATCGACCCGAGCCACTGGGTGTCACCTACGCAACCTCACCGAGACTGGCGCAACCAGACCGTCACGAACCAGGCCCTGAGAGAACCCCCTTCAGCGGTGTGTGCGAGTCGTCACGGCGGCAGCAGACGGATGACCGTCGTCGGCGGATCGGAAGCCGAGCGCAGCCTGAGCTCGTCCACCGGAAGGGTACGACCGACGAACATCGGTCGCACGACGTCGTCCCGCCACACCCGTAGCAGAGAACCCGCTGCCGGATCTCGGCGCTCCGTGAGCCGCACGACGACAGCGAGCTCGAGCAGCGTGATCGCGCTGATGGCGGGGTCAGCCACCGGTTGTCCTGCCAACCATCGATCCAGCGCGCTCGACGACCCGCGTTATTACGATGCCTTCGTGGCCATGCCCAGGATCGAGTTCGTCCGGCTCACCGACGTCGATCCCGATCAGATCCTGGCCATGCTCAACGAACCGAGAAAGAACAAGCACCTGCCACTGGCCCGCGGCCAGGAGTTCACGACCGAGTCGGCTGCCGAGTGGGTGGCGGCCAAGGACGGTCAGTGGACCGAGCACGGCTACGGACCGTGGGCGATCACGGTCGACGGGGAGTTCGCCGGCTGGGGCGGCTTCCAGGCCGAGGAGAACGGTGCCGACTTCGGGCTCGTGCTGCTACCGGCGTACTGGGGGCACGGCGAGATCATCGCGCGGGAGGCCCTTCGGCGGGGATTCACCGACCTCGATCTCGACGACGTGCTGATCGCGCTGCCCTACAGCCGCAACCCCGACCGAGTGGTCGCCCGCTTCGGGTTCGTGCCGGACGGGGACGTGCGTTACGGCGACGTGACGTTTCGCCAGTACCGACTCAGTCGAGCGGCGTGGTCAGCAGGATCACACTCTCAGCGATAGCCGTGGGATTCAGGGCGCACTTAGCATGAGCCCACGGCATCGAAGAGATCGAGGGCGGCCCGCCGCGACCCGGCGACGCCCTGCTTGCCAAGAGCGTCGCAGCGTGGCGTCGTTTCCTCCATCTCCCGGGCTCTCCGTACAGGAGGCCCGGCCTGCGCTGGAGCCGCCACGTGTCCCACTCCCGTCTCGGCGTTCCTGACCGGTACGACCTCCCTCAGCCGTTTGGCTTGTACGACCCAGCACGCGAGTCCAGCGCGTGCGGCGTGGGCTTCATCACCCGCAAGGACGGCCGGCAGTCCCACGACGTCATCGTGCGCGGTGAGACGGCCCTGTGCGCCATCCCGCACCGCGGAGGCATGTCGTCGGAGGGCGTGGGCGACGGCGCCGGGGTGAGCCTCGACCTGTCGGTCGAGTTCTTCAGCACTCTCACCGGTCGCGACCTGACGGTCGGAGGATTCGGTGCCGCCAACCTGTTCATGCCCACTGACGCGGCCCAGGACCCGGCGGCGCGTCGCCTGGTCCGCGCCGCGATCGAGAACCAGGGACTGGAGGTCCTGCTCGAGCGCGACGTGCCGGTGGACAACAGCGCGATCCGCCCTGCCGCGATCCGCTACCAGCTCCCGATCGTGCAGTGGGTCTTCGCCGCGGCCCGAGATCAGTCTCGCGCCGACGTGGACCGCGCCGCCAACGCCGCCCTGCTGGAGATCGAGCAGCAGGCGTACGGCAGCCCGGAGCTCGCCGGCCTCTACCCGCTGTCGCTGAGCGCCCGCACCCAGGTGCTCAAGAACCGACTGAACGCGGGCGAGGTGGTGCGCTACTTCACCGACCTCGTCGACCCGCGCCACTCGGTCCGCACCATCTACTTCCACACCCGGTTCTCCACCAACACCGAGCCGCACCCCACCATGGCGCAGCCGTTCCGGATGATGGCTCACAACGGTGAGCTCAACACCGATCGCAAGAACCGGCTGTCCGACGACGCCCTGGCCCGGGCCAGGGCCCGCAGCATCGTCCGCCCGCCCGGTCAGTCCGACAGCAGCCGACTCGACCAGACCCTGCAGAGCCGGGTCTTCGACGACGGGTTGGACATCGTCGAGGCCGTCGTGTCGATGATGCCGCCGGCCTGGGAGAACGACCCGTCGTTCCCGCAGCCGGTCCGCGACATGCTCGAGTACTTCTCGCTCTACGAGGAGAAGAACGACGGCCCGGCCGCGATCATCTTCAGCGACGGCGACATCATCGGCGCCCGGCTGGACCGGCTGGGGCTGCGGCCGCTGCGTACGGTCGAGACCGCTGAGTACCTGATCGTCGCCTCCGAGGCCGGACAGGTGCCGCTGCCGTCCGACACCGTCGTGCACCGCGGCCGGATCGAGGCGGGCGGCATGCTCTATCTCGACCACCGCAGCGGCCAGACCTTCCGCACCCGGCAGGCACTGGAGGCGCTGGCCGGCCGACACGACTACGGTGCACTTCTCGAGGAGGCTCGGGTCCGGCTCGACGACCTACCCGCCCCGGCGATCGATCGTGGCACGAGCACCCTGGGGTACGACGGCGACCTGAGCCTGCACGGCCGGTTCGTGGCGTACTCGCACAACCAGGAGAGCTTCCGGTTCATGATGGACCCGATGCTCGCCGACGGCTCGGAGCGGATCTCCGCGATGGGCTACGGCAACGCGATCAACGCGCTGTCGGACCAAGAAGGCGGCCTGGCCAAGTACTTCTCCCAGCGCTTCGCGCAGGTGACCAACCCGCCACTGGACTCGATCCGCGAGGCGGACGGCATGACCATGCGGGTCGCGCTCGGGGCCAAGCCCGACGGACGCGGTACGCCGACTCGCCAGATCGTGCTGGACTCGCCGATCCTCGACCACCTCGAGATGGTCAAGCTGCGCGAGCAGCAGATCACCCCGCTTCGGCGGTTTCGGAGCCTGTACGACCCGGTGCCCGACGATCCCGCCGCGAACTCGGCGTCGATGCTGGCTGCCGTCGACGACGTGTGCGACCAGATAGAGGCGTTTGCCCGCGAAGAAGGCGGCATCGCGGTGCTCACCGACCGCTCCATCTCCACCTCGTACGCACCACTGCCGCTGCTGCTCGCCCTCTCCGCGGTCAACCAGCGGCTGATCGCGACCGGCCTGCGCCTGCGAGTCTCGCTGATCGCCGAGAGCGGTCAGCTACCGTCCTCGCACCACATCGCCTGCGCTTTGGGCTTCGGCGCCTCCGCCGTCTACTGCCTCACCGCCCGGCTACGGGCCGAGGAGAAGTACCCGAGTCCGGACGCGCCGGCGGGGCAGCGGACCGACACCGACCGGGCGTTCGACCGGTTCCGCAAGGCGGCGCTGAAGTCGCTGGCCAAGACCATGGGCCGGGTCGGGCTGTGCACGGTGGAGAGCTACATCGGTGGAGAGTTCTTCGAGCCCAACTACCTCGACACCCGGGACCCGGTGCTCGCCCGGTGCTTCCCGCACATGGCGGCGCCGGTCGGCGGGGTCGGCTTCGAGCGGATCGCGCAAGCCTCCACCGACTGGCACCGTCGGGCCTGCGCGGTGACCGACGAGAAGCAGGTGCCGCTGCTCGGCCTGTTCAAGGAGCGCTCCGAGGGCGCCGGTCACTCGTACGGCCTGGCCGCCGTCCGGGGGTTCACCGACATGACCGAGGAACCGTTGGCCTTCGGGATCGAGGCCGCCGAGGGCGCGGCCGCGCAGACCGGTGCCGACGCGGCCTCCCCGGACCTGCGGCTGCTCACCCTCGGCCAGCTCGACGACGCGTTCGGGCTGGACGACGAGGCCTACCGCCACGCCGGCTTCGACGCGCTGACCGCCGACCAGATCGACGACTTCGGCATCACGCCGGGCTATCGCGACTTCGTGGCCAGCACCCAGGCCGAGCGGTCCAAACGGCCATCGGCCCTGCGCGACGTGCTCGCGCTGCCGGCCGACGTCACCATGCTCACCACGGCCGAGGAGTTCGCCCGTGAGCTGGGCCGGTTCTCCATCACCGGCAACACCAGCATCCGGGTTCGCGGCCTCGACATCGCTGAGGCCGGGGACGGCTTCCGGCTGCGGCTGGTCGACGCCCCGCACGTCGACCCGGCAGCCTACGCCGGCCTGGCCGACTACCTGACCACCGACTACGGCGAGGAGATCGACGTCGTCGAGCTCGGTCCCGACGGCGTGCTGGTCAGCGCCCGCGGCGCCGCGTACGCGTTCTTATCCTTGCTGGAGCACGCACCGGCCAGCGTCGGCCTGGGCGAGGTGCAACCGGCGCACGAGATCACCCCGGCCCTCGCGTCGGGGGCGATGAGCCACGGTGCCCTGGTGGCCACCGCCCACGAGGCGGTCGCGCACGGAACCAACATGGTCGGGGGAAAGTCCAACTGCGGCGAGGGTGGCGAGCACCACACCCGAGCCGGCACCATCCGGGGGTCGCGGATCAAGCAGTTCGCGTCCGGCCGGTTCGGCATCTGGGCCGGCTACCTGGCCGACCCGATGCTGGAGGAGCTGGAGATCAAGATCGGACAGGGGGCCAAGCCCGGTGAGGGCGGCCAGCTGCCGGCGCCGAAGGTCACCGTCGACATCGCCGCGGCTCGGGGCGGCACGCCGGGCATCGAGCTGATCTCGCCGCCGCCGCACCACGACACGTACTCGATCGAGGACCTCGCCCAGCTGATCCACGACTGCAAGGCCGCCCGCGTCCGGGTGATCGTCAAGCTGGTCTCGTCCGAGGGCATCGGCACCATCGCGGTCGGGGTGGCCAAGGCCGGCGCGGACGTGATCAACGTCGCCGGCAACACCGGCGGTACCGGCGCCGCCGCGGTGACCAGTCTCAAGTACGCCGGACGCTCGGCCGAGATCGGTATCGCCGAAGTCCACCAGGCGCTGATGGTGAACGGGCTGCGCGACAAGGTGGTGCTGCGCTGCTCCGGTGCGCACCAGACCGGCAGCGACGTCGTCGTCTCCGCGCTGCTGGGCGGCGACAGCTTCGAGTTCGGGACCACCGCCTTGATGATGCTGAAGTGCGTGATGGCCAAGAACTGCAACATCAAGTGCCCGGCCGGGCTCACCACCAACCCGGAGGTGTTCGACGGTGACCCGCGAGCGCTGGCCCAGTACCTGCTGAACATCGCCCACGACGTCCGGGAGATCCTGGCGAAGCTGGGCCTGAGGTCGCTGCGCGAGGCCCGAGGCCGCACCGACCTGCTGCAGCTGCTGGACCACCCGGCCAGCGTCGGCGACCTCGACGTCCGCGCCATGCTGACCGTGGTGCCGGAGAAGGCGGTGACCGACCCGGTCTACCTGGAGGCGGACTTCGCCGTTGACGACGCTCTGCTGGAGCAGGTGAAGGCCCAGCTCTTCGATGCCGGCCGCGAGTCGCTGACGGTCGACGGCATCGCCTTGCGCAACGCGAACAAGTCCGTCGGCGGGCAGCTGTCGATCGACCTCGAGCGGCTGCTCAACCACTCGTCCTGTGACGACCTCGACCGGGCCCCGGCGGTGCTGACCGACGACCGGGGGCGCCGCTTCCTGGCTGAGGGATCGGTGCGCGTCCTCAGCACCGGCACCGCCGGCCAGTCGTACGGGGCCTTCTGCAACGACGGCCTGGAGCTGATCCACACCGGAACGGCCAACGACGGCGTGGGCAAGAGCCAGGCCGGTGGCCGGATCGTGGTGCGGACGCCGGGGGGTGGGGCGGACGTGCCCGGCGGCAACGTGCTGATCGGCAACTTCGCGCTGTTCGGCGCCAGCGGCGGTCGGACCTTCGTCCAGGGTGAGGCCGGCGACCGGTTCGCGGTCCGCAACTCCGGCGCCACCGCAGTGGTGGAGGGCGTCGGCGACTTCTGCTGCGAGTACATGACCAACGGGGCGGTGCTCAATCTCGGCGGCTACGGCAAGGGTCTCGGCAACGGGATGAGCGGCGGCTTCGTCTACCAGTACGACCCGACCGGCGAGCTGGTCGTTCGGGCCAGCGACTCGCTGGTGGTGCAGCCGCTGGTGTCCGACGCGGGGGCGGGGGCGCCTGCCTTTCACGAGGAGGCGGTTGCCCTGATGCTGGAGTGGCATCTGGGGTCGACCGGGTCACCGCTGGCCGCCCGGCTGCTGGCGGACTGGGAGACGACCAGGACCCAGATCCTGGTCGGCACCCCGAGCGCGCTGCTGCTGTACCAAGACAATGGCCAGATCCTGGCCGCCAAGTCCCGCAAGGAGCTGCTGGACGAGCTCGCGGTGGCGGTGGCGGCCGACCGGCTGCGGCAGTTCAAGCTCGACTACCGCGACGAGCGAGACGTCGCCCAGGGTCGCACCCCGGCGTTCGGCGCACCGGCCGACGTGGACGCGTTCGCCGTGCTGTCCTCGTACGCCGTGCTGGCCATCGCCCAGGAGATCGCTCTGGAGCGGGTGCCGGTGGCGACCGGTCCGGCCGATCCCCGGATCACGATGGCGGCGCGGAAGCTGATCCTCACCGAGGACTTCTTCGTTCGGCAGAAGGTGCAGCGCTATGTGCGGGGGCGGCTGGAGCGGTTCGACGACACCGAGCTGGCGGCGCTGATCGCCCGGAAGCGGCTGTCCGACTACCAGCAGTCCCTCCAGCTGCGCAACGTCCGTGGCATGGACGCGCCCGGCACGTACGGCTGGATCCTGTACCAGCAGCAGAAGAACGCCGGCCTGCTCGACCGCACGGCGTTCGACGAGATGCTGGTCGGTGCCGCGTTGGACGACCTGGCCAAGATGGCCCAGATCACGCTGGCCGAGGGGGTGGCCTGATGTCGGCTGTTCTCACGATCCCCACCGAAGCGCCGTTCACCGCCGACCAGCGGGCCTGGCTGGGCGGGTTCCTGGCCGGGATGGCCGCCGCCCGGCGCCGCGACGAGGACGGCGCCGGGACACCCACCCTGACGGTCGAGATCGCGTACGGGTCGCAGACCGGGAACAGCGAGGACCTCGCCGAGCGGTTGGCCGGCACCGTCCGGGAACGGGGTCTCGGGGCCAACGTCCGAAGCCTCGACGACCTGCCGCTGGAGGCGCTGCCGGCGACGTCGCACCTGCTGGTCGTCACGTCCACCTACGGCGAGGGCGAGATGCCCGACAACGCCGAGTTGTTCTGGGAGGCGCTCGCCGTCGACGGCGTACCCCGGCTGGAGGACCTGCGCTACGCCGTGCTGGCTCTGGGGGACAGCGGGTACGAGGGATTCTGCGCCGCCGGTCGGCTGATCGACACCCGGCTGGAGCAGCTCGGCGCGGTGCGGATCACTCCACGGATCGACTGCGACGTCGACTTCGAGGAACCGGCGTCGGCGTGGCTGGAGGCGGTGGTCCAGCACCTGGCCGCTGAGGCGCCGGGACTGCCCGGTGCGGTTCCGCTGCCGGTGCCCTCCGCCCCGGTCGCCCGACCGACCCGGCCGAAGTGGAACCGGAAGAACCCGTACCCGTCACGGCTGGTGGTCAACCGGGTGCTGTCCGGCCCGACGAGTGCGAAGGAGATCCGGCACTACGAGTTCGACCTCGGCGACAGCGACATCGCGTACGCCGCCGGGGATGCGCTCGGGGTGATGCCGGTCAACGACCCGGCGCTGGTCGACGCCCTGCTGGACCGACTCGGTCTGGATCCCGATGCCGAGATCGGGGGCAGCACGCTGGCCGGTCTGCTCGGCACCGCGTGGGAGATCAGGACACCGTCCCGGGACCTGCTCTCCGCGCTCGCCGAGCGTGACCCCGCCGGCGACCTGGCTGCCGTGCTGGCCCGCGGCGAGCGCGACACCCTGGACAGCTGGCTGTGGGGCAAGGACATCCTCGATCTGCTGCTGGCCAGCCCGTCCTGCGCCTTGACCGGTGAGGAGGTGGCGGGCCTGTTCCGTCCGCTGGCCCCTCGGGCGTACTCGATCTCGTCCAGCCCGCTGCACAGCCCGGACCGGATCCACCTGACGGTCGCCTCGGTCCGCCACGGCGTCGACCGGATCCGGGGCGGCGTCTGCTCGACCTACCTGGCCGACCGGCTGGCGGAGGGCGAGGTGGGCATCTTCCTGCAGCCCAACGCGGCCTTCCGGGTGCCGGCCGACGACGACCTGCCGATGATCATGGTCGGCCCCGGCACCGGCATCGCCCCGTTCCGGGCTTTCCTGCAGGAACGGGACGCCCGGGGCGCCGGCGGGGCGAACTGGCTGTTCTTCGGGGACCAGCATCGAGCAGGCGACTTCATCTACTCCGACGAGCTCATGGCTCTCCGGGAACGTGGGGTGCTGGATCGTCTCGACCTGGCCTTCTCCCGCGACCAGGCGGAGAAGGTGTACGTCCAGACCCGGATGCTGGAGCACGCGGCGGACCTGTTCGCCTGGCTGGAGGAGGGGGCGCACTTCTACGTCTGCGGCGACGCCTCTCGGATGGCCAAGGACGTCGACGCCGCGCTGCGGCTGATCGTCGAGCAGCAGCGCGGTCGCGGCGCCGACGACGCGACCGAGTACGTCAACCAGCTGAAGAAGGACAAGCGGTACGTGCGCGACGTGTACTGATGGGGGGTACCGTGGATCGATCGCCGACGGCGTCGTGGACCTGCTCCGGGAGACTCTGCACAACCACCGGCTGATGCTGATGGCGTCGGCGAAGACCGGGCGACCGGACTGACCACGCCGGACGGATTCCACGACGACTTGGCCGTGCTCCGTCGTCTGCTTGCCTTTCTGGGCTACGTTGAGGTCACGATTCCGACGGCGGCCGAGCCCGCGGAGGAGGAGCAGGCGATGGACAAGAACCTTCTGACCGCTCTGGGCGCGCTGACCGGCTTGGTCAGCATGGCCGGCATGATCCGACTCGTCGACGGGGCCGGACTGGCCTCCACCTTCTCCTGGATCTTCCTGCTGCTGGCCATGGTGCCCTGGGTGGTGTACGTCGGCTGGCGAGCGCGGCACGGCAAGCTCGGTCGCACCGGTGCGCTGGCGGTGCTGGTCATCGACACGGTCGGGTTCGTCAGCGTCTGGCTGTTCACCATCGGTCCGGTGATCGCACTGGCCGCCTCGCTCGCTGCGTTCGTGATCATCTGGGTGCACGACTGGCCCGAGCGGCGGGAGCGTGGCGAGGACGTGTTCGTGCGGATCGAGGATCTGTCGGAGGCGCCGGAGCGCGTCTCCTGATCCGACGTCGGCTGCCACGAGCGGGAGGAGCCCTCGACGTCCAGGGGGTGGTGAAGGCGTACGACGGTCGCACGGTTCTGTCGGATATCAGCCTGACTGTGTCGCCGGGCGAGGTGCTCGGCATCTCCGGCCCGTCCGGCTCGGGTAAGACGACTCTGCTGCGGGTGATCGCCGGTCAGGTGGACCCTGATGCCGGATCCGTACGGCTCAGCGGTGTCACCCTCACCGACGCGGACGTCCTGATCGAGAAGGACAGGCGCAACCTGATGCTGGTGGAGCAGGACGCGGTGCTCGATCGCGACCACAACGTCGCGGCCAACATCGCCACCGGTCTCCCGAGCGACAAGCGCCGACGACGGATCGGGGCCCATCGCGTGGCGATGATGATGGATCTCTTCGAGCTGGAGACCGCCCTGGCCGACAGCCGACCGGCGGAGCTGTCCGCCGGTCAGCGGCAGCGGGTGGCGATGGCGCGCGCCCTGGTGGGGTTCGGGTTGGGTGGGCCCGAAGCCGCCGTGCTGCTGGACGAGCCGCTGTCGGCGGTCGAGATCGCCAGCCGTACCCGACTTCTGCTAGCCGCCTTCGCGGACGTGGCCGAGCAACCGATCCCGATCGTGCTGGTCAGTCACGACAGGGAAGAGATCGCGGCGGTCTCCACCCGGCCGGCGGCGTTGGCGGACGGTCGGTTGATCACGGCCGGTTGATCACGGCCGGGCCTCGTAGACGATGTTGAACGGTGTCTCGCTGACCCGCTGGAAGCGGGAGAAGCCGGCCTGCGCGACCACCCGGGCGATGACCTGTTGCCCGGCCTGGCTGCCGAGCGCGTCCGAGGATCCCTCGGAGAGGGCATGGGGTACGCAGAGGAACGTCGAGGCGGAGTAGTAGAGCCGACCCACCGGCGTCAGGTTGTCGACCACCGTGTCGCCCGCGTACGGCTCGACGATCAGCCACACGCCGTCGGAGCCGAGCGTGCTGCGGATGTGGCGGGCGGCGCCGACCGGATCGCCCATGTCGTGCAGACAGTCGAAGGTGGTGACCAGACCGAGGTCGCTACCCGGGAAGTCGGCTGCGGCGGCGACCGCGAAGGCGACGCGGTCGCCGAGCCCGGCGTCGGCGGCAAGCTTGTCGGCCAGCTCGATGGAGACCGGGTCGTTGTCGAACCCGGTCAGGGTCGACGCCGGGTAGGTCTCGGCGAGGATCCGGGTCGACGAGCCGAGCCCGCAGCCGACGTCGGCGACCGCGATGCCCTGCTCGAGCCGGTCGACCAGACCGTTGACGGCAGGCAGCCAGCTGCTGACCAGGTTGGCGACGTAGCCGGGCCGGAAGAACCGCTCGCAGCCGATGGCGACGTCGTCGCTGTGCGCTCCCCAGGCGAAGCCCTCGCCAGTACGGAAGCGCTCGGTGATCGCCTCGAGATCCTGCAGGAAGCCGACAGCCATCTGGAACGCCCCGGGCAGGACGAGTCCCTGCGGGTCGGCGAACGCCAGAGTCTGGGCGGGCGTCAGCCAGAACTGGTCGGTGTCGGCCCGATAGCTCACCAGGCCGCCAGCGGCTTGGCCCCGCAACCACTCCCGGACGTACCGTTCGGCGGTGGCGGTGTAGTCAGCGAGCTCGGCCGCGGTGAACGGACCGGCTTCGGCGAGCGCGCGGTACAGGCCCAGGCGGTCACCGATCACGATGTTGCCGGCGGCTGCCGTGGCGCCGAGGTCGGTGACGAACTGGCCGAGCAGGGCGTCCAGCCCTGTGTCGACGGTCTGAGCGGTGACGACAGTGTCAGCGGTGTCGACAGTCTCGTTGGTCATGATGCTCCTTGATGTCGCGAACCCGATGGCTCGATGGGTGGTTCGCTGTCAGGGTGCACCGATGGCCTTGGCCAGACGCTGGCCCAGGGTTGGCCAGACCTTGTCGTCGGCCGCGCTACTCCTGGCTGAAGGCCAGGGCCGCCGCCCCGAGCAGCCCGGCCGTCTCCAGGATGGCCGGCCGCACCTCCAGGTCTTTGACGTAGTCCAGCACGGCGAAGTCCCGCAGGTGCCGGCGTAGCGGATCGAAGATCACCGCGCCGGCCTTGGACACACCGCCCCCGAGGACGACGACCGACACGTCGAGCTCGGTGGCGGTGGTGGCGATACCGGCGGCCAGCGCCCGCATCCCA
>DASQLI010000017.1:0-11697 GCA_035630075.1 Microlunatus sp.
CTGGCGCGCGATCTGCACACCCGCTGTGGACTGGTCTGGCCGCAGCAGCTGGAAGAATCCGTTCGTCGGCACCTGGCGAGGGCGCTCTCGATCACTGTGCCTGCGTAGATCGCCGGCCCGGTTGCGTCAGCGAGGGTCGCCGAGGGCAAGGTGAACTCGTGCGGCCTGCCGGGTGAGATGGTCGCGCTCCGCGACATTCTGCGCGGACCGGGCCGCCTCGACATAGAGCCGGGCTGCCGTACCGATATCGCCGCCCTTCTCGTGCAGATAGGCAGCCACGGCGGTGTGCCGGGGAGTCGACGGGTCGACCTCGGACAAGGCCGCGAGACCGGCGGGGGCGCCGTCCGCCTCGCCGACCGCGACCGCACGGTTCAGGCGTACGACGCGTGAGTCGGTGAGGAGGAGCAGCTCGTCGTACCACTCGACGATCTGCACCCAGTCGGTCTCCTCGGCTGAGCGCGCATCTGCGTGCAGGGCAGCGATCGCTGCCTGAGCCTGATAGGGACCGAGTCGATCGCGGGTCAGGGCCTCCTGCAGCAGGTCGACGCCCTCGGAGATCATCTCGGTGTTCCAGCGTGATCGATCCTGCTCGGCGAGCGGAACCAGTCGGCCGTCGCTGGTGGTGCGGGCCTCGCGGCGGGCATGGTGCAGCAGCATCAGGGCGAGCAGGCCGGCGATCTCCGGCTCGTCGCTGGCTTCGGCGAGCTGCCGAGTCAGCCTGATCGCCTCCGCGGCCAGGTCGACATCGCCGGAGTAGCCCTCGTTGAACACCAGGTACAGCGTGGTCAGAACGGCACTCAGGTCACCGGGCCGGTCGAAGCGGAGGTCGGTCACGGTGCGCTTGGCGCGGCTGATCCGCTGCGCCATCGTCGCCTCGGGCACCAGGTAGGCGGCCGCGATCTGGCGGGTGGTGAGACCGCCGACCGCCCGCAGGGTCAAGGCGACGGCGGATGCGGGCGTCAGCGCCGGGTGGGCGCACCGCAGGTACAGCTCGAGGGTGTCGTCGGCCGCTTCGGTGGGCCCTGTAGGTGGCTCGGCGAAGAGCCGCTCCTCGCGGCCCCGCCGCGCGGTGTCGGAACGGACGAGATCGAGGAACTTGCGCCAGGCCACCGTGATCAGCCAGCCCTTGGGATCCCGCGGCGGGTCCTTCGGCCAGGTCTGGACGGCGGTGAGCAATGCCTCCTGGACGGCGTCCTCGGCCGTCGCGAAATCGGCTCCGCGACGGACGAGGACACCCAGGACGGCGGGAGTGAGCTCTCGCAGCAGCTCGTCGTCGGCCTGGTCGCTCACTCGGTGACCGTGGGCGGCTCGGTGAGGAACGGCCGCACCTCGAGCCACTCGTAGATCGGCTCCCCGTTCTTGCCGGGGGCCGCCGACAGCTCGCCGGCGAGCTCGATCGCCCGCTCGTACGAGTCGACGTCGATGATCATCCAGCCGGCGATCAGGTCCTTGGTCTCGGCGAACGGACCATCGGTGACCGGTGGCCGGTCGGGCCCGTCGTAGCGGACGAACGTCCCCTCGGGTGACAGCGCCTGACCGTCGACGAACTCACCGGACGCCTCGAGCCTGGCGGCGAAGTCGTTCATGTAGGTGATGTGCGCGTCGATCTCGGCCGGCGACCACTGGTCCATCGGGATCCCGACGAGATCCTCGGGGCCGGCGTTGCGACGGTAGTGCTTGAGCAGCAGGTGCTTGGCCATCTCGGTTCTCCTTCGTGTGCTGCGGCCCATTGTGGTCCGCGGTCATCCCAGGGACGGAGTCGGCAGCACGTTCTCGACATGGGTCACAGACCTTTCTCAGAGCACGATCGAGATCATCCGCCGGGGGACGACGACCACCTTCTGCGGGCTCGCCCCGGCCAGCAGTGCGACGATGCGGTCGTCGGCCAATGCCGCCGCCTCGACCGCAGCCTGGTCGGCGTCAGCCGGCACCTCGATCCTGACCCGGACCTTGCCCCGGACCTGCACCGGATAGCTGATCACCTCGGTCGACAGCTTGGCCGGATCGGCGGCGGGGAACGGTCCATGAGCCAGCGAGGTGGCGTGGCCGAGGCGCTGCCAGAGCTCCTCGCAGATGTGCGGGGCCAGGGGAGCGGTCATCAGCACCAGCGGCTCGACCACCGAGCGCGGGACGGCACCACCGGACTTGACCAGCTGGTTGGTCACGGTGATCAGCTTCGCGATCGCCGTGTGGTAGCTCAGCTGCTGGTAGTCCTGCCGCACCGCCTCGATGGTGTGGTGCAGCGACTGCTCGACCGCGGGGTCAGGAGCGTCTTCGGTGACCACGGTCGCACCGGTCTGCTCATCGATCACCAAACGCCACAGGCGCTGCAGGAACCGCTGGGCGCCGACCACGTCGCGGGTCTGCCAGGGACGGGAGACCTCCAGGGGACCCATCGACATCTCGTAGACCCGGAAGACGTCGGCGCCGTAGCTCTCGCACATCTCGTCCGGGGTGACCACGTTGTTGAGGGACTTGCCCATCTTCCCGTACTCGCGCCGTACCGGTCGGTCCTGGTAGCTGAAGGTGCCGGGCGGGTCCTCGACGACGTCCTCCGCCGGCACGTAGACGCCACGCTCGTCGACGTACGCGTACGCCTGGATGTAGCCCTGGTTGACGAGCCGGCGGAACGGTTCCTCACTGGAGACGTAGCCCAGGTCGTAGAGCACCTTGTGCCAGAACCTGGCATACAGCAGATGCAGCACCGCGTGCTCCACCCCGCCGACGTAGAGATCGACGCCCCCGGGGTCGTCAGCGCGGCCGGGCTGCTTGCCCAGCCAGTAGGCCTCGTTGGCCGGATCACAGAAGCTCTCGGTGTTGGTCGGGTCGACATAGCGGAGCTCGTACCAGCACGAGCCTGCCCATTGCGGCATCACGTTGAGCTCGCGGGTGTAGATCTGCGGACCGTCGCCGAGATCGAGTCGGAGGCTCGCCCAGGCGGCGGCCCGGCTGAGCGGTGGCTGCGGCAGGGTCGTCGCATCGTCGGGATCCAGCCGGGCGGGGGAGAAGTCAGCCATCTCCGGCAGGGTGAGCGGCAGCAGATCGTCAGGCAGGCTGTGGGCGACCCCCTCGGTGTCCCAGACGATCGGGAACGGCTCACCCCAGTAGCGTTGTCGGGAGAACAGCCAGTCGCGCAGCTTGTACTGCGTCTCCGCCGAGCCGAGACCCTTCCGCTCCAGCCAGTCGGTGATCTTGATCTTCGCCGCGTCGGTGCTGAGACCGTTCAGCGAGATCTCCGCGTTGGCGGAGTTGATCACCAGTCCGTCGCCGGTCCAGGCCTCGTCCGCGGGATGATCGTCTGGTGCGGTCACGGTCCGCACCACGGACAGCTCGAAGCGGTGGGCGAACTCGAGATCTCGGGCGTCCTGTGCCGGCACAGCCATGATCGCCCCAGTGCCGTACCCCATCAGCACGTAGTCGGCGACGAAGATGGGTACGGGCGCACCGGTGGCCGGGTTGATCGCCCAGGATCCCAGGAAGACCCCGGTCTTGTCCTTGTTCGCCTGCCGTTCCACCTCCGACTTGCGGGCGGCTGCATCCCGGTACGCGGCAACTGCCTCGGCCGGGGTGGCCGCGTCACCGGTCCAGCGACGATTCACCCGGTCCGGCCAGACCTCGGCCACCAAGGAATCCACCATCGGATGCTCCGGAGCCAGGACCACGTACGTCGCACCGAACAGCGTGTCGGGGCGGGTGGTGTACACCTCGATCCTGTCGCCGACGTCGACTACGTCGAAGCCGACCCGGGCGCCGGTCGAGCGGCCGATCCAGTTGCGCTGCATGATCTTGATCGACTTGGGCCAGTCCAGCCGGTCCAGATCGTCGACCAGACGATCGGCGTACGCGGTGATCCGCAGCATCCACTGGCGGAGGTTCCGTCGGAACACCGGGAAGTCGCCGATCACGCTGCGGCCCTCCAGCGTCACCTCCTCGTTGGACAGCACGGTGCCCAGACCGGGGCACCAGTTGACCGGACCGTCGGCGACGTACGCGAGGCGGTACTGGTCGAGCACGGCGGCGCGTTCCACCGGGTCGAGATCGTCCCAGGTCCGATCGTGGGCCAGCGACCGGTCGCCGGCGGCGAACTCGGCCACCAGCTCATCGATCGGCCTGGCCCGCTGCTGCTCGGCGTCGTACCAGGACTCGAACAACCGGCTGAAGATCCACTGGGTCCAGCGGAGGAACCCGGGCTCGGTGGTGGAGACGCTGCGACGTTGATCATGGCCGAGTCCGAGCCGGCGCAGCTGCGCCCGGAAGCGCTCGATGTTGCTCGCGGTGGTGACCGCCGGGTGGGTCCCGGTGCGGATGGCGTACTGCTCAGCCGGCAGTCCGAAGGCATCGAACCCGATCGTGTGCAAGACGTTGCGGCCGGTCATCCGCAGGAAGCGACCCAGGCAGTCGGTGCTGATGTAACCGAGCGGGTGCCCGACGTGCAGGCCGGCGCCGGAGGGATAGGGGAACATGTCGAGCAGAAATGTCTTGTCGGCGGGAAGCACACCGTCCGGCGGACTCAGGTCGCCGACCGGGTTGGCGGCGTGGAACGTCTCCTCCCGGGTCCAGCGCTCCTGCCAAGCGGCCTCGATCTGGCCCGCGAGCGCGGGGGTGTAACGAAACGGTGGGATCGTCGACCCGGGCTCGTTCATCAAGCTGACCTCCTGGTCGTTCAGCCTACTGAGGTGGTAACCCCTGAGCATTTCAGGGACCCGGCCCGGGACTGGCATCATGCAGGGGTGCTGAGCACGACCCTGGTCGAGCGGTGGACCGAGGTCGGCGGGATGCCCGTCCTCTTTCGGGAGGGTCCGGGTGCGGTCGACCGATCGACGATGGTGCACGTGTCTGGTTTCGGACTCTCCGGTCGTTACCTGCTGCCCACGGCCGAGCGACTGGCCGCCGACTTCCACACGCTCGTCCCGGACCTGCCGGGATCGGGACGCAGTGGACGGCCGAAGCCGGCGCTGGGCATCGACGGGCTCGCCGACGCGCTGGCGGCCTTTTTGGACGACCGTGGCGTCGCCACAGCGACGCTGGTCGGCAACTCGATGGGTTGTGCCGTCATCTGCGCGTTCGCCTACCAGCACCCGGGTCGACTCGAGCGGGCCGTGCTGGTCTCGCCTGCCGGAGGGATCTACAACCAGCCGCTACCGCGAGCGATGCACCAGATCGCTCACGACGGCCTCCGTGAGCCGGTGCGACTGCTACCGGTCGTCGTCCCGGACTACCTGCGGTTCGGTGTTCGCAGCACCGTCAGCCTGTTTCGCACGCTGACCCGTTTTCCCTCGCTGGAAAGGATCCTGGCCCTGCGGGTACCGACCCTGGCGGTGCTCGGGCAGCGAGACCCGCTGATGCCGGGGGCCACACGACTCGCCGAGATCGCGCAGCAGACGGAGAACCACGTATTGATGGTGATGATCGACGAGGCGGCGCATGCGATCAACTTCACCCACCCGGGCGAGCTCGCCAACGTCATCCGGCAGTTCATGGCCGACCGACCGATCCGCGACGACCCCGACGCCCCTGGCCTGGCCACGTCGTACGAGATCCACCGGGGCGTCCGGCTGCCGCCGGCCCGGCCGTAGCGCAGCGGCGACGCTTCATCGCAGGTGCTCGCGCAGGAAGGCGTCCACGAGATCCAGCACGGCGATCGGCGGGCACGCGGTTCCCGGCCGGTACTCCACAATTGCCATCACGTGGCCGCGGCGGGCGAAGTCGGCCAGGGCGGGGAGCTCCTGGCCGAGGTTCTGCGGGAACCAGGCCGAGCCCTGTACGAACAGGACGTCCGCCGGCAGGGTGATCATGCCGGGCGCCGAGACGGTGCTGTGCGGAAAGTCGGACTGAGGGACCTCGACGGGTTCGATCAGCTCGCTCATCCAGGGGATCCTAGGGCGTACCCTGTCGCCGGTGACCAGACGTGGTTGGCTGCTGTTCTCGGCGCTCAGTCTGTTCTGGGGCATCCCGTACCTGTTCATCCGGATCGCCGTCGTCGAGCTGGACCCGGTGGTCGTCGCGTTCGGCCGCACGGTGCTCGGAGCGCTCGTGCTGCTGCCCTTCGCCCTGCGCGGGCGAGTACTGCGGCCGTTGCTGGCCCGGTGGCGCTGGCTGCTCCTGTACACCGGGGTGGAGATCGTCGGACCGTGGGTTCTGATCGGGCATGCCGAGACCCGGTTGAACAGCTCGACCACCGGCCTGCTGATCGCGATGGTGCCGATCGTGGCGGCCATCATCCTCACCGTGACCGGACAGGATCGACTCGGCCCACGCCGGGTCACCGGCCTCCTGGTCGGTCTCGTCGGTGTTGCTCTGCTGGTCGGTCTCGACATCCACCTCGACGACATCGGGGCGGTGCTACAGCTCCTCGGGGTGGTGGTCGGGTACGCGATCGGACCGATCATCGTCGCCCGTCGGCTGGCCGACCTGCCCTCGCTCGGGGTGATCACGGCCTCGCTGCTCATCGCCGCCGTGGTCTATGCCCCTTTTGCCCTCGTGCTGCGACCGAGCACCGCCAGCGCGGCGGCGATCGGGTCGGTCGTCGTGCTCGCCCTGGTGTGCACAGCGGCTGCGTTTCTGGTGATGTTCGCGCTGATCGCCGAGGCCGGGCCTGCCCGGATGACCTTGATCACGTACGTGAACCCGGCCGTCGCCATCGTGCTCGGTGCCCTGGTTCTGGACGAGCCGATCACCGCTGGGCTGATCATCGGCTTCCCGTTGATCATCCTCGGCTCGGTCCTGGGCACCTGGCGGAACACACCGCCGCCGGAGGCCACCGGTCTGGACGCGCAGGCTGCCGTTCGGTCCGAACCGTGAGTCGAGCTCCTCGAATGCCACTTCCTCACCGCGGTCGGTGTCGCGAGTGCGCGTGGCCGCGGAACGAGCAGCAACCTGGATCGTCGCCGAGCGAGCTGAGCCGGTCAGCTGGTGAGCTGGCCGACGTCCGCTCGGAGGCGTTGCCGGTAGACGTCGAACCAGTCACCGCCGGCGCGGTGCTCGTAGCTCAGAGTCCCGACGTGCCAAAGGATCCGGTAGCGCGTGAGCCGGTCGGCGAGGTCGTCGGTCAGCCGTCGCTCGTAGCCGGCGAGAAAGGCCTCTGTGACCGTCGCGCCGGCCATGGAGAGGCGGGCGAGGTCAGCGACGGGATCACCGACCCCTGCGCCGCCCCAGTCGATGACGGCGGTCAGGCGTTGGCCGTCGCCGTCCTCGACGCCGAACAGGTGGGCCGGCTTCAGGTCCTGATGCAGCAGGACACCCGGGCCGGCGTAACCCAACAGCTCGTCGATCAGGACGCAGGCGCGAGCAGCTGCGGCCAGCCGACCGTCGATCACCCCGGCGTCGACCAGCTCGGGCAGGCCCGACAGCTCGGCGTGCACGGCCTCCGCCCACGAGGCGTGCGCGCCGCGGACCGGTGAGCCCTCTTCGTGGCCGTCGACGATCAGCGGCCCCCAACCCGGTAGCACCTCGGCGTGGACGCGGCGGAACCGCCGGCCGGCCTGGTACGCCACGTCGGGTGACTCACTCGGACCGCCCGGCACGAAGTCCACGATCAGCGTCGGGAGCCCGCCCAGACCGGTGTCCAGGTCGACCGCGACCACGGGGGGCACCGGCACCCCGATCGTGGTCAGCCGTCGGCAGGCCCAGGCCTCAGCGGCCATCTCCGCTCGTGGTCCGGCCTTCACCACCACGGCGGAGGCGTCCGCCAGCCGCACCAGGAAGTCCTGGTTGGCCACCGAGCCCGGCAGCGTACGCACGCCGATGACCTCCCGGCCGACCGTGTCAGCCACGTACCTCGTCACCACCTCGGCGGTCAGGGTCGAAGTCGGCATCCGAGGACTCTAGTGGTCCGAACCGCCGGTGCGCCTCTGACACCATGACCCGGTGCACATCGCGTTGAGCATCCTCGTCATCGCGGCCGCCGTCGTCGCGATCACGGCGGTGGCCGACCGGATCCGCTTCTCTGCGCCGCTGCTGTTGATGCTGGTGGGGATCGCCGGCTCGTTCCTGCCGTTCATCCACGAGCCGGCGCTGAGTAGTGACGTGATCCTGCTGGGCTTCTTGCCGCCGCTGCTCTACGCAGCAGCGATCCGCAGCTCCGTCCTGGACTTCCGCGCCAACTGGCGGGTGATCGGCTACCTGTCCGTCCTGCTCGTGATGGTGACCGCGCTGGCGATCGGCCTGGTCACCTGGCTGATCCTGCCGGTGCCCTTCGCGCTGGCGTTCGCGTTCGGCGCGGTGGTCGCCCCGCCCGACGCCGTGGCAGCCACCACGATCGCGCGTCGGGTCGGGCTGCCCCGTCGGGTCGTGACGATCCTGGAGGGGGAGTCGCTGCTCAACGACGCGACGGCGATCACCTGCGTCCGGGTCGGCCTGGTGGCCATCGCCAGCAGCGTCACCGCGTTCGACGTGGCTGCCGGTTTCGTGGTGGCGGCGATCGGCGGAGCGGCCGTCGGCTTCGCGGTGGCGGCCGTCGCCACGCTGGTCCGCAGGAAGATCACCCGGCCGGTGTTCGACACCGCGATCTCGTTCATGGTGCCGTGGGCCGCCTACCTGCCTGCCGAGGAGATCATCTTCCGCGACTTCCACGGATCCGGCGTGATCGCCACGGTGGTCGCCGGGCTGATCCTCGGCCACAAGTCCCCGGTCGTCCAGAGCGGTCTGTCCCGGCTCAGCGAGCGGGTCAACTGGGCCACCATCCAGTTCCTTCTGGAGAACACGGTCTTCCTGCTGATCGGCCTGCAGGCTCGCGGCATCGTGAACAGCGTCGCCACCACGAACCTACCGCTCGTGCGGGTGGCCGCCTTCTGCGTGGCCGTTCTGGTCGGCGTGATGATCATCCGGATGCTCTGGGTGGTCGTCGGGCGAGCTCCGCTGCTGCCGCGTGGCCGCTCGCACGAGCCGGCGCCGTGGTCGTACTCGATCGTGATCGGCTGGGCCGGCCTGCGCGGGGTGGTGACCCTGGCCACGGCCTTGTTGATCCCGGTCGAGGTGATCCACCGTGACGTGCTGGTGCTCGGGGCGATGGTCGTGGTGGCCGGGACCCTGCTGATCCAGGGCCTGACGCTGCCGGGTCTCGCGCGCCGGCTCGGTCTCCGCGGTCCCGATCCGCGCGCCGATGCCCTGCAGGCCGCGACGGTGCTGCAGACCGCGAGCAACGCCGCTTTGACCGAGCTCGACGAGGTGACCGGACCCGACGACGACCCGGACGTGATCGAACGGGTCCGCACCCGGATCGCGGCCCTGCCGGAGGCGCTGTGGGAGCGGCTGGGACGCGATGACTCGTCCACCCCCGCCGAGGAGTACCGGCGGCTGCGGCTGACCACGATCTCGGCCGAACGAGCCGAGGTGCTGCGGATCCGGTCGACGGGCACGGTCGACCATGACGTGATCGAGGAGGTGCTGTGGTCGCTCGACGTCGAGGAGTCGATGCTGACCCTGGTCGCCGCCCGGACCGATGCCGTGGACGAGGCCGGGCCGGTCGAGGTGCCGGTGGTGGACGAGGGTCCCTGCGATGATCTGGCTGTAGCGCCACGTGCTGTCGCACCGTTGTCGGAGGTCTGCGAGGACTGTGTGCGCGAGGGTACCCGGACGGTGCACCTCCGCCTCTGCCTGACCTGCGGCAGTGTCGGGTGCTGTGATTCCTCGGTCGGACGGCACGCGACCCGGCACTTCGACCAGACCGAGCACCTGGTGATGCGCAGCTTCGAGCCGGGTGAGTCCTGGCGCTGGTGCTACCGCCACGAACGACTCGGCTGAGGCGGAGTCAGGTCCACCGACGGCGATGCGACGCCTCGAGATCGGGCTGAGCCCGGTATACAGAAACCGTGATGACGCCCAAGGAGATCTTCAGCTGGCGGCTGCACGGCAACGGCCACAGCGTCGAGCCCGGATCCGTCGTTGCGCCTGACGAGCGGCTGTCGTACCCGATCACCGTCGGGATCGGGCTGCAGCACGTCGTGGCCATGTTCGGCGCCACCTTCATCGTCCCGGTGATCATGGGGTTTCCGACGTCGACGACGCTGCTGTTCTCCGGGATCGGCACGATGCTCTTCCTGCTGATCACCGGCAACCGGGTGCCGAGCTACCTCGGCAGCAGCTTCGCCCTGCTGGCTCCGGTGGCGGCGATCGCCCCGCTGGCCCAGGGCCAGTCACTCCTCGACGGCGCGTCGATCTCGCTGGCGCTGGGTGGGATCCTGATCACCGGCCTCGCGCTGGCCGTCGTCGGCGCAGTCGTCCACCTGGCCGGCGCCGGCTGGATCCCGGTGGTGATGCCGCCGGTGGTCACCGGCACCATCGTCGCGCTGATCGGCTTCAACCTCGCAGGCGCGGCCAAGGCCAATGTGGACACCGCGCCGGTCGACGCGGTGATCACGATCGTGTCCGTACTGGTGATCACGGTGGCCTTCCGAGGACTGATCGGTCGGTTGGCGATCGTGCTCGGCGTGGCGATCGGGTATGCGGTGTCGGCACTGCGCGGCGGGGTCGATCTCTCGAGCGTGGCGGCGGCGCCCTGGATCGGCTTGCCGAGCTTCCATGCCCCACAGGTCACGACGGCCGCCTGGGGCCTGTTCCTCCCGGTCGTGCTGGTGTTGGTGGCCGAGAACGTCGGCCACGTCAAGACGGTGGCCACCATGACGGGCACCAACCTGGACCGCTATCTGGGTCGGGCACTGCTGGCCGACGGGCTGGCCACCACGCTGGCCGGATCCGGCGGCGGGGCGGCGACCACCACGTACGCGGAGAACATCGGCGTGATGGCGGCCAGTCGCGTGTACAGCACCTTGGCCTACTGGGTGGCGGCGGCCTTCGCCGTGCTCCTCGGGCTCTGTCCGAAGTTCGGCGTGCTCGCGGCCTCGATCCCCGCTGGAGTGCTCGGCGGGGCCGGAGTGGTGCTGTACGGGATGATCGGCGTCCTGGGAGCCCGGATCTGGGTACAGAACCGGGTCGACTTCTCCTCACCGACGAATCTGATGACTGCCGCTGTGGGGTTGATCTTGGGCATCGGTGGCTTCAGCCTGGTGCTCGGCGACTTCACCCTGGGCGCGATCGGCGTCGGGTCGTTCGGTGCGTTGCTGATCTACCACGGCATGCGGGTGATCGCTCACTGGCGCGGTACCGATCCGCACCTGCACACCCGCGCCATCGACGCCACCGGTGAGGACGTCTCGCTGGCCCGGTAGCCGGCCCGGTGCCGGCGCTCAGGCGCTGCCGTCGTCGTCGAGCCGGAATCCGACCTTCAGTCCCACCTGATAGTGCGCGATCTTGCCGTCGACGAGATGACCGCGGATCTCGGTCACCTCGAACCAGTCGAGGCTGTGCAGACTCGTGGCGGCGCGCTCGATCCCGGCGTTGATGGCGGCATCCAGCCCGTCCGGTGAGGTGCCGACGATCTCGGTGATGCGGTAGATGTGATTGGCCATGGGCCGATCCTCCCGCGACCGGGCGATCGGCGCCAGGGCGACCGGTCGGCCGAGGGGTCAGCTCTGGTTGCGGGCAGCGATGCCGTCCAAACGCAGCATGGCCGACTCGTCGCGGTGCGATCCGGTTGTCCCCACGTGCTTCTCCGGCGCGACCGGTCCGTTCTTCAGGACGCCGTACAGGGCCATCGCATGACCGCGTCCGACGTCGTACTCCTCCTTGAGCCAGTCGACCACCACCCCGGCCTTGGTGCCCGGTCCGTAGCCGCGCTCGGCGGCCTCGTCGAGCAGCTCT
>DASQLI010000018.1:0-11452 GCA_035630075.1 Microlunatus sp.
ATGTCCAACGCCGGCTCGGCGCTGATGGGCATCGGTGCCGCACGCGGCGAGGACCGTGCGCGGGCGGCTGCGGAGATGGCGGTGTCGTCACCCCTGCTGGAGGCCAGTATCGACGGTGCCCATGGGGTGCTGCTGTCGATCGCCGGCGGATCGGACCTCGGCCTGTTCGAGGTGTCGGCGGCCGCCAACCTGATCCAGGAGGCGGCGAGCGATGACGCCAACATCATCTTCGGCACCGTGATCGACGACGCCCTGGGCGATGAGGTCAAGGTCACGGTGATCGCTGCCGGGTTCGAGGGTGGCGCGCCGCCGCGCCGGCAGCCAGGAGTGAGTCGAGCGGCGGACTTGCGCAGCTCGCGGCCGGCTGCGGCGGCCAGCCAGCCGGCGACGCCGGAATCCGAGCGCGGCAGCAACCCGTTCTCGGGTACGCCGTCGCAGCCGGCTTCGCGACCGTCGACCACGCCGTTGTCCACCTCCCGACCCGGGGCACCGGCCGCGGACGACGACGACCTCGACGTACCGGACTTCTTGAAGTAGCCGCCTTCCCGGCACCAGCGCGACGCCCCGGACCGGTGCCTCACGAGCTCCGCGCCGGCGCGTCCTCGCTGCTGGGGGAGTCCCCAACTGACCGCGTGTCGTCACCCGACGATCCCGGTGCGGAGCTGGTCCGGACGGTAGGGTCGAGCGCGAACCTGGACCTGCGCCAACCCGGAACTGCACGAAGGGGTAAGGACTCATCCCATGGCCGAAAGACTGAAGCGGGCAGCCGCGTGGCTCGGACTGGTGACCGACGATCGGTACGGGCAGTACGACGAGGCCGACGGTGAGCAGACCGAAGGCATCAGCCGCGAGGAGCTGGTCGGCGCTGCCGACCAGAATCCGGCCGCCACCTCCGCCGCCTCTGGTTGGGCGACCACCAGCCAGGACCGCGGGCCCGCGTCCACCGGCGGCAGCGTGACGCCACTCGAAACCAAGCGTCCGCTCGTCACCACCTCCGCGGTGACGGCCAGCACCCCGCCCGCAGCCTCGACTTCCCGGACGGCCGACATGACCCGCATCATCACCGTGCACCCGAGGACCTACAACGAGGCCCGCACCATCGGCGAGCACTTCCGCGACGGAGTGCCCGTGATCATGAACCTGTCCGAGATGGAGGACGTCGACGCCAAGCGACTTGTCGACTTCGCCGCTGGTCTCATCTTTGGTCTGCGTGGCAGTATCGAGCGTGTCACCAGCAAGGTGTTCCTCTTGTCGCCGCCGAACGTCAACGTGACGGCGGAGGACAAGGAGCGCATCGCGGGCGGTTTCTTCAACCAGAGCTGACCGACCGGCCGCTGGTGACCCAGCCGACACCAACTCAGGAACTTCGGGACTCGACTCATGGTCATCATCGGAACCGTCATCGGAACAGCGCTGTGGATCTTCCTGCTCGTCCTGTTCGCCCGGATGATCCTGTCGTGGATCCCGGTGCTGGTTCGTGAATGGCAGCCGCGGGGACCGATGCTGGTGGCCGCCGAGGTCATCTACTCGGTGACGGATCCGCCCCTCCGCGCCCTCCGCAAGGTATTGAAGCCGGTCCGGATCGGCAACATGATGCTCGATCTCGCCTTCATCGGCCTGGCGATAGCCGTCAGCATCCTGATGCGGGTCAACGAGGCCGTCTTCTTCTGACTCTCGCGTACGGCTGCTCGGTCCTGCATACGACTTGACGGTCCTCCCGCTGCCGACTGCTCAGCAGACGCACGCAGGCGTGGGGTACGGGTTTCGGCGAGTACGGTGGTTCCGGCCGATCGCAGCCTGGTCGGTCGGACGCAGATCGAGAACAACTGAGGTGGGACGAATGACGCTGTCGCTGGACGACGTGCGCAACAAGCGGTTCCGGATGGCTCGCAAGCAGGGCTACGAGGTGCTGGAGGTCGACGAGTTCGTCGACGAGGTCGAGGTGGCCTTCGAGCAGCTCACGGAGGAGAACGAGAACCTCAAGAAGCAGATCGAAGCCCTCAGGGCTGCTCCGGTCACTGAGACTGCCGCGTCCGCTCCGGTCCAGACCGCGCCCACCGAGCCGGAGACCATCGTGGTCACCACCGGCGCCGAGGCGAGCTCCGCAGTCGTCCGGCTGGTGTCGCTCTCCACCGAGCAGGCTGAGCGGCTGGTCGCGGAGGCGACCGCTGAGGCCAACCAGATCCGCGACGACGCCACCTCGTCGGCGCAGGAGCTGACCGGGGATGCCCAGGCCCGCGCCGACCGCATCACCACCGATGCCCAGGAGGCCGCTGACCGGGTGCAGGCGGAGGCCAGGAGCCGTGCGGACAGCCTCGACACCGAGATCGCCGGCCGCCGGTCGGAGCTGCTCGACGGTCTGAACGCCGAGCGCGACCAGCTCCAGATCGCCGTGGGCCGGCTACGCAGCTTCGAGGCCAGCTTCCGGGCCAACCTGGTCAACGAGCTGCAGGGGCACATCAGCTCACTGGAGGGCGGCCATGCCGAGCCGACCGAGGTCCCGGCGCTGGCCGAGCCGGACGCGGTGGTCGAGGCGGACCGGCGTGCCGTCGAGTTCTCGGCTGCCGCCGACGCCGTCACGACCGACGAGGTCACTGCCGATGCCGGTGCCGACGGCGAGACCGACGACACACCGGTCGCAGACTCGGTGGAGGACGGTGGCTCTGTGTTCCCGGACGACGACCCGACCGATGATGCGGACACCGACCGGACCAGCGCGACGCCCCGGCTGGACGCGTTGCTCGGCGACCAGCGCTGAGGGCCCGACAACGCGCCTGACGGGCGTCCAAGTCGCAATTGGGTAAGAATCCGGACCGGTCGTTGAAGAACGCCTGCCCAAGCCCTATGGTTCGTGCGACAAACGCAGCAGCGCGGTCGTTCGAGCGCTGCTTCACCGACCAGGGGGAACCCATGACGACGACGCGGGCGACCGCCGACGAGAAGGCCGACAGCGGGAAGTCGCGATCCCGGGTGGAGGCGGCGACCCTGCCGGTGCGCGACGGCGAGGACCCCTGGACCGAAGAAGAGCTCGAAGAGGTCCGGCAGACCCTGACCGAAGACATCGAGCGCTTCGCCAGCCAGGTCGAGGTCTCCGAGGCCGAGCTCGTCGGTCTGCTGCGGGACGGCAACGAGGGCGCGGGCCGTGATCCGGCCGATGTCGGTTCCGCCAACTTCGAGCGCGATGCCGAGATGTCGCTGGCCAACAACGCCCGCGAGATGCTGGACCAGTCTCGGCTGGCCCTGCGACACATCGACCAGGGTGCGTACGGCCGCTGCGACAACTGCGGCCAGCCGATCGGCAAGGGACGCCTGATGGTGTTCCCGCGGGCGACCCTCTGCGTCGCCTGCAAGCAGCGGGAAGAGCGCCGATAGCCGGCGATGCTGGGTCCGGTGGTCATCGGCACCGGATGCGAGTGGTCTTCGCCGGCGTCGCCGCCGGAGGCCTGCTGCTCGACCAGCTCACCAAGATCGTCGCGGTCCGGTTGCTCGACCCGACGGATCCTCCGGTGCTGCTGGGTGGGTTGTTGACCCTGCGGCTGATCCGCAATCCGGGCGCGGCGTTCAGCCTGGGCGAGAACTTCACGATCGTGTTCGCGCTGCTCGCCGTCTCGGTCGTCTCGTACGTGTTGATCAAGCTCGCTCCGAAGATCGACCACCCGGGATGGGCGGTGGCGCTGGGGCTGCTGGTGGCGGGGGTGAGCGGGAACCTGATGGATCGGATCTTCCGTGAGCCGGGGTTCCTGCACGGTCACGTGGTCGACTTCTTCCAGCTCCCGCACTTCGCGATCTTCAACGTGGCCGACATCTGCATCACCTCCGCGGCGGTGTTGATCATGATCTTGGCCGTGGTCAAGAACGTCGGTATCGACGGCGAGCACTACGGCCGAACGAGTGCACCGACCGGGGACGCCGCCGCATCGGACGTCCCGGCGGCCGATGCGGCCTCCGACATCGACGACCCCGTCGAGCGGACCGATCGGGAGCCGTGATGTCGATACCCGATGGTCCTCCGGGTTCCGTGATCCCGTGACCGAGGCCCGAGTGCTGCTGGTGCCCGAGGGGCTCGAGGGGGAGCGCGTCGACGCAGCGGTCGCTCGGCTGCTGGGCCTGTCGCGCACCCGGGTCGCCGACCTGGTCTCGGGCGGCGCGGTCCTGGTCGACGGATCGGCCGCTGTGAAGTCCGACCGGGTCCGGGCCGGCGCCATGCTCGAGGTGACCCTGGACGAGCCGCGGGCGGCGACGATCCAGCCGATGGAGGCTCCCGGGTTGTCGATCGTCTACGACGACGACGACATCGTGGTCATCGACAAGCCGGTCGGCGTGGCGGCTCATCCGAGTGTCGGCTGGAGCGGTCCGACAGTTCTGGGCCACTTGGCGGCCGCCGGGTTCCGTATCTCGACCTCCGGCGTACCCGAGCGGCAGGGAATCGTCCAGCGCCTGGATGTGGGTACGTCAGGGCTGATGGTCGTGGCCAAGAGCGAGATCGCCTACAGCGTGCTCAAGCAGGCGTTCCGGTCCCGGACGGTCGAGAAGACCTACCACGCCCTGGTGCAGGGCCATCCGGACCCGTTCATCGGCACCATCGAAGCCCCGATCGGTCGGCACCCGACGGCGGAGTACAAGATGGCCATCACCGCCTCCGGCCGGCACAGCGTCACCCACTACGACACCGTGCAGGCTTTCGTGGGGACCACGCTGCTCGAGGTGCACCTGGAGACGGGACGCACGCACCAGATCCGGGTGCACCTGGCCGCGATCCACCACCCCTGTGTCGGCGACCCGATGTACGGCGGCGACCCGGTGCTCGCTGCGAGGCTCGGTCTCGAACGCCAGTGGCTGCACGCGGTACGCCTCGGTTTCGCCCACCCGACCCGTGGCGAGGACGTCGTCTTCGAGTCCGGCTACCCCGACGACCTGCAGGACGCGCTCGACATCGTGGCGCGGACCTAGTGGTGCGTCTCCGGAGCCGGACAGACCACCGGAGCCAGTGGCACACACTCCGTACCGACGGCTTCTGTAGTGTCGCATCGTGCGTAGAGCAAACATCGTGTGCACGCTGGGCCCGGCTTCGTCCGCGCCCGAGCGGCTGATCGAGCTGGTTGAGGCCGGCATGGACGTCGCACGGCTCAACATGAGCCACGGCGACTACTCCGAACACAAGAAGCAGCTGGACAACGTCCGTGCCGCGGCGAAGACCGTCGGTCGCCCGGTCGGTGTCCTCGCCGACCTCCAGGGTCCGAAGATCCGCCTCGGCCGATTCGCCAACGGCAAGGAGGTGCTCGAGAACGGTGCCTCCTTCACCATCACCATCGACGACATCCAGGGCACCGTCGATCGCTGCTCCACGACCTTCAAGGGACTCCCGGGTGACGTCAACCGGGGCGACACCATCCTGATCGACGACGGTCGGCTGCAGCTCGAGGCGGTCGAGGTCACCGACACCGACGTCGTCACCAAGGTCGTCGTGGGCGGCGACGTCAGCAACAACAAGGGCATCAACCTGCCGGGCGTCGCCGTCAGCGTCCCGGCGATGAGCGACAAGGACACCTCTGATCTGCGCTGGGCGCTGCGCAACGGGGTCGACATGATCGCGCTGTCCTTCGTCCGCAGTGCCTCCGACATCGAGCTCGTGCACCAGATCATGGACGAGGAGGGCAAGCGGCTGCCGGTGATCGCCAAGCTGGAGAAGCCGCAGGCGATCGAGAACCTGGACGCCATCATCGACGCGTTCGACGCCTTCATGGTCGCCCGCGGCGACCTCGGGGTCGAGCTGCCGCTGGAGGAGGTGCCGCTGGTCCAGAAGAAGATCATCACGGCGGCCCGCCGCTGGGCCAAGCCGGTGATCGTGGCCACCCAGATGCTCGAGTCGATGATCTCGGCACCACGGCCGACCCGGGCCGAGGCCTCCGACGTCGCGAACGCCATCCTGGACGGCGCGGACGCTGTGATGCTGTCCGGCGAGACCAGTGTCGGCGCCTATCCGGTGCTGACCGTCCAGACAATGGCCCGCATCGTCGAGAACACCGAGGACCACGGACTGGACGAGTTGGCCAACATCGACTGGGATCCGCACACCACCAGCGGAGTCATCACCAAGGCGGCCGCCGAGGTGGCCCAGCGCATCGACGCCAAGTTCCTGGTCGCCTTCACCCACTCCGGCGACTCGGCCCGACGCCTGTCCCGGCTGCGGTCACGGATTCCGATCCTGGCCTTCACGCCCATCGAGCAGACGCGGGCCACCCTGACTCTGAACTGGGGTGTGGAGTCCTTCTTGGTGCCGATGGTGTCGCACACCGACGACATGATCCGGCAGGTGGACAAGGCCCTGATGGAGAGCGGCCACATCAAGGAGGGCGAGCGGGTGGTGATCGTCGCCGGCTCCCCGCCCGGGGTCGCCGGTCACACCAACATGATCCGAGTCCGCCGGATCGGCGCCCCGCTGTAACACCGCGACGCTCCGGGTCGCGCGGATTGTAGGTGACCATCGACAGGTGCGCCGGCGCTGCTTCGGGCACGTGCGAAACCGCACCGGCGCACCTCTCGCTGTCCGGACGGCCGTACGTCGCCGACTCGCAACGGGGACAGGCGTCGTAGTAACGTTCGACCCCGCGACGGCAACGTCGCGGCTGCTCTCGCCGGGGTGGCGGAATGGTATACGCGGGCGGCTCAAACCCGCCTGTCCGCAAGGACATAGGGGTTCGACTCCCCTTCCCGGCACTCGACGGCACACTGCCGGCCACCTCCGGGCCAGACCACCGGACGGCGAGGACTGATCGGCGTAACACGTGCTGGCTAGAGTGAGCGCGTGACGAACGACGATACGAAGGCCGGCGACGGCGCAGGCGCGACCCGGGTGGTCGTGGCCGAGGACGAGGTGCTGATCCGCCTCGACCTGGTCGAGATGCTGACCGAAGAGGGATATGAGGTCGTCGGGCAGGCCGGCGACGGGGAGGCTGCGGTGGCACTGACCACCGACCTGCGCCCCGACCTGGTGGTGATGGACGTCAAGATGCCGAAGCTGGACGGCATCAGCGCCGCGGAGAAGATCGCCAGCGAGCGAATCGCCCCGGTGGTGATGCTGACCGCCTTCAGCCAGCGCGAGCTGGTCGACCGGGCGCGGCAGGCCGGCGCGATGGCGTACGTGGTGAAGCCGTTCGGCAAGGCTGATCTGATCCCGGCCATCGAGATCGCGCGGGCCCGGTTCGCCGAGATCAAGGCGGTCGAGGCCGAGGTCGAGGACCTGACCGAGAGGCTGGAGTCCCGCAAGGCGGTCGACAGAGCCAAGGGCATGCTGCAGACCGGACTGGGACTGACCGAGCCGGAGGCGTTCCGCTGGATCCAGAAGACCGCGATGGACCTGCGCAAGTCAATGCGGGAGGTCGCTGAGGGTGTCATCGAGCATGGCGCCGGGGCCAGGAAGAAGTAGCGAGCAGGCCCGGTCACGCTCTCAGTCGTGTAACAAACTGGCAACACGGCCGCGAATCCTGACGGTTCGCTGAGATGTCGCGCATAGGGTGCGTCATGCTCGCGGTACGTCAGTCTGCCGTCCAGTCGCAGAACAGGCCGCGAGCACGCAACGATCTTTAGGAGGAGAAGCATCGTGCGAAAGCATCGGCTCGTAGGCGTCGGAGCAACCCTGCTCGCGGCGACATTGGCACTCTCGGCGTGCGGCAGCCGCGCGGAGGAAGGCGGCACCGGCGGCGAGACCACCAACAAGGTCGCCAAGATCGGCGTCATCGCACCGCTGTCCGGTGACCTGTCAGCCCTCGGTCTCGGCATCCGCAACTCGGTCGACCTGGCTATCCAGCAGGCCAACGAGTCCAACGCCATCCCTGGTTGGACCCTTGAGCTCGCCGCCGAGGACGACGAGGCCAAGCCTGACGTCGGCAAGAACGCCGCCACCAAGCTGGCCGGTGACGACGAGGTGGTCGGCGTCGTCGGCACCTTGAACTCGTCAGTGTCCCAGTCGGTCCAGCCGGTGCTGGCCGCGGCGAACATCGTGCAGATCTCGCCGGCCAACACCAACACGACCCTGACCCAGGGCGCGGATCCGGCGAACCCGAAGCGCACGTACCCGGGCTACTTCCGGACCGCTGCCACCGACGCGGTCCAAGGGCCCTTCGCCGCGAAGTACCTGTACGGGACCGGAGCGACCAAGATCGCGACCATCCACGACAAGAAGGCGTACGGACAGGGTCTGGTCGCCGAGGTGACCAAGGGATTCGAGGCGGCAGGCGGCGAGATCGTCGCGGCCGAGACCATCAACCCAGACGACAAGGACTTCTCGGCAGTCATCAGCAAGGTCAAGGGCGCCAACCCGCAGGCGGTCTACTACGGCGGTGAGTACCCGCAGGCCGGTCCGCTCAGCCAGCAGATGAAGGCCGCCGGGCTGGACGTGCCGCTGATGGGCGGCGACGGCATCTACGACGACGCGTTCATCGAGCTGGCCGGTAGCACCTCCGAGGGCGACCTGTCGACCTCGGTGGGTGCCCCGACCGAGTCGCTGGATTCGGCCAAGCCGTTCATCGACGGATACAAGGCGGCTGGCTTCAAGGAGCCGTACGCGGCCTACGGGGCGTACTCCTACGACGCGGCCAACGCGATCATCAACGCCCTGAAGACCTCGCTCAAGGACGCGGCCGACGCCAAGTCTGCTCGTGAGGCCACCATCGCGGCGGTCCAGGAAGGCACCTTCGAGGGGGCCACAGGGGAGGTCGCGTTCGACGAGTTCGGAGACACCACGAACAAGGTCTGGACGGTGTACAAGGTGACCGACGGCAAGTGGGTCGCTGACAAGACAGGCAGCTAGCCGAACGACAGCGACGGCGGGTGGTGCTCAGCACCACCCGCCGTTCTGTCAGGACAGCCCGCGGACGCGTCGGATATGTCATGATCCGGCGCAGACCGCAGTTGTCATCGTCCTCGTTCGGCTCCCGTCAGGAGGTTCTGCATGGACGTGCTCCAACAGCTGATCAACGGGTTGTCATTGGGCGCGCTCTACGCCCTGATCGCGGTCGGCTACACCGTCGTCTACGGCATCATCCAGCTGATCAACTTCGCTCACGGCGAGATCTTCATGATCGGTGCGTTCGGCGCCTTCGCCACCTGGTGGGTCATTCCCGGCACCTCGACCGCGCTCTGGCTGCTGCCGATCATGCTCGCCGGCGGCGTGGTCGCCGCGGTCGGTATCGCCTTGTTGACCGAGCGCTTCGCCTACCGACCGCTCCGCAACGCACCGCGGCTGGCGCCGCTGATCACCGCCATCGGGGTGTCGGTGTTCCTGCAGGAGGCGGTCCGGCTGTTCTTCGGTCGGATCCCGGGCTTCCCCGACTCCAAGCGAGCCATCCCGTTCCCGCAGATCGAGTTCGTCACCGGTCCCGCTGTCCAGATCGGCAGTCTGACGATCCAGCGGGCGGCGCTGTTCACCCTGGTGATGCTGGGGATCAGCACCGTGTTCTTGTACGTCTTCGTCAACCGGACGCGGGTCGGCCGAGCCATGCAGGCGACCTCTCAGGACCCCGACACCGCCCGGCTGATGGGCATCAACGTCGACCGGATCATCATGGTCGCCTTCGCTGTCGGTGCCGCCCTGGCTGCGGTCGCAGGTCTCGCCCACGGTCTGCGCTACACCAACATCGACTTCAAGATGGGCTTCCTGGCCGGTCTCAAGGCGTTCACCGCCGCCGTCCTCGGCGGCATCGGAAACATCTACGGCGCCGTCGTGGGTGGCCTGGTGCTGGGTGTCGTCGAGGCACTGGCGACCTTCATCCCGGGCCAGTTCGGCGGGTCGGCGTGGAAGGACGTGTGGGCGTTCGTGCTGCTGATCCTGGTGCTCGTCTTCAGACCCCAGGGTCTGCTCGGCGCAAGGGTGGTGGATCGAGCATGAGAATCCCCAATCCGCTCACTGCGGAGCTGCAGCAGCGAACCCATCGGATCGGCGCCGTCCTCGGTCTGGTCGGCGGCGCGATCGTGATCTTGGCTCCGTTCCTCCCCTGGGCGTACGGCCGCAGGGCGCTCGACAACATGACGGTGCTCGGCTACCCGTCGCCGATGCAGTTCCTGTCGCTGGTGCTGGGCATCCTGATCGTCGGACTGCTCCTCGGCGCGCACTTCTACCCGAGGCTGAAGCGCAAGCGGCGGGTCGGCTGGGTGCGTGGCGCCAAGTCCGCCGCGTCCGGCGCCCTCATCTACATCGTGCTCATCATCATCAGCATCGCGGTCGAGCTGGAGGGCTTGATCAACGTCGAGTACGGCGGCTGGGTCGCCCTTTTGGGCGCCCTGTTGGCGTTCGTCGGGACGAAGCTGATGCTTGCCGACCGGGCTCCCAGCCTCGGCGGGATGGTCGCCAAGCCGTGGGTGGAGATCCTGGCGGTCGCGGTCGTGATGGCGCTGGCCATGTTCGCGGCGGCCTTCGCGCTGAACATGGACGACGGCGGCTCGTTCGTGTCCTTCCTGGCCTTTGTCGGCGCGGTCATCGCGGTGATCATCAGCTCCGGACTGATGGGCTGGCTGTCCGGCTGCACCCAGCGCCACCGCAGGGTGTTGATCCTGTCCGCCTTCATCGTCGCGTTCGCCTTCCCGTTCACCCAGGACGGGTCGGACGCGAACATGTCGATCGCCACCCAGGTGATCATCTTCGCCGGCACCGCGATGGGCCTGAACATCGTCGTCGGTTTGGCTGGTCTGCTCGATCTCGGCTACATCGCCTTCCTCGGCGCCGGAGCCTTCACTGCGGCGATGCTGTCTGAGTCGGCCTTCGCGACCTTGGACTGGCATCCGCCGTTCATCGTGGTCATGGCCATCAGCGGCACGGTGGCGGCGACGCTGGGCTTGATCATCGGGTCCCCGACGCTGCGCGTCTCGGGCGACTACCTGGCCATCGTGACGCTGGCCTTCGGGGAGATCTTCCGGATCTCGATGAACAACCTCGACGGGCAGGACGGTCCCGACCTGACCCATGGCTCCAACGGGATCCCCGGTGTGCCGGACCTGACGCTGTTCGGCTTCGACTTCGGTGACACACACGTGCTGTTCGGCATCCCGCTCGGACGATTCTCCAACTACTACTTCCTCCTCCTCGTGCTGCTCGGTGTGGTCATCCTGATCTTCGTTCGGCTCAACAACAGCCGGATCGGTCGCGGCTGGGTGGCTATCCGGGAGGATGAGAAGGCGGCTGAGGCGATGGGCGTCAACGTCTTCGGCCTCAAGCTGTTCGCCTTCGCCGGCGGTGCTTTCCTGGCCGGCATGGCGGGCTCGATCAAAGCGCATGTCGATGTGTCGGTGACTCCGGACCAGTACGTCTTCCTGGAGTCCGCCTTCCTGCTGGCCGCGATCGTACTCGGTGGCATGGGCACCGTGGTCGGTGTCCTGGTCGGTGCGACGCTGCTGAAGCTGATGCCGGAGAAGCTGCGCTTCGTCAGCGAGTACCGGTTGCTGCTCTTCGGGCTGCTGC
>DASQLI010000019.1:0-2020 GCA_035630075.1 Microlunatus sp.
ACCTGGACCTCTAGACCTCGTGTTTCGTGCCGATTCCGTTGGATCAGTCGGCCAGGTAGCCGGTCTCCGGGTCGATCTCGGCCAAGAAGCTCCGGATCTGGTCGATCAGCTCCTCCCGATCAGGATCCCAGTCGACGTTCATGCTGGCACCGAAGCCGTAGCCATCGGGATGCGAGGTCCAGTCGAAGTCGAAGGTCCGGGGTGAGTCGGCCCGGCGCGTTACCTCGAACGTCTCCCCGTCGACAACCAGCTCGACGGGGTCGAACCCGGGTTGGCCGGCGGGTGCGGGGCCAGGCGCGGCGTTCTCGTCCAGGTTGTCGGATCGACGGCTGGGATCGTCGTCGCGGTATGCGTTCCACACACTCACCAGCGTGGACCAGCTGGGTACGCAGCGCCAGTTCTCTCGGACTGCCGTGCAGTTCAACGGCCGAGGGTCGAGCGTGGGGACGGCGACGGACGACACCTGAAACAGCGCCACGACCGACTCGTGCTCGTGCGAATCCGGATCCTCCGGTGGCCGCCCGGAAACCCTGGTGCGGTGACCGGTGATCCTCACCTAGCGTCGGGGCGGTGATCTACCAGCATCCACTCGCGTACCTGCTGGGCGTTCAAGGTCTGGCTCTGCTGCGGGCGTGGGCCGGCGAGGGTGATCATGACGAGCCATTCGTCCGACGGCGGATCGAGGCGATCCGCCGCCTGCTGGACGACACGGAGCTTGCCGCGGCGACGGGGGTGTCGGTCGGGCGAGACGCGACAGCGCCGGCGTACGCGCAGTGGGCTCCGACCTATGACGACCCGGACAACGGCCTGTTCGCCATCGACGAGCCGATCATCGACGAGATCCTGGACGTGCTGCCGGTCGGTACCGCGTTGGACGCGGCCTGTGGGACGGGTCGGCTGACGGCTCGGCTGGCAGCTCGGGGATTTCGGGTCTGCGGCGTGGACGGTTCGGCCGAGATGCTCGAGCCGGCGAGGAACCGGGTGCCCGGCGGCGCGTTCTTCGTCGGTGATCTCGGGTCGCTGCCGCTGGCGGATGACGCCGTAGACCTGATCACCAACGCGCTGGCGCTGACCCACGTGCCCGATCTGCGGCCGGTGTACGCGGAGTTCGCCCGTGTGTTGCGGCCAGGCGGCGACTTGGTCGTCTCCGACGTCCACCCCGATCTGGTGCTGCTCGGATCGACGGTGAAGGCCACCGATCCGGCCGGTGGGGCGTGGCTGGCGACGACCCAGCGGCACGGTCTCGGCGATCACCTGCGCGCTGCCCTGGCGGCGGGTTTCACGGTGATGCGCTGCGAGGAGCACCCGAGACCTGCATCGACACCGGACACGCTGGCGGTGCCGACCGGCGAGATCGGCGAGTGGTCGATCTGGCCATGGACGTTGCTCGGCTGGGATCCCGAGGCCTCGCACAGCGCCTTCAACAACCCCGCGATCACCGTCTGGCACTTCCGACTGCTTGGGCCGGTTGCCGCCACAATGGCGCGATGATCCGGGTTGATCTTTCCGACGGCGACGCGGCGGCTGAGCACCGCGACAACGTGCTCGAGGTGTGGAACGAGGCCTTTGGCGCGGTCGGCGACGTCGCTGGCTGGCGGGAGACGGTCTGGGATCGTCATCGGGCACGCGCCGACTTCCGCCTCGCGACCGCCTACGACGACAGCGGACTCGTCGGTTCAGCTGGGGCTACACCGGCCAGCCCGGCCAGTACTGGTCAGACTTCATCCTCGACACGCTCGGTCCGGCGGTGACCGACTGGGTGGGTGGGCACTTCGAGTTCGTCGAGCTCGCGGTGCGTCCCGACAGTCGGGGTCAGGGAATCGGCGGAAGGCTCCATGACACGCTACTTGCTGGACTGCAGCACCGGCGAGCCCTCTTGGGGACCGAAGACGACCCGACGAGTCCGGCTGTGCGCCTCTACACGAGCCGAGGATGGCTCCGATTGGGCAAACAGTCGTCGACCGACCAGGTGATGGGCAAGATCCTCAGCCGGCGGTAGCTGCCAGGCTTCAGGGTGCCC
>DASQLI010000020.1:0-54605 GCA_035630075.1 Microlunatus sp.
GAGCCCGGTGACCGTCCGACGATGTCGGAGGCGGCTGCGCAGCTGTCGGCGCTGGCCGGTGGCCAGGCGATGCCGCCTGCCCGGCCCGGTGCGGTGGACCCCACGCTCCGGATGCCTGCGCCGGAGCCGACGTCCATGCCCGACTCCGCGCCGACCCCAGTTCTGCGACCCATCGCGCCGCCCGAGATCGCGACCCGGCCGGTGGGGCCGGTGGTCAGCGCGAGTGCCACTCCCTCGGGGCCGGCGCCGGCTCCGACAGCACTCACTCGAGAGCAACCGACTCCACAGCATCCGACTCCAGCGGAACCGGCTCCAGTGCCGGCGACCGGCTCGAAGTGGCGCCGGGCTCCCCTGGCGGCCATCGTGATCATGGTGGTGCTCGCTCTGGTCGCAGTCGTGCTGCTGTGGCCGGATCTGCAGCGGTGGACAGCGGGCTCGGATCCCAGCCCTGCCGGCAAAACCAGCGACCGTCCGGCGTCGGAGTCGGCTACGTCCACCCCGACCGGTGCACCGACCACGGCCGAGCTGACCCAAGCGGTGACCGACTACTACGGCCTGCTGCCCGACGACACCGACGCGGCCTGGGAGCTGCTCACCGAGTCCTACCAGCGCCAGACCGGTGGTCGCGACAGCTACGAGGACTTCTGGGGCGAGATGGACTCGGTGACGGTGACCGACGTGAGCGCCACGACCCCGGATCGTGCTCAGGCGACGATCACGTACGTGGAGAAGAGCGGCAACCGCAAGTCCACCGAGCGCCGGTCCTTCCGACTGATCAGGTCGGACGGCGTCCTCAAGATCAACCAGTCGTCGGTGCTCTGACGGGCCGCGGGCACGGCGATCGGCCAGTCACCTTCCGGTGGCTGAGTCGGCGAGCGAGTCTCAGAGATCGTCTCGCTGCAAGGCTGACCGGAGAAGTCGAGCCAACGTGTCACGTTCGTGTGCGGGTAGGGCGGCGAGCTGATCGGGCGGTGCGAAAAGCTGGTTCTGGACGGTCTGTAGGGCGTCTCGACCGGTCGGGGTCAAGGCAACGGTCTTGACCCGCCGGTCGGTCGGAGCGGGCAGACGTTCTGCGTATCCAGCTCGCTCGAGATCGTCGACCATGGCGGTGACGTAGGAGGCGTCGCAGTTCATCGCGACGGCCAGATCGCGCATCGGCCGGGGCTCGTCGGGATCGATCGCCAGTAGGGCTCGGAGGCCCGCTTGCGAGATCCCCAGCTCGGTTGCGACATCGGCCCAACGCCACCGCTGGTCCAGGACCAGCCCCATCAAGGAGCGCCACGCCAGCGTCAGCTCGTCATCGCTGGAGGCATCTTTCGTACCACTGACCACAGGACCGCACGATACCCGAAACTTGACCTTCCTAAGTAGTTGACTGTTTACAACTATTGATTCATTATAACTGATATGGGCGACAGCGACGTCGGATGGATGCAGGCTCTCTCGGGCACCAGGGTGGCTCTTCTCGCGACCTACCGGCGGAACGGCGAGCCGGTGGTCACCCCGGTGAGCATCGCCGTCAGCGCCGGTGGCGTCTACTTCGTGACGTCAGCGTCCAGCGGAAAGGCGCGGCGACTGACGATCCGTCCTGACGTGACCCTGGCTCCTTCGACGGTGCGCGGTACTCCGACCGGACCGGCAACGCACGGGAAGGCCCATCGCCTGAGTGACGATGAGCGCCGGTTTGCGCGACGATTGCTGCTGCCGGGTGGACCGCTCTTCTGGAGCTACCTGCTGTACCGGATCCGCGGTCACCACATGCACGTCTACGACGTCCGGTTCCCCCGAACAAATGAGGATCCACCACCCCAGGACACCGCCCGGAGGGCGGGAACCGCGCGGATCTACCGGGCTGTTCACCTGACCGCCCGGACGTCGGCACTGCTCTTCGCCGGGGCACAGGCAGCCTCCGCGCTGGGACCGCGGGCGGAGCGGGCATCGCAGGTTCTCTACGTCGCCTTCATGACGGCGCATGCCGTCCATTTCTCCGTGGTCGCCAGGTACGCCGTGGTCAACGGCGGCCGCGACCTGTTCCCGGGTGGGCGGAGCCTGAACGACGTAGGTGGTTGGCCCACGGTGGCCGGCATCTACACCGCCGTCTCCGGCCTGGCCGTCACCGGTTGGCTCACGCCCGCCCCAGGGGCGGCCGGCCGACACAAGAGGCAGATCGTCGGGCAGATGGCCACCGGAGTCATCGCCGCCATGTTCGTCAGCGTCTACCTCGGACAGCTCCGGCAATCCCGGTGGTACGCGGTGCCCGCGACCCTCGTGGTGGGGGCCAGCACCGCCAAGGTGGTGGCCGAGCGAGTACGCCGGCAGTGTCACCAGACGTAGCGTGGGCTCGTGACCTCAATCCAGCCGCCCAGGCTGGGCGACAAGCTGACATCGCAGCGGCGGCAGCGCTTTGTCGGCCGGGCGGCGGAGATCGAGCTCTTCCGGGACTGTCTGGACGCGGAGTCGCCCACGTTCGCGGTGCTCTACGTCCATGGCCCGGGGGGCATCGGGAAGTCCAGCCTGCTCGACGCGTTCGCCGTGGAGGCGCACCGAGCGCGGATGCGCGTCGTCCGGCTCGACGGCCGCGACCTGTTGCCCTCGCCCGATGGCGTCCGTCGGGGGATCGACAGGGCCCGACGCGACTCGATCGGCAAGAGCCGCGACGAGTCGCAGCGAACGGTCGTGCTGCTGGACTGCTACGAGCGGCTCGAAGCCCTGGACGACTGGATCCGCGAGCAGCTGCTGCCGGACCTCCCGGCCGACGCGGTGACGGTTCTCGCCGGTCGACTGCCTCCCGGTGCCGGCTGGCGGGCCGATGCCGCCTGGCGGGACCTGCTCCGCGTCATCGCCCTGCGCAACCTTTCCCCGGACGAAGCTCGGGAGTACCTTCGCCGCTGCGGCCTGGCCGAGACGGTCCACGAGACTCTGCTGACGGCGAGCTACGGCCATCCGCTCGGTCTGTCGCTGCTGGCCGACCAGGTCGTCCGACAGGGCAGTCTCGACGCCGTGCGAGACTCCCCCGACCTCGTCACGACCCTGCTCCGTCGATTCCTCGACACGGTGCCCGACGCTTCGCAACGGGAGGCGCTCGAAGCCTGCGCGCTGGCTCGGGTCACCACCGAGTCCCTGCTGCGGGCGGCGCTCGACACTGCCGATGTGCGTGAGACCTTCGACTGGCTGCGCGATCTCTCCTTCGTCGAGGCCGGCCCGAACGGACTGTTCCCTCACGATCTGGCTCGCGACGTGATCGATCGGGATCTCCGCTGGCGCGACCCCGACAGCTACCAGCTGGTCTTCCGGCGGGTGCAGGCACATCTTCACCGTCAGCTGCTGACCTCGGACCCTGATCAGCGGGTGCAGGGCATCTTCGACGTGAAGTTCGTCTTCCGCAATCTGCCGAGCGTGGTGTCGCCGGTCGACTGGCAGACCTGGGGCAGTCACCTTCCGGCCTCTGCCCGTCCCGAGCATCACCCGGAGATCCTCGATCTGGTCCGACGGCACGAGGGCGACGACTCGGCGTCCATTGCCCACCATTGGCTCACCCGTCAACCACACGCGTTCGTGGTGCTGCGCCATCCCGGCGGTTCGGTGCGTGGCTTCCTCGCTCTGATCGATCTCACCGAGGCCAGCGACCAGGATCGAGTGGCCGACCCGGGCGCAGCGGCAGCGTGGGACCAGGTGCAGCGCGAGGGTGGGATCCGGGCGGGTCGGCGCGTCAACCTGACCCGTTTCGTGATCGACGACGAGGGCTACCAGGATCCGTCGCCCACTCTGAACACGGCACCGGTGGTCACCCTGCAGCTCTATCTGTCGGCGCCCGATCTCGCCTGGGACTTCCTCGCCCTTGCCGAGCCTGATCGCTGGGACGACTACTTCGCGATGGCTGACATGGGTCGCGTTCCGGGTGCCGATTTCGCCGTCGGCGGTCGGCGATACGGACTGTTCGGGCACGACTTCCGCGCCCTGCCACTCGGTCCGTGGATGGACCTGTGGGCCGAGCGTGCACTCGCGCAGGATCCGCAGCTGACGCCGCGGCGATCGGTCGCACTGCTGGTGCTGTCTCAGCCGGACTTCGGCGACGCCGTACGGCAGGGTCTCAAAGACCTGGCGCGCCCCGACCTGCTGGCCCGCAACCCGCTGCTGCGGACTCGTCTGCTGGCCGATGCCGCCGCCGACGGTCCCGCGGACGCGGCCACGCTCGCCCGCGTCCTGCGCGCCGCCGTCGCGACGTTGACAGAGGACCCACGCGATGACAAGCAGTTCCGGGCGGTCGAGCAGACCTACCTTCGACGCACAGCTACCCAGGAGGGGGCGGCGGCCCGCCTCGGGTTGCCGTTCAGCACCTACCGACGCCACCTCGGTCAGGGCGTCGCTCGGGTCGTGGCCTGGTGCTGGGAGCGCGAGGTCTACGGTCCCAGCCAAACCGATGTCACCACCTGAGCATCACTGAACAGCAGTGAGCATCGAGTGGGCTGGTGATCGACAAGCCGCCGGCAGCAGTCTTCAGGCAGGAGGTAGCTGCGATGAGACGAGATCTCGGAGAACGCGCTGTCGTCCTCGGCGGCAGCATGGCCGGGCTGCTGGTGGCCCGAGTGCTGGCAGACCGGTTCGCCACCGTGGTCGTGGTCGAGCGCGACCCGCTGCCGGACGCACCCGGGCCGCGCCGGGGCGTTCCGCAGGGCAAGCACATCCACGGGCTGCTGGCCGGCGGGCAGCAGGCCTTCGAGCAGCTGCTGCCCGGCCTGACGACTGAGCTGGCCGCGGATGGGGTGCCGGTGGGTGACCCGCTGGCCGACGTGCGGCTCCGGATCAACGGCCATGACTTCCGGCGGGCACCCAGCGGTCTGACCTTGGTCAGCGCGAGCCGTGAGGTGCTCGAACACCAGGTCCGGCACCGGATCCGCGCGCTGCCCAACGTCACGGTCACCGATCGCTGTGACGTCGTCGGCCTGACGGCACGCGGCGGCCGGATCACCGCCGTCCGAGTGCTGCGGCGCGCCGATGACAGCGCCGAGGAGCTCCTCGAGGCGGACTTGGTGGTGGACGCCACAGGGCGGGGATCCCGGGCGTCGGTCTGGCTGGCCGACAACGGTTTCTCCGTGCCGACCGAGGAACGGCTCAGCGTCGATCTCGGCTACACGACGCGTCGCTACCACCTACCGGCCGGTGCGCTCGATGGGGACCTGGGCATTCTGCACGCTCCTACGCCTGAGCATCCCCGAGGAGCCGCGCTGGCTCGGCTGGAGCGCGGCGTGTGGATGTTGACCTTGATCGGCATCGGCGACGACCATCCACCGACCCACGTCGACGGCTTCGACCGGTTCGCCGCATCGCTGGGTTCGGGCGAGCTCTCGTCGCTGATCCGGGCAGCAGAGCCGATCGATGTCCCGACCCCGTTCCGGTTCCCGGCCAGCACCCGCCGCCACTACGAGCGGATCGAGCTCCCGGACAACCTGGTGGTGCTGGGCGACAGCCTGTGCAGCCTGAACCCCGTCTACGGCCAGGGGATGACGGTTGCGGCCCTCGAAGCTCTGGCTCTCGCCCGGCTGCTCTCCGACCGGCGGCTGCCGCCGAGCCGCGCGCTGATGAGGGGCTTGGGCAGGATCGTGGATGGGCCCTGGCAGCTGGCGAGCGCCGTCGATCGCTCGTTCCTTCCCGCTGACCGTCCGCCGGCTCTCCGAGACCGGCTTGCCGCCGCCTACATCGATCGGGTGCAGGCCGCCGCCGAGCATGACGCCTTGGCCGGCAGAGCCTTCCTTCGAGTCTCTGGACTGGTCGACCCCACAAGGGCGCTGCTGCGGCCGCGCTTGATGTGGCGCACCCTCCTCCCCGCGCCTCTCGCCACTCCCACTGCATCCACGGTGACTGCTTCGTCGGAATCGACCGCCCATCGAAGCCGGGGACGCTAGCCGTGTCCACGTTCACCCTGAGAATCGCCCTCGCCGCTGCCCTGCTGCTACCTGGGCTGACCCTCCTCGGCGCCTTGCTTGCCGCTCGCCTCGTCTGGCGCCATCGGCACCGGCCAGCTCTATGAGCCCACTGAGCACGACGAAGCACCGCGCTGGCCCCATCTGTCCGCGGACCTCGGAGCGGACGACATCCCACGGGTCTGCACACTGCGGACCGGGACAGCCCGGGCTTCAGGGTATGTTCGAGCTCGACCAGCCAGCGTCAGTACTGCGCCGCGTCCTGAAGACGTGTTCCGGAGGCAAGGTGCGACCCATGGACGACCAAGCAGCCGACGGACCCGTCGGTGCCGACGCGGCGCCGGAACCATCTGGTGCCGATCCGACAGCGGGAGAGCTCGTCACACAGACGTTCGGCTACGACGGCGGACGACAGGTCGCGGTGTACGTGCCACCGGATCCTGCCGAGGTCGTCGTGTTCGCCGGCGACGGTCAGCTGATCTCGCAGTGGGGTGCGCACCTCGAGGCGGCCGATGTACCGCCCACGATGATCGTCGGCGCGTACCGGACGGACGATGACGATGAGATGGCGCGCATCCGGGAGTACTCACCGTCGTTCGACGAGGAACGGTTCGAGGCTCACGAACGCTTCTTCGTCGACGACGTCCGCAGCTGGGTGAGGTCGCGCTTCGGCGTCGTGTTGCCGGCCGACCGCACCGCGGTGTGCGGAGTCTCGGCGGGTGGCGAGCTGGCACTTGCCTTGGGTCTTCGGCATCCCGACGTCTACGGGGCGGTCTTCTGCGCGTCGCCCGGTGGTGGCTACCGGCCCCCTGCCGCGATGCCGAGCCCTCTGCCACGCACGTACCTCGTCGCCGGAACGCTGGAGCCGTGGTTTCTCGAGAACGCGACGCGGTGGGCGGACTCGCTGCGAAGCGCCGACGCGGACGTCGTGATGATCGAACGGATGGGAAACCACGGAGACCCGTTCTGGCAAGCCGAGTTCCCGCTCATGGTGGCCTGGGCCTTCGGACGCTGACGCCGCGGTCACCGCCGCGGACCGATCGGTGGGCTGGGAACGAAGGTGGGCTGGGAACGAAGGTGGACTGGGAACGAAGGTCGACAGCGATCACTCTGGGACACCCTGAGCTGTGGTTCGACCTGGCCGACGAGGTTGCCGGCTGCTTCGCTCCTGCTCGGATCCCAGCAGCCAGGGACGTCGTCATCGGTCTCGCGACGGTGTTGACCGCCGCGTCGGGCGCAGAGGACGATGAAGAGGCGGAGCCCGGCGCTCGAGACGCCGGACGATCCTCGTCCTGGGGAGGCACCCGATGACTCGGTCGCCACAAGAAGTGTTCGCTGACCATCTCGCCGCTCTGGCCTCGCGGGACGTCACCGCGATCGGTGAGGACTACGCCGATGATGCGGTGTTCCTGACGTCGCAGGGTGCTGTGGAGGGACGTGAGGCCATCGAGCAGTTCTTTCGTCAGGCAATCGACATGCTGCCCGACGTCGAGTTCCAGATCGGAACGAAGGTCTTCGGCGGTGACGCGTTGCTCGTCTGGTGGACCGCGACTGCGACCGCCGGACACGTCGACGACGGCGTCGACACCCTGCGGTTCTCCGACGGCATGATCCAGCTCCAGGCCAGCTCGTTCACCATCGAGCCGAACAGCCCAGACAGCTCTTGGCCACGAGGGTCAGCACCGAAGTGAGCCGCACGTGCGGGCGCAGAACGAATCCTCAGCACGCCTCACGCCGTGGGAAGACTGGGGGTCGTTGTCGGTCACGCCCAGCGCTGGCGGATAATGCACGAGTGCGAGGAAGGGCCGCCGCTGGCGACCCCTGTCAAAGCTCCTATCTGGAGGGTGGCACAGATGTCCGGACGTCGTCGGCACCGCGGGAAGGTGGCCGCACTTGTGACAGCGGCCCTGTGTTTGGTCGCCTCCCTCCTCTCGAGTGGCCCGACCGCGGCCGGGGATACGCCGCTGCCCTCCGACGGCGGCGGTGGATCGCCCGGCGTGCCGCTGACGCTCACTGCTGGCGGCATCGGGCTTTCGACCGGCCTTGTCGAGGCGGATCTGCCCAACGGAGCCAACGGCCCCATCTCTCTTGCGATCGGCCTGTGCATCCCGCAACTCAAGATCACTTGCGTGGGAGTGCTGAGTCAGTTCTCGTTGTTGGGCAACTTCAAGGATGACGCCGGCAACCCGCTGTATTCCGACAGCGCCCCCGCGGTCGTCAGCTGGACCTGCAACGACCGGGTGTGCCCGCCGACCCCGGATTTCGTCCCCGGCACCAGCACGGTGACGCAGCTGCAGGTCGCAGAGTTTCGCGAGCACACCATGTACGTGGCGCTCCGCAATCCCAACGGCACGTTCCAGGCGTTCGCGCCGGCGCCGGCATGCAACGGGGTCGAAGGAGCACCCTTGCCGACCGGCACCATCAATGAGCAGGCCACCGGCGGCCGCCACTTCTGCGTCGACGTGGGGGCGATCAGCCGCACGAACGAACAGTGTGAGACAGCATGCTCGTCTTGGTCAGGACCGCTGAGACTGCCCGTCTTGTTCGCGGAGGATCCGAGGTTCATGGGCACCTGACCCCCTGGGGTAGCGACGGGTGCCGACGAAACCGAGTTGAGTGAAGGCTGTCTCGGCGGCGCCTGCGAACTCCGCCGCCTGCTGTGGCGTACCGAGCCAGCGGCATACTCTGCTGAGTTCCGCGAGGACGAATCCGAGTTCAACTCGGCTGTGCATGTCAGCGAGCCTCCGAGCGCGCTGAAGGGTCTCGAAGGCATCCGCTTGTTGGCCGAGATCAGCGAGTGCAGCGCCGCGCAGCCGCAAGAGCCAGGGCAGCAGGTGGACGATGTCCAGCGATTCTGCGCGCTGGGCGGCATCCGTTGCGAGCGCGGCTGCCTGCTCGGCGTTGCCTGCCTCGAGCGCCGTCCAGGCGAGGGCGGCATCGGTCTCGAGAACTTCAGCCTGTTCGCCCAGCTCGACCAGCCGGGTACGAGCGCGGTGGATCAGGTCGGCGCCCTCGTCGGGCTGACCAGTCAGTGCCATCGCTGTTCCCAACGCGCGGGTCGCCGTGACTGCGTAGTCCTCCAGCCCGACCGAGCGCAACACCGGGACGAGTTCGGAGAAGAGCTGCCGAGCCTCCTCCAAGCGCCCGATCCTGAGCAGTACGTCCCCGACGTTGTACTCCGCAGCCGCCGCCTTGACGGCGTCACCCGCATCCGTAGCCAGCAGCTGCGCCTGGCCGAACATCGCGAGCGCCTCGACCCCACGGCCATCCAACCAGGCAAGCATGGCCAGGTTGTTCAGCGCCCGGGATTGGCCGGCGCGGTCTCCGAGCTCTTCGTACGCGCTTATCGCTTCCCGCGCGGAGGCAGAGTGTGACGTGTCGCCGAGCATGGCCAGTGCGCTGAAAGCCGCCTGCAGCGCCTCGGCCTGCGCCGCGAGATCACCTGAGCTCCGAGCGTCCGCTTCGGCGCGGCGCGCCCATCTGTGCGCATCCCGGAAACGGCCCTGCGCCTGTCGGGTGATGGCATAAAACGCTTCGATGCGAGCTCGGGCGGACTGGTGCCCTTCGTCGTTCTCGGACAGCATGTTCAGACCACGGGTGAGCTTGCCGAGGGCGACACTGAACCGGCCCATCCGATACTCGATCTCGGCCTCCCGTCGGAGCAGCAGCGCCGCCTCGACCGGATTGTCCAGCAGCGCATGTCGGGCCGCGCGATACGGCTTGATCGCCTCGTGCGGGCGCCCGATGCGGAAGCGCGCATCGCCAAGCGCGATGTTCGTCGCTACCAGGTCGTCGTTCGGGATGTGGGCCACCTGGCGGGCCGCGCGGACAGCGCGGGCGAAGAGTTCCTCCGCCTGGATGTAGGCATATTTCCTTGCCGCCCGTTCACCGCCGATGCGGGCGTAGTGCCACGCCTTGTCCGGACGGTCGGCCTGACCGAAATGCAGGGACAGCACCTCGGCGATCTCATCAGGCTCCGCCGCTTCAGCTTCCAGCAGGTCGCCTGCTGTGCCGTGCAAGGTGCGGCGGGTGCGGAACGGGAGCGTCTCGTACGCCGTATCCCGAACCAGCTGATGGACGAAGCCATACGAGTCCCCATACGGCCGGATGAACGCCGCCATGCGCTGCATCGAGTCGGTGGTTGTGGGCAGATCGCGACCGCCTAGGAGAGTGCGCAGCGCGGATCGCTCGAACCGCATTCCCAGCACCGAGGCGTAGCGCAGCGCCGTGCGTTCCGGCGCGGGCAGACTGTCGAGCTGGCTCGTGATCAGGCCCTCCACGGTGTCGGGCAGCTCGTCGACGCTGCCGCCGGCCGTCGATGCCTGCAGCAGACGACGTAGGAACAGCGGATTCCCACCCGCCCGTCGGGCCACCGTGTCGAGAACGGAGCGAGGCATCTGCTCGTTCGCGGCCATCTTCTTTGCCAGTCGCGTCGCGGCGTCGTCGTCCAGGGGCCCGAGTCGTATCGATACCGCCGCACGGTTCGGCACGAATCCTTCCGGCACGTCCCGCTTCGTCACGAGGATGATCCAGGATCGGTCAGCTGCCTCGGCGCAGAGCCGATCCAGGAGACCAGCGGACGCGTCGTCCATCAGATGGACGTCCTCGAACACCAGCAGCATCCGGTCCGGCAACACGGCAGCCAGACACTGCGCTGCGATCTCCTGCAGCTTTGCCTGCCGGAAGCGATCATCGACCGCGTCGACCTCGGCGGTGGAGGCCACGTCGACATCCAGGATCTTGGCCATCAGGGGCAACCATGGCATCAAGGCGGGAACACGCTCGGCTACGGCGTCTCCCAGAGCAGCGGCATCCCGATGCCCGGCCGGGAGACGCAGCGCCGAGATGAACAGGTCACGAAAGGGCCAGTACGGGGTCAGCGTCTCGTACTCGTCGCACCTGATCAGGTAGGACGGCAGGTCGGCTTCCGCGAGCAGCGCCTGCACAAGTCGCGACTTGCCGACACCCGCCTCGCCGGACACCTCGACGAGCTGACCGTTGCCTCCCGCTGCAGATTCGACGGCCGAGCGGAGCGCGGCCATCTCCTCATTGCGACCGGTGAGCTCGCCATCGGCCGCAGGCGACTCCAGTCGCTGCAGGGTTGAGCTGCCGAGCCGAATCACCTCGACCGGCGCAGACTTTCCCTTCACCAGCATCGGCGGGAGTCGTTCGTACTCAAAACGTTCACTCGCAGGAGTCAGGCTTGTCAGGGCCACGAGCGCCTCGCCGGGCCGGGCCCGTGCCGCGAGACGGGCAGCCACGTTCACAGCATCACCTTTGACGGAGTACGTGCGAGTGAACGATGGCCCGAGAACACCGGCGAAGACCGCGCCGCGAGCAACTCCGATCTGGGTGGGCAACGCGGTCGAGGTGCCGAGGATCTGTTGCACCGTACGCAACAGTCGATCGACGTCATGGTCGCCGCTCCGCGGGGCACCGGCGACTATCATCACCCTGACACCGTTGGTGTCGATGTCGGATTCGAGGAATGTCACACCATGCCGCTGCGCGGCGTGCTGGACAAGCTGCACACATTCCTCCAGAGCCGCGACCAGGTGTTCGGTTCCGCTACGTGCGAGCAAGTCGTCGGTGCCAGACAGCCGCACGAAGCCGACCGCGACCTTGCGATGCTCCGCGGACCACTCGCCCGCGAGCAGGTACTCGCGAATCGGGGGCGATAACACCGCCTCCAGATCGGCGTCAGCCGTGGTCAGCGGGTCGACAGTGGGCGCCGCTTCATGGGGTTCCGGTGCCTGGGTCAGCAGCGGCAGCGCTCCGTCAAGGTCGACGCACGCCCCAGGGAGCAGTTCGGCAGTCTCAGGAGAGAGGCGGATCTCGTCCGTGCGCGCTGCAGACCCGATCTGGGCTGTCCGCGTGGCAGTCGGACCGCACACGATCAGCTCGCGATGGATGGTCGGATCACCAACGAGGAACAAGGCGAGCTCGCCGCTGTGGATGCCGACCGACATCCGCAGCCCGATCGGGCCGACCGGCTTCCGTACGGTGCCGACCCGACGCAAGCGGGTGCGCATTCGGTGCGCCGCGCGGGCCGCACGAACCGCGTGGTGATCGCCCTCGAAGAGCAGGACGACCGCATCGCCGGCCCATTTCACCAGCTGGGCACCGTCGTGCCGGGCGAGCTGGAGGAGTTCGCTGAAGATGGTGTCGAGCATCTCGGTGAGCTCCTCGGCGCCGACCTTTCCGTGCGCGGCAAGGCGCTCGGTGAGCTGGGTGAAGCCCGAGATGTCGATCATGGCGAGGGTGCCGCCGACGATCCGGTGCGCCGCCGTGGTGTCCTCGGTCAACCAGGTCCGAAGCAGCTGAGGCACGAACGGTGCCAGGTCGGGCGCGTCGGTGCTCGAGCTTCCCATGCGCTCGCTCCCCCCTCTGGCGTTCGCCGGACGTCTCCCTGCCGGGATTCTGATCGACCGAGGTACTGTCCGTGTGAGAATCAGGAGTCTCCTACCCGACACCTCACTCGACCGTGATTCGGCGATCTCCGGATTGTCCTATCACGGTGAATCATTGGGACGACGTGTGGCGCCAGCCCCAGACGTTCATCAACCGTCACCGCGTCGCTCGGTGCCGGGACTTCGCTCTGGCCATGCTGGCGTCGGACTCGACTCGGTCTTGCGAGTCACGACTCCACGTATCGCCGGAGGGCCGTTGGGTCGCGCAGCTCGACGCTCTTGCCGTCGATCTCGATCCAACCGCGTCGGACCAACCGTGACAACGCCTTGTTGACTGATTGGCGGCTCACCCCCAACTGTGCCGCGACGACTGTCTGACTGGCGCCGAGCTCCGAGACGGTCTTCCCATCCGAACGCGTCCACGAGCGTGACAACAGCAGCTTCGCGACGCGCCGCGGCAAATCCAGAAACACCAGGTCGTTCATCGTGCCGGTGAGCCGACGTACCTGCCCAGCGAGCTCGCAGGCGGCTGCGAGCAGCGCTTGTGTATCGCTCACGAGCACGCTGCGAGCGACGTCCGCAGGTACGGCGATCAACTCGGACAACTCGGCGGCGACGACATCGGCGGACCGCGGCTGCAGGTCGAGAACGGAGAGCTCACCGATCACCTCGCCGGCGCCGACCGTAGAGAGGACGAGCTGTTCCCCATGAGGCGAGGTGGTCAGGACGCGAAGCACTCCCGAGCGGACCACGTAGAGATGCTCGCTCGGCTCGCCGCCGACGAAGAGAATCTGATTCGCCGCCAGTCGGCGCGTGAACGCAACCGCTGCCAGCCGCTGGAGCGCGCTGTGATCCAGCGCGGTGAGGATGCGCACCTGCGCGAGTTCTGAAGCGGCTACCTGTCCTTTGATGAGCTTTCGTCGCCTCCTCGCGCCGGCTGTGTCAGTTGAGTCCAGAAACATGGTGTCAGCCTGGCCCGCTGACCAGCGTGTCGTCGTGGTGGCGACGGCACCAAGGGATGCTTCAGAAGACGATTCAGAGTCGCCTCCTAGCGACATCACATGATGACCGCCCACTCAACCTTAACGACGTGCCTGCCATGGTGGTGCACGCTCCACCGGGAAACCACCGCCGCCGCGGGGTGTCGCCTAGGTGACACCCAGAACGTCTCCTAGGTGGCTGTCGGGCCGGTCGAGGCCTGGGCAGGGTGGTTCTGTCGTGGGGATGGGGACCGGAAAGAAAACCCGCGACACTGGGGGCAAGCGGGGCGGAGGATCGAGCGATCCCCCGCCCCGCTGTACCTAGGGACTATGTCAGCCGGCAGACAGCTTCCACGCTCGGCGTTGTCATCGAACACTGGTCGGCGGACAGCCGCACCCGATCCATCGCGCCGCTGCGGGTATCCAGGTCACGGTGTCGGTATGGGTCATTCAGGGTGGAGCTAAGGGGATTCGAACCCCTGACCTCTTCCATGCCATGGAAGCGCGCTACCAACTGCGCCATAGCCCCGCGGTGTGCGTTCGATGCCATCTCCGGGCCCGAGCGCCCGGTCGATATTACAGGCTCTCTCTCGACAGGAGAAATCGGCCGACGACCAGGGCGACAGTCTCGTCAGGCCGTCTTGGACGACGTGGACCGCTTCTGCCACCACTGGTAGGCGATGGTCACCAGGAGGGCGCCGACGATGGAGCCAATGATGCCGCTCGGTCGCAGGTTGAGTCCGTCGCCGGTCAGCAGACTGATCAGCAGCCCGCCGACGAAGGAGCCGATCAGGCCACTGACCAGGGCCATCGTCCAGTTGATCTTCCAGCCGGATTGACCGAGGATCAGCTGGGCGATGGCGCCGGCCATCAGGCCGAAGATGATGAGACCGAGGATCAGCACCCGGGCATCCTAAGCCAGGTAGATCGACATCTCCGACCGCCGCGCCTCGTCCAGAGCTGGCTGGATGTCGTTTCGGGCCGCTTCCTACACCTTTCGACGCCAGCGGGCCGGTGACAACCCGACGGGTCACGATCCGAGGTCGTCCTCCACGTACCGGTGGCGCCCGGCGAGAACCCCGGCCACGGCTTGAGGCACCAGCAACAGCATGAGCAGCATCAGTGGCACGGTCCAGCCCCCGGTCGCCCCGTACAGCGCTCCCACAACGATCGGGCCGGGAATGGAGATCAGGTAGCCGACACTCTGACCGAACGACGACAAGGCGATGGTTCCGGCCGGAGTTCGCGTCCGCAGCCCGATCAGCGAGAGGGCCAGCGGGAACACGGCTTGGGAGGTGCCGAGGACGATCACCCACAACCACGGCAGGGTCGCCGGGATCAGCAACAGACCGAGATAGCCGACCAAGCCGAGCGCGGTCAGCGCCACCGCGACCCCACCCTGGTTGCGTCTCCGCGCCGCGATGGTGGGCACCAGGAACGAGGTGGGCACCCCGATCACCATGATCAGCGCCAGCAGCACCCCTGCGTACGTCGGCGACAGCCCGGCATCCCGGTAGATCTGAGGAACCCAGCCGATCGTGACATAGGCCTGCGTCGCCTGGAGGCCGAACAGGACCGCCACGGCCCAGGCCGTGGGGCTCCGGGTGATCCGCAGCCCTTCGCTCGAGGCCGAGGGCGGCGATCCACCGGAACGCTGCCGGATCCAGCGGGCGACGCCCAGCCACAGCACCGCAGCCACGGCGGCCGGCACCGCCCAGGCCGCCAGACCGAGCCGCCAGTCTCCACCGAGTGCGGTGGTCAGGGGTACGGTCACCGCCGCCGCGATGGCCGCTCCCAGAGCGAGCCCCATGGAGTAGCAGCCGGTGGCGAAGCCGACCCGGTCGGGAAAGGCTCGCCGTACGATCACCGGCATCATGATGTTGGCCACACCGATGCCGCCGAGCGCCAGGCAGCTGACCAGCACGAACATCGCTGTGCTGGGCACGAACGGCCGCACCGCCAGCCCCAGAGCCACAGCGCACAGGGCGATCCAGAGAAGTCGACTGGGGAAAGTACGGGACACCAGCCGCGGAGCGAGCGCACCGAACGCCACGAAGCACGCTCCCGGCAGGGCGGTCAGCAGCCCGGCGACCAGACCACCCATGCCGAGACTGACACGGATCTCCTCCAGCACCGGGCCGACGCTGGTGACGGCCGGCCGGAGGTTGAAGGCCGCCAGCACGAGCGCGATCAAGATCACGACGCCGGCCGTTCGGCCCGGCGACACCATCCCGTCCGCCAGGACCGTCCTCCGTGGCCCGGGCTTGCGTCTGCCTGCCGACTCAGCCATCGGGGGAGCCTCCGTCAGCGGCCATCACTCGCGCGGCGCAGTCACGTTGTACTCGGTGATCCGCCAGTAGTCGCCGGTGCGGTGCCGCTCGACGATGATCCAACCGCAGTTGTGCAGTCCGCTCAGCCGCTTCCAGCTCTCGGTCGGGAAGCCGAGCAGCCAGCAGACGCCGGCCCGCGCGGCCAGCCCGTGCATCACCACCACCACCGTGCTGCCGTCCGCGGCTGCCTGCCCGATCTCCTCCAGCGCCACGCCGGCCCGCTCCCCCACCTCGGCCACGGTCTCCCCGGTCGGCGAGCGGCGGACGTCCTCACCGGCCAGGTAGGCCCGCTTCAGGTCGTCGTCGAGCTGGCTGAACATCTCGTCGATGGTCAGCCCCTCCCAGGAGCCGACGTGGATCTCGCGCAGCCGCGGGTCGGTCGTCACCGGCAGCCCACACGCGCGCGCCAGCGGCTCGGCGGTCTGCGTGGCCCGGGACAGGTCCGAAGAGTAGATGGCCGACGGCGCGAGCTCGGCCAGCAGTGGTGCCACCTGGTCGGCCTGGAGCAGCCCTCGCTCGTCCAGGCCGATGTCGGCCTGACCCTGGAACCGACCGCTGGCGTTCCACGACGTCCGGCCGTGCCGGAGCACGACCAGCTGGGCCGCCGTCACCGTCGCTTGTCCACGAGCAACGGGATCGTCGGGCAGTCGTGCCACAGCCGCTCGAGGGCGTACAGCCGACGCTCGTCACTGTGCTGGATGTGCACCACGACATCGAGGTAGTCCAGCAGCACCCAGCGCTGCTCCCGGTCGCCTTCCCGGCGTACGGGCTTGGCGTCGAGCTCGCGCAACGCCTCCTCGACCCCATCGACGACCGAGCCCACCTGGCGTTCGTTGGCGGCGGTGATGACGAGGAACACGTCGGTGATGGCGAGCTGTTCGGAGACGTCGAAGGCGACGAGGTCAGTGCCGAGCTTGTCGGCGGCGGCCGCGGCGGCGGCCTGGGTGAGCTGCAGGGCGTGGTCGGTGGCGCTCAAGGATCTCTCTTCGTGGGCTACGGCGGTCAACCGGTCAGGGCAGGTAGAGACCGCGCTTGGCGATGTACTGCACGATGCCGTCAGGCACCAGGTACCAGATGGGCTGGCGGGCGGTCACCCGCTCTCGGCATCCCGTGGAGGAGATGGCCAGCGCCGGCACCTCCATCAGCGTAATGCGCTCCGCCGGCAGCTCGGCGATCGCCGGCGAGTGCAAGTCCACCCCAGGTCGGGTGCAGCCGACGAAGTGTGCCAGATCGAACACGTCGTCCACGTCGCGCCAGGTGAGGATCGCAGCGAGTGCGTCGGCGCCGGTGATGAAGAACAGGTCGACGTCGTCGCCGCGTTGGTCGTGCAGGTCACGGAGTGTGTCGACGGTGTAGGTCGGGCCTGCTCGGTCGATGTCGACCCGGCTCACGGTGAACCGCGGGTTGGACGCTGTGGCGATCACCGTCATCAGGTAGCGGTCCTCCCCGGAGGACACCTGCTTGTGCGACTTCTGCCAGGGCTGGCCGGTGGGGACGAACACCACCTCGTCGAGATCGAATCGAGTGGCCACCTCGCTGGCCGCCACCAGGTGACCGTGGTGGATGGGATCGAAGGTGCCGCCCATCACGCCGAGCCGATAACGGCTTCCCGGCAGGACCGGATCGCGGACCAGACCGTGGGCGGGCGTCCGGGCGGCTTCGCGGGCCGCGATGGTGGTGTCGGTCACGGATCGCTGTCGATCAGTTTCCCGACTCAGCTGTGCGGACGGCCCTTGCCGATCGAGTACGTGATGAAGAGCATGGTTCCCAAGATCACGAACGCGATGACGCCGAACGCCCAGCCAGGGACCGGGAGCTCGTTGTGGGCCTCCGTCTCCAGCAACGTCAGAACGAAGTTCACCTCGCACCTCTCCGTCTACTCGGCCGTACGGGCATTCCCGTCCGTGAATCCGTGGTGGCAGCCTAGCGAATCAGCGCACCTGGCCGCCGCCGACCACCACGTACTTGGTCGAGGTCATCTCCGGCAGCCCCATCGGCCCACGGGCGTGCAGCTTCTGGGTGGAGATGCCGATCTCGGCGCCGAAGCCGAACTCACCGCCGTCGACGAATCGGCTGGAGGCGTTCACCAGCACCGCCGCAGCGTCGACCTCGGCGGTGAACCGCTGGGCCGCCCGCTGCGACTCGGTGACGATCGTCTCGCTGTGCCCGGTGCTGTAGCGGCGGATGTGGGCGAGCGCGGAGTCCAGGTCGTCGACCACCGCGGCGGCCAGGTCGAGCGAGAGGTACTCCTCGGCGAAGTCGGTCTCGGTCGCGGGCACCACCGCGTCGGAGTAGGCCGCCACCCGCGCGTCGCCGTGCACCGTCACCTCGGCCTGCGCGAGTGCCGTCAGCGCCCTCGGCAAGAACTCCTCGGCCGCGTCCGCGTGCACGAGCAGGGTCTCCAGCGCGTTGCACACCGACGGCCGCTGAGCCTTGGCGTTGAGCATGATCGCCAGCGCCATGTCGTGGTCGGCGGAGGCATCGACGTACAAGTGGCAGTTGCCGACGCCGGTCTCGATCACCGGAACCTGGCTGTTGCGGACCACCGTGTCGATCAGACCGGCGCCGCCGCGGGGGATGAGCACGTCGACCAGCCCGCGAGCCGCCATCAGCTCGCTGGTGACCTCACGCGGGCCCGGCACCAGCTGGACCACGTCGGCCGGCAGATCGGCTCCGACCAGGCCGTCCCGCAGAGCCTCGACGATCGCCGCGTTGGAGTCGGCCGCCGACGAGGAACCCCGAAGCAGCGCTGCGTTTCCGGACTTGAGACAGATCCCACCGGCGTCGGCGGTCACATTGGGGCGGGCCTCGTAGATGATGCCGACCACGCCGAACGGCACCCGCACCTGACGTACCTCGACGCCGTTGGCGTTGGTCCAGCCGCGGACCACGTCGCCGACCGGGTCGGGCAGGCCGGCGAGATCCCGAAGCCCTTGCACCATGCCGGCGATCCGGTCCGGGGTCAGCCGGAGTCGATCGATCAGGGCGGGACTGGTGCCGTTCTCCCGCGCGCGAGTGATGTCGATCGCGTTGGCCTCCAGGACTGCTGTCTCGGCCTTGGCCAAGGCGTCGGCCATGGCTTGCAGACCGGCGTCCTTGGCGGCGCGAGGCGCACCGGCGAGGGTTCGGGCGGCGTCGCGGGCTCGTTCGGCCTGCTGGTTGACACTCACGGCGCGACCCCTCTGCATCGGTGGCGGAACAGACTCGACAGCGGAACAGGGGCAAATCTAGTCGCCGGACGAACAGGCAGGCGCGAGTTCTCGTCAGGCTGACAAGACGGCGAGCCGGGCCCGGACGACGCCCGTACGGCGCAGCACGCACCAGACCAGGTTGATGCCCATCAACATCCCCATGGCCGAGGCGACCATGGTGATCGACTGCTCGCCGGCGAGCAGCCCCCAGCCGAGCCAGAGCGCCTGGTTGACCGTGTTCAAGGCGAGGAAGGGCAAAGAGACAGCACTGATCCGCGGTGTCAGCACCAGCTCGTGGAACTGCAGGATCTGCGACGTCACAGACGGCAGTCCGGCCGCGATGGCGAAGGCCACCGGGCGGTAGAGCACGTCGACGCTGAGGGTGGTGAGGCCGAGGACGAGGCTGGGCCCGAAGGTGACGCTCCAGCTGAGCGCCCGGTCCCGCCGCAGCTGGTTGAGGATCGTCAGGCTGCACAGCATGAAGATCAGGTTCGGCAGCCAGATGTTGGCGTGACCGACGACGATGCCATGAGACATCCAGGCGATGTTGGCGGCCAGCGTGAGCCGCCACGCGGTGAGGGAGAGACCGGCCGTGGTGCGGGTCCGAAGCAGCTTGACGACCTGCGGGACGGCGACGAAGGAGGCGAGGGCGGCGGCGATCCAGCCCAGGGTGACGACGAGCACGACTGATCGATCTTTCTACGGTCGCATCGCGCAACCGCGGGCGCGGGGTGAGTGAAGAGAGGTGGCGGCGTCACTGCCGTGGAAGATGCCGTCCGTTCGAGTTCGTCGCGGTGCGGTCTTGAGCAATGCTAGGGGCGCTGTGACCGTCCAGCAAAATCGATTCAGAAGCCGTGTCGCAAGCGTTAGCGCCGAGGTCGGCGGCAGGTCACGAACCACGACTTCGTCTGCCTCGGCCGCCATATCCCAGTGACGCTCCGGCGCGGACTGCGATTGGATGAGTGGGTGGACGCGTCGGAGCTGGTTGGTGGAGCCAACCGGATCCTGGTGTACGGCGTCACCGGCTCTGGAAAGACCACCCTCGCCGCCCGGCTGTCGAACCTGACCGGGATCGCCTGGCACTCGGTCGACGACCTGACCTGGGAACCGGGCTGGGTCGCCGTCTCCGACGACGAGCAGCGTCGCCGCATCGAGGCCATCTGTGCCGGGCCGTCCTGGATCCTCGACACCGCGTACGGGGCGTGGCTCGACATCCCGCTGCCCCGTACCGACCTGATCGTCGGCCTGGACTATCCGCGCTGGTTCACCTTCCAGCGGCTGCTGCGACGCACCCTCGCCCGCTTGGTCGACCACCGGCCGATCTGCAACGGCAACTACGAGACCGTGCAGAAGATGCTCGCCTACGACTCGATTCTGCGCTGGCACGCGTCGTCGTACGCCCGCAAGAGCGCAAGGATTCGGCAGTGGGAAGGCGATCCGACCGCTCCACGGGTGCTGCGCTTCACCTCGTCCCGCCAGACCGAGGCTTGGCTGGCCGGCCGGACCCAGGGCTCGCCGGCCCGCTAGAGCCCGCGCGTCTCCATCACCGAGAACATCTGGTCGAGGATCTCCTCATCGTCGGCCCCGGCACGCCGACCGGCCTCGTACGCCCGGGTGACTTGGGGCTCGATCTCGCGATAGCGCCACTGGTAGGCCTCCTGGTCGGGACGCCAGTAGCCGATGATGTCGTAGTGCTGAGAGCGCCACTTGAGCTCGTGCCGGAAGTAGCGGCGGACATCGCGAGCGCAGCCCGCCTCGCCCGCCATCCACACGTAGCCCTGGCCCGTAGGCAGCTCGATCGTCCGGACCGCGGCGCTCAGCGGACTCGGGATGCTGGCCGGCGACGGATTGTAGGCCCAGCACACCTTCAGCTCGGCCGGCGAGGTCGGCGTGAACGTCGCCGCTTCGTTGGGCGCCTCGAACACCGCGTGCGCACGCTGTCGGGGCGACAGGTTCTCCAGGATCCGGCAGGCTGCCGGGATCCCGGTCTGATCGGCCAGGATCAGCACCCAGTCGGCCTGCGCGTCGACACCACGGCCGTGCGGCTGGGAGATCAGCACCTGGTCACCCGGCTCGACGGTCTGCGCCCAGCGCGTAGCGGCGCCGTGATCGTGCACGACGACGTCGACGGTGACCCGGCGCCGCTCGGCATCCCAACGACGCAGGGTGTACCACCGGGGCAGCGGCTGCGGGTTGGCGAAGTGGAACTGCTGGCCTTCCTTGTGTGGCAGCTCCACCTGCTGCTGACGCTCGGGCGGCACCATCAGCCGGAACCACTCGTCCGGTGCGCCCGAGGATCGGTAGTCCGCCAGACCGTCACCACCGAGGACGATGCGTCGCATCACCGACGACAGGTCGCGGACCTCGATCACGTCGGCGGCGAAGTAGGCCTCCGGCAGTGCCGTCATCCGCTATCAGTCCCTTCACGCTCGTTTCAGCCAGCAGCGACTTGCTGGTTAGGGTTACCTAAGTCAGAACCAAGCAATCCATCTTGGCACACATCGAGAACCTCGGCCGGCGATTCCGAGCGAGCCTCAGCAATTTCTCACCCCTGACGAAGAAATGTCACAGGAATCGGATTTCTCGGCCAGAAGGAACATGTGGCTACCGAAGCATCAGATCGGATCAGAGCAGGCGGGGCGGGAGGATGCCCTCGTGCTCGAGCAGCCACCGCTTGGTCTCCAGGCCCTGACCCTCCGGGCCGCCCGAGTAGCCGCCGAGGCCGTCGCCGGCGATCACGCGGTGACAGCCGATCAGGATCGGAACCGGGTTGGCTCCCATCACCGAGCCGATCGCTCGAGCCGGCAGGCCGGTGTCGCTGAGCTCCGCCAGCTCTCCGTAGGTCACCGCGCGACCGTACGGAACCTGTTGCAGCGCGAGCAGCACCTGCCGGGTGGCCGGGTCGAGCGATGTGAGGTCGATCGGTAGGTCGAACACCTGACGATCGCCGGCGAAGTACGCACCGAGCTGCTCCATCGCGCGCGCCAGCACCGTTCCCGGCTCGGGCGCCGCGATCGAGGCCGACGCCGCTCGCCAGGCGACCCGGCGCACACTGTCCGTCCCGGCGGTGACGACGATCCGACCGACTGGGGACTCCACGGATGCCTGCTCGGTCGGCGCCGCAAGCCTCCGGGACGCCGAGTTGTCAGCTGCTGTGGATGCCATGGGGCCAGTCAAGCCGACACCACCGACATCACCGCAGCGGTTCCACCACCAGATCGGGGTCGGCCACCGTGACCATGCCGTTCGCGACGGTCGGCTAGAGATCGGTGTCCATCACGACCAGGGCGTCCTTGTGGACGACCGTACGGTCCCAACCGCGCCCCCGCTCGGCGGCGATCTGCTGGGTCGTCTTGCCCAGCAGCCCGGGCAGCTCGTCGGCGTCGTAGTTGACCAGTCCGCGAGCCACGACCGTGCCCCGCAGGTCCACCAGGTCCACCGCCTCGCCGGCGCTGAACCGACCTCGGACGGCGGTCACCCCGGCCGGAAGCAAGGACGCGTTCCTTGCCACCACGGCGCGAACGGCACCGTCGTCGAGGACCAGCTCCCCGCGCGCGTCGGAGGCGTGCTTGAGCCACAGCTGCCGGGTCGGACGACGCTTGCCGGTGGGATGGAAGATCGTCCCGACGCCGTCCCCGGCCACGGCGCCGGACACCTGGGCCGCCGACGTGAGAACCGTCGGGATGCCAGCTGAGGTGGCGATCCTGGCCGCATCCACCTTGGTGATCATGCCTCCGGTGCCGACCGCCGCCCCGCGGGTGGTGATGTCGATCCCGACCAGGTCATCGGTCGAGTACACGTCGGTGATCCGCCGGGAGTCGGACAGCCGAGGATGGCCGGTGTAGAGCGCGTCGACGTCGCTGAGCAAGATCAACGCATCGGCGTGGACCAGGTGGGCGACCAGCGCGGCCAGCCGGTCGTTGTCACCGAACCGGATCTCGTGGGTGGCCACCGTGTCGTTCTCGTTCACGATCGGCACCACACCCAGCTCCAGCAGCCGACCGAAGGTGCGGTACGCGTTGCGGTAGTGGCCGCGCCGGGTCACGTCGTCGACCGTCAGCAGCACCTGCCCCACCTCGAGACCGTGGATACCGAACAGATGGGTGTAGTAGCCCATCAGCAGCCCCTGCCCCACCGACGCCGCGGCTTGCTGGGTGGCCAGGTCCCGTGGCCGGGTCCTCAGCCCCAGTGGCGACAGCCCCGCCGCGATGGCGCCGGACGAGACCAGGACGACCTCTCGGCCGGACACCCGCGCGGCTGACAAGACCTCGACCAGCGCCTGCACCCGACCGGGGGCCAGGCCGCCGGCCGGGGTGGTCAGCGACGACGAGCCGATTTTGACCACGATCCGGTGGGCGCCGGCGATCTCGGGGCGGACGATCTCGGCGTTCAGCACCTCCTGCCCCTCCGACTTCGCGGGTGATGCATCCCCCGCGAAGTCGGGGTGGGAGCGCTCAGTCGTCATCGTCGACCCAATCGGATGCGTCGGAGTCGTCACTTGCCGCAGCAGCTCCGCTGGTCTCGTCGGCGTCGTCGGCCAGGTGGTAGGCGCGGTCCTTCTCGCGTCGGCGAGCGGCCGCCGGCCGCTCCTCGGTGAACCGCTGGTCCTCACCACGCCGGGACAGGATCTCCGCCCCGATGTCGATCTGTGGGGCGAAGTCGAACACCACCGCATCGGCGCCGCCGATGGCCACGCCGTCGCCGGCCTGGGCGCCCAGCTCCAGCAGCTTGTCCTCGATGCCGATCCGATTCAGTCGGTCAGCCAGATAGCCCACCGCCTCGGGGTTGCCGAAGTCGGTCTGCCGGACCCAGCGCTCGGGCTTGGCGCCGCGTACCCGCCACAGCTCGTTCTCCCGACCGATGGTGAACTCGTCGGCCCCGGTGACGGGGGCGGGGCGGATCACGATCCGCGGCGGTGACGGGGGCGGCGTGGACGCGCGCCGTTCCCGGACGATTTCGGCCATGGCGAAGATCAGCCCCTGCAGCCCGGTTCCGGACTTGGTGGAGATCTCGAACACCTGCAGGCCGCGGGCCTGCAGCTCCGGCTTCGCGATCTCGGCAAGCTCGCGACCGTCCGGGACGTCGACCTTGTTCAGGGCGACCAGCCGCGGCCGATCCTCCAACCCACCGTGGGCAGCCAGCTCGGCCTCGATCACGTCCAGATCGGTGACCGGGTCCCGACCCGGCTCGAAGGTGGCGCAGTCGAGCACGTGCACGATTGCGGCGCAGCGTTCGATGTGGCGCAGGAAGTCGTGCCCGAGACCGCGACCCTCGGAGGCGCCTTCGATCAGGCCGGGCACGTCGGCGACCGTGTAGGTGGTCTGCCCAGCCACCACGACGCCCAGATTCGGCACCAGGGTGGTGAAGGGGTAGTCGGCGATCTTCGGCCGGGCCCGTGAGATGGCGGCCACCAACGAGGACTTCCCTGCGCTGGGGAACCCGACCAGACCGACGTCGGCGACGACCTTGAGCTCGAGGGTGACCGTACGGGTCTCGCCCTCCTCCCCCAGCAGGGCGAAGCCGGGGGCCTTGCGACTGGACGAGGCCAGCGCGGCGTTGCCCAGACCACCCCGGCCACCGGCGGCGATGACGACCTCTGTCCCGTCGACGGTCAGGTCGGCCAGCGTCTCGCCGGTGTCGATGTCCGTGACCACGGTGCCATCCGGGACGGAGAGCACGATATCGGTCCCGTTGGCGCCGTTGGCGTGGCCGCCCTTGCCCGGCTGGCCGCTCTCGGCGCGGCGGTGCGACTGGCGATGGAAGTCGACCAGCGTGGTCAGGCCGCTGTCGACCTTCAAGATCACCGAGCCGCCGTGGCCGCCGTTGCCACCGTCGGGTCCACCCAGCGGCTTGAACTTCTCCCGGTGCACCGAAGCGCAGCCGTGGCCGCCGTTGCCTCCGTAGACGTGCAACGTCACCCGGTCGACGAACGTGGGGATCGCCACGGGTGCCGCCTCTCTCTTACTCGAACTGCAGGAAACATGACAGAGGGTGGCCCAGATCTGGGCCACCCTCTGTCGGCAGGTGTGTGGTCCGGTCAGCCGACCGGAGTGCTGGACCTAGGCCGAGGGTGCCTCGGCCGGCAGGATGTTGACGACGCGGCGACCGCGGCGGGTGCCGAAGTCGACCTTGCCCTCGACGAGGGCGAACAGGGTGTCGTCGCCACCCCGGCCGACGCCGTCGCCAGGGTGGAAGTGGGTGCCACGCTGGCGGACGATGATCTCGCCGGCGTTGACCTGCTGGCCGCCGAACCGCTTCACGCCCAGCCGCTGGGAGTTGGAGTCACGACCGTTGCGGGTCGAGGACGCGCCCTTCTTGTGTGCCATCTCAGTTGCTTTCCTAGCTGCTCGGTCTAGCTCTCGATCCCGGTGACCTTGACCTGGGTGTACCGCTGACGGTGACCCTGGCGCTTGCGGTAGCCGGTCTTGTTCTTGAACTTGAGGATCCGGATCTTCGGACCCTTGGTCTCGGCCAGGACCTCCACGGTCACCTTGGCTCCGGCCAGTCCGGCCGCATCGGATGTGACGGTGTCACCGTCGACCACCAGCAGCGGGGTCAGCTCGACGCTGCTCCCCGGCTCCTCGGCCCGCCGGTCGACCTCGAGGACGTCACCGACGGCCACCTTGTGCTGCCGGCCGCCACTGCGCACGATCGCGTACACGCCTGACCTACTCTTTCGTTTCACGTCTTGGTTTCAGCGATGGTCCGAAGGACACACCAACGAGCGCGCCTGAGCGCACACCGAGGATCAAATCTACCTGGGCACCTCTAGCGGGTCAAACCGCGGACCGGCTCCGGCCGCACCCGCATGGCAGGAGCACACTACGCTCGCTCCCGTGCTGCCCCACATCACCGCGACGGCTTACTTGACCGCCCTCCGGGAGGGCGGCTCGCTGCCGGGGCTGATGGAGGCGGACAACCTGGGCACGTACGTCGTGAAGTTCACCGGCGCCGGGCAGGGGCCGCGCGCACTGGTCGCCGAGATCGTCGTCGGTCGGCTGGGCCAGGAGCTGGGCATCCGGATCCCCGAGCTCGCGCTGATCGAGGTCGACCCGGAGATCGGCCGTCGGGAGCCGGACGAGGAAGTCCAGGACCTGGTCTCCGCCAGCGCCGGTCTGAACCTGGCGATGGACTTCCTGCCCGGCTCCGTCGGGTACGACCGCAGCTTCGACGTGCCCGTCGCCGACGCCTCGAAGATCGTCTGGTTGGACGCGTACGTGGCGAACGTCGATCGCAGCCGGCGCAACACGAACCTGCTGCTGTGGCACCAGAGCCTGTGGGCGATCGACCACGGCGCCTGCCTCCGATTCCACCACGCCTGGGGTGATCCGCAACGGTTCGCCGACTCCACCTACGACTACGGCGACCACGTGCTCGGCGGCCTGGGTCGACCGCGCGACGTGCACGCCGAGCTGGCGGCGGCGGTCACCCCCGAGCTGCTCGGGGCGGTCCTCGCCGACGTGCCGGACGCGTGGCTGGCGCCGGACGAGACCAGACCCGACCCGAAGGCGCCGCCGGACGCGGCCTCGGCCCGCGAGCACTATGCGGAGTTCCTGACCGCGCGGCTGGATGCGGCGGAACGGTGGCTGCCGTGAGTCGGCAGGCGTTCCAGTACGCCGTGCTGCGGGCGGTGCCCCGGATCGACCGCGGTGAGTTCGTCAACATCGGGGTGATCGTCTACTGCCAGGGGATGAGCTACCTCCGCGCGGCGGTGGCCGTCGACGACGTCCGGCTGCGGGCGCTGGCCGCCGACGTCGACGTCGGCGCCGTCCGGACGGCCGCGGAGGCCGTCGTCGCGGCGTGTCACGAGCCGGTCGGGTCGGCACGGGAGAACGACGGCCTGGCCATCAGGTTCGGCATGCTGACGGCGCCACGGTCGACCGTGGTCCAGCCCTCCCCCGTGCACGCCGGTATCACCCGCAACCCGGGTCAGACCCTGGCCGACCTGATGTCTCGCCTGGTCGGTCCTGCCCGCGCCGGCTGATCCTGCTCGGCGCCGGGCACACTCCGAGGTGGCCGGTAGACCGCTGACAATCGCCCTGAAGATCGAACACACCCCGTGAGGCTGCGAAGTGCGTCAATTCTCCGGCAGGTTCTCAGTGGCCGTCCCCGGACGTCTCGGCCGCCGCCAGCAGCTCGCTGCGGTGTGCGAGCGTGGTGCGCAGGCGACCGTGGGTGTGGCCGAGCTCGACCTCGGCGGCGTCGATCCGGTGCCAGCCGTCCATCCCGAGCGGCTGGATCCCGCGTTCGGCCAGCAGCGCCGACAGCCGTCCGACCCGGCCGCGCGGCACCAAGGCGCCGTCATCAAGGTCGTGCAGCAACGAGGTGACGGTCTCGACGGCATCGGACTTGTTGGTCCCGATGACGCCGGTCGGACCGCGCTTGACCCAGCCGGTGACGTACTCGTCCGCTGAGAACCCGCCGTCGCGGATCACCCGTCCTTCGGCGTGCGGGACCCGCCCGGTGCCGGCGTCGTACGGAACCCCGGCCAGCGGCTCGCCCCGGTAGCCCACCGAGCGCACCACCAGCTGCGCGGGGATTACTCGCTGCTGTCCGCGGCCCACCACCGCCCCGTCCTCGTCCAGCGCCGTCCGCTCGACCTCCACCCCCTCCACCCGGTCACGGCCGAGTAGCCGGACGGGGCGGGTCCAGAAGTGCAGGTGCAGCCGCCGCGTCGCCGCCCCCGTGGAGCGCCCGGCCCACTCGCGGAGGACGACGAGATTGCGGGCGGCGACCTTGTCCCGCGACACGATCGCCTCCCCGGATGCGTCCAGCTCGAGATCGAGCGGGTCGACCAGCAGGTCGACGTCGGGCAGCTGACCGAGCTCGCGCAGCTCCTTGGTGGTGAAGGAGGTGTACGCCGGGCCGCGTCGACCGAGGACGTGCACGTCGGTGATGACCTTGTGATCCAGCGAGTCGAGCACCTCGTCCGCCATGTCCGTATCGGCGAGCTCGGTCGCGCGCTTGGTGAGGATCCGCGCCACGTCGAGGGCCACGTTGCCGACACCCACGACGACCGCGTCGCTGGTGGTGGCGACCAGTCGCGCGAAGTGCTCCTGTTCGAGCCGGATCGGCGGGTCAGCGGTCGTGATCGAGCTGCCGTCGGTGTCGGGGTGGACATCGGGGTGCCCGCAGTACCAGGCGACGAACTCCGCCGCCGCCACGCTGCCGTACAGGTCCTCGCCGGGGATCTCGAGCCGCTTGTCACTACCTGCGCCGTACGCGTAGATCACCGCGTCCACGCTGGCGCGCAGCTCCTCGGTCGTCAGGTCGGTGCCGATTGCCACATCCCCGTAGAACCTGACGCCGGTCTTCTCCAGCGTCCGCTCCAGCGTGTTGCGTACGGATCTGATCGAAGGGTGATCGGGCGCGACCCCGTAGCGGACCAGCCCGAACGGGACCGGCAGTCGGTCCAGCACCGTGACGTCGACCGGCACGTCGCTCTGCTGGGTGAGCGCCTCGGCGGCATAGATACCGGAGGGTCCGGCGCCGACGATGGCCACCACGAGGGGTGGCCGGACGCCGACACCGTCGGCTCCGAGCTCGTCGGCGGCGGTCCGGGGCAACGGCTGGGGGTCTGCTCCGTCGTCGGGCACGGAGTCAACCTAGCCCGAGTCATCAGCGTCGTTGGCCACTCGGGTCACCGCCGGCGCTGACAAGTCGGGTGCCGAATCAGCTGGCAGTTGCGGTCTCCGGCTGGTCCGACTGCGGGGCGGACGAGTCCGAGACGTCGGTGTCCGACTTGTGATCGGGTCGCAGGGCTGCCGGGATCGGCTGATGCGCCGGCTTCGAGGTGCCGTTCGACTGGTTGCCGCGCCCGCGCCCTCGCTCCCGGCCGCCGCCACCGCCGCCTCGCTGGTCACGGGACCCGCCATCGGGCTGCTTCTGTGTCTCCACCGGCATGTCGAAGATCTCGTAGCCGCGGCCGTGGCAGTGCTCGCACTCGCTGGTGAACGCCTCCAGCAGGCCGGTTCCGATCTTCTTCCTCGTCATCTGAACCAGACCCAGACTGGTCACCTCGGCGACCTGGTGGCGAGTCCGGTCCCGGCCCAGGCACTCCACCAGCCGCCGCAGCAGGAGCTCCCGGTTGCTGGGCAGCACCATGTCGATGAAGTCGATCACGATGATGCCGCCGATGTCGCGCAGTCGGAGCTGACGGACGATCTCCTCCGCCGCCTCCAGGTTGTTGCTGGTGACCGTCGCCTCGAGGTTGCCACCGCTGCCGGTGAACTTCCCGGTGTTGACGTCGATCACCGTCATCGCCTCGGTGCGGTCGATGATCAACGAACCACCCGACGGCAGGAACACCTTGCGCTCCAGGGCCTTCGCGATCTGCTCGTCCAGCCGATAGGTGGCGAACAGGTCACCGTCGGACTCGCCGTCCCAGCGCCGGAGCCGATCATGAAGATGCGGTGCGACGTGCTCGACGTAGGCGTCGACAGCCTCGTACGCGTCCGTCGAGGAGCCGTTGCCCTGGATGATCAGGTCGGCGAAGTCCTCGGTGAACAGGTCACGCACGATCCGTACGGTGAGGTCAGGCTCGCCGTAGAGGAGCTTGGGCGCGCTGCCGGCCTTGACCTTGCGCTCGATGTCCTCCCACTGGGCCTTCAGCCGGTTGACATCGCGGACCAGCTCGTCCTCGCTGGCGCCCTCGGCGGCGGTTCGGACGATCACGCTCGCCGACTCCGGCACCAGGTCGTTGAGCACCGACTTGAGCCGCTTGCGCTCGTTGTCGGGCAGCTTGCGGGAGATGCCGGAGAGGTGCCCGCCCGGGGCGTACACGATGTAGCGACCGGGCAAGGTGATGTGGCTGGTGAGCCGTGCACCCTTGGCGCCGACCGGGTCCTTGGTGACCTGGACGAGCACGGTCTGACCGGACTTCAAGACGTTCTCGACCTTGCGCTGTTGACCGTTCGCGCCGAAGCCCGCCCAGTCGACCTCGCCGGCGTACAGCACCGCGTTGCGCCCCCGGCCGATGTCGATGAAGGCGGCCTCCATCGAGGGCAGCACGTTCTGCACCCGACCCAGGTAGACGTTCCCGATCAAGGACGCCGCGGAATCCCGGTCCACGTAGTGCTCCACCAGGATGTCGTCCTCGAGCACGGCGATCTGCGACAGCGCATCGCGCTGCCGGATGATCATCTTGCGGACCACCGACTCACGCCGGGCCAGGAACTCGGCTTCGCTCAGGATCGGAGCACGGCGACGGCCGGCCTCCCGACCCTCGCGGCGCCGTTGGCGCTTGGCCTCCATCCGGGTCGAGCCCTCGATCCCGGTGACTTCCTGCGCAGCCTGCTTCCGCGAGCGCGGCTCGCGCACTCGGACGACGACCTCGGCCGGGTCGTCGGCGGCCGGAGCGCTGTCCTCACCGCGACGACGCCGACGACGACGGCGACGACGCTGGCCACTGTCCTCGCCGCTCTCGTCGTCGGCGGAGCTGTCCTCGCCTCGGTCGTCGGCGGCGTCATCAGCCTTGTCGTCGTCAGCAGACGACTTCTGCGTCCGGTGGCCCCCGCTCGGCTCGACGACGGGCTTCTCGGTGTCGGCCTGCTCCGCATCACTTTGATCGACGGAACCGTCGCGGCCCTCGTCCGGCCCAGCGCCTCCCCGGCGGCGGCGACGTCCGCCCCGTCGCCGGCGCCGGCGCCGGGTGGACCCGCTCTCGTCGGTGTCGTCCTCGTCGGAGTCGTCCTCGTCGACGGTGGCGTCAGCCTCGTCGGCGGTGGCGTCGGCCTCGTCGACGGTGGCGTCGGTCTCGGTGTCGGTGTCGATGTCAACGGCGACGCCGTCGACAGCCCCGCTGTCGTCTGCTCCCGCGACCTCAGTGCCGGTGCCGTTCTGGCCCGCCTCCACGGAGGCTTCCTCAGTCGGGTCAGCGGGAGGCAGCTCGGCGGCGAGAGCCAGCCTTATCTCGTCCAGAGCCGCCTCCGGATCCGGGGTGGTCTCATCAGGCCCGCCGGCCTCGGGTTCGGCGGTCTCCGGCGGATCCGTCATCGCCGGTGCGGCCTGCGCCTCGGTCGGCTCGACCTCGATCGGCTCTGTGGGCGTGGTATCGGCGGGAATGACCTCGTTCGGAAAGGGCTCCACCGCTGCTTCGACCGGCGCGGAGACTTCCGGCTCCGGCGCCGTCGGCGCGGCGGCGGACTTCTTGCTGGCCCGCTTGCGGGTCGGGCGGCTGCCCGCCTCCGCAGCCTCCGCAGCCTCCGCAGCCTCCGCAGGCTCCGCGGTCTTCGCGGTCTTCGTGGTCTTCGTGGTGCGCTTGCGGGCGGTCTTCTTGGCCGGCGCGACCGGCTCGGTGGCAGACCCGTGCTCCGCCGTTTGCGGGTCCACGGGCACGCCCGGCTGGGCGGCCGGCGGCGCTTCGGCGGCCAGGGTGGACTCCGACCTCACTGTGTCCCCGGCCGGCTCGGTCGATGTGCCGGTGTCGGTGGACCCGGCCGAGGACTCTGCGTTCACCGTCGGCGGACCGGCCTGCCGGGTCGCCGCTCGCCGACGGCGGCGCGGCGCGCCCGCCGGAGCCTCACCGGTCGTTCCGTCGGCACTGGTGTCCGTTGCTGGAAACTGGTCGTTCGTGTCGGGCTCGTGATCGAGCATCCGGACTCCTCTGTGAGTACGCGTACGCACCCATGTCGGTCGCGACAGCGGTGCGAACCGCCTCGCTAAAGCCTGTGGCGTCGATGGCCGGGTGCCGATCTCCCGCGGTCGATCGCGCCCCGTGGCGCGCTCGTCGCGGTGGAGATGGCTTCACCCTGCAACCCCGCGAGCTGTCACCTCGTCGGGCGGGTAGTCATCGATAAGAGGTGCGGGCGCACCTCAGCCGTAGCCGATTATCCCACACCGGGGAGCAGCTGCCGAACGGACGGCTCACAGGGGCGCGGCGATCTCGCCCGTGACGAGGTCCAGCCTTCCCTGGGTGAGCCTGGTCAGCAGCGGCGGATGGGTGGGCCGCCACTCCGGGTCGACCTCGCCGAGGGCCGTCAGCAGGTCATCCGGACGGACCAAAGGGACCTGGTGCGCGATGGTCGCCACCAGCCGACCCGGCTCCGGCCGCAGCTCGTGGACGGCCGCACGAGCGTCGAAGGTCCGCAGCCCCGACTTGGTCATCCGCGACACCTCGACGACCTCGCGGGACCGGAACGTCTGCACGGCCCGGTGCGTGATCTCCGCGTCGACGCCGACCACGTCGATTCGCCAGCGGGAGCAGGTCAACAGGTCGGCGAGCGTGTCGCCGGGCGACACCTGGGCAGCCACGACGTCCAAGCCGGGCGGCAGGGCGCCGTCCAGGGCCACCCGCACCTGCTCGGGATCACGGCGCGCGGTCAGACCGATCTCCAGGTACTCGGCCTCGCTGGCGGCGCCCGTCGGCGAGGCGTTGGCGTACGAGATCCTCGGGTGCGGTGAGAAGCCCGATGAGTACGCCATCGGCACCTCGGCCCGCCGCAGCGCCCGCTCGAAGGCTCGACCGAAGTCCCGGTGGCTGGTGAACCGAGCACGGCCACGCCGGGCGTAACGCAACCGCAGCCACTGCACCGGCGGCGGCTGCTGTTCCGGCTGGGTCCGAGGCGACACGCCCGGAGACTATCGGAGGTGACAGCGCCCACCGTTGGCCGAGCGACCCCGAGGTCTGACCATTCGAACCGGCATATTGCTTGACGGCAATATTGCCTATCTTGCATACTGGCGTGGTGAGCGTCAGCTTGTTCGAGGTCCTCGCGGAGCCGCACCGACGCCGGATCCTCGATGCCCTGCACGACCGGGACCGCTCGGTGGGCGAGCTGGTCGACCTGCTGGGCCTGGCTCAGCCGACCGTCTCCAAGCACCTCAAGACGCTTCGCGAAGCCCGCCTCGTCGTCGTCCGGCCGGAGGCCCAGCGTCGTTGGTATCAGCTGCAGCCAGAGCCGTTGCGCGAGCTCGACCACTGGCTGGAGCCCTACCGCCGGAGCTGGGCCAGCCGACTCGACGCCTTGGCCGAACACCTCGATCGAATGGAGGATCACGATGAGTGACCTGGAAGCCGTCGACCAGGCGACGACGGACACCGACCTGGGCGACCTGGTCCGCGACGGAGAACGGGTGGGGCTGCGCTTCGTCCGCGTCTATCCGCACCCTGCCGAACGAGTCTGGCGGGCGTTGACCGAGTCGGATCAGCTGCGTTTCTGGCTGCCGTGCGACATCGTCGGCGAACGACGCCAGGGAGCGTCGATCACCCTCCCGTTCTGGCCGGGTCACGTCGAGAAGTACGCGATCGAGGAGCCGACCCTGACCGGGGAGATCAGCGTCTGGGAGCCGCCGCGACGATTCGGCTGGACTTGGGGTGGCGACCTGCTGCTCTGGGAGCTCGCCGCGGTGGCGGACGGCACCGAGCTCACCTTCACGACCTGGCCGGCCGACCCCGATCTAGCCGGCGTGGTCAGCTCTGCGGGCGGCTACCACCTCTGCCTGGCGCTGTTGGCGGTGCTGCTGGCCGAGGGTTCGGCGCCGGCGATGACCGACGTGGACACCATCGCGTTCCGGATGGAGGAGGCCTACAAGCAGCGCTTCGGCCTGACCTGATCGCCGACGGGGTTGGTACGCCGGCCCTGTGCCCCAGATGACACGGTCCTGCGGTATTCCCCTGCGACGATCAGGCTCTGATTCCCTCGGCGATCACCCACCGTCAACCGCCGAACGGCGGACAGACGAGGCGACGGGTGCATCTCCTGACACATCCGTCAGCCACACGTCCGAAGGGAATTCCGACCGTGACCATCGACCTCACCACGGGCCGACCGCTCACCTCCGCTGCACGCGCCCACACGGCGGCGCTGCGCACCCTGACATCCTGCCCCGTGCACCTGCCCGGCGATCCGGGCTACGGCGAGGCCCGTCTCGCGTGGAACCGAGCCGTCGACCAGCGACCCGCCGCTGTCGCCGAACCCCGCAACGCCCACGACGTCTCCCGGCTGGTCCGGCTCGCCACCGAGCACGGCCTGCGGATCGCGCCGCAGACCACCGGCCACAACGCCGGCCCCCTGGCCCAGCGCGGCCTGGACGACGTCGTGGTGCTGAAGACCGACGCGCTCTCCTCCGTCACCATCGACCCCGTCCAGCGGATCGCCCGGGTGGGCGGTGGCACGCTGTGGGACCCGGCAGTCACCGCGGCAGCCGTGTACGGGTTGGCCGCCCTGCACGGCTCCTCCCCCGATGTCGGCATCGCCGGCTACAGCCTGGGCGGCGGGATCGGCTGGTACGCCCGCGCGCTCGGTCTGGCCGCCAACCACGTCACCGCCGCCGAGGTGGTGATCGGCGACGGCACCATCGTGCGCACCGACGCGAGCCACGATCCCGAGCTGTTCTGGGCGCTGCGTGGCGGTGGCGGCAACTTCGGCGTCGTCACGGCGCTGGAGTTCTCGCTGTTCGACATCCCCACCGCGTACGCCGGGATGATGATCTTCGACATCGGCCGCGCCGAGCAGGTGCTACGCCGCTGGTCGGCGTGGGCCGTCGACGCACCCGAGCAGGTCACCACCGCGTTCCGGGTGCTGCACCTGCCGCCGCTTCCGGAGCTACCTCCCTTCCTCAGCGGACGCTCGGTGGTCGTCATCGACGGGGCGGTGCTGGCCTCCGATGACCGGGCCGACCGGATCCTGGCCGACCTCCGTGCCCTGAAACCGGAGATGGACACCTTTCTGCGGATGCCGGCGACGGCACTCACCCGGCTGCACATGGACCCGGAGGGCTCTGGGTCGGGTCTGTCCGCATCGGCCATGCTGCGCGAGCTGCCCGACGCCGGCATCGACGCCTTCCTGGCTGCGGTTGCGGACCGGTCGTCCACGGCGCTGATGATGGGTGAGCTTCGTCAGCTCGGCGGTGCCCTGGCTCGGCCACGGCCCGGCGGCGGCGCGGTGTCGCATCTCGACGGTCAGTTCCTGGCCTTCGCCGGCGGCGTGGTGATGGGCCCGGAGACGGCGCTGCAGGTCGGGGCAGACACCGCCGCGTTCACCCGGGCCCTGGCGCCGTGGACATCCGGGCGGACGTACCTGAACTTCGCCGAGGATGCCGTCGACCCGCGTCAGGCGTACGACGCGTCGACCTGGCGGCAGCTGGTCGCGATCCGCTCGGTGGTCGACCCGAACGGGACCTTCGTCGCCAACCACCGCGTGCCGCGGCTCTATGAGGACGGTCAACCCAGCTGCTGATCACCCGGAACACCGCAGGTCCGTCCGGCTGGCCACAGATCTGCTCGGATCTCGAGCAGGTCTGAGGTCAGCGCAGCACTCAGCGGTAGAGCTTCTCCCGGTACTGCTCGCCGTAGTAGGCGGTCAGCTCCTCCAGGGTCTCGTTCGGAGCATCGAGGGTCTTGGCTATCACCGGCCGGGGCGGGACAGGATCGTTCCAGGTCTCCGGTTCCCACAGCTGGGAGCGCAGGAACGCCTTGGCGCAGTGGTGGAAGACCTCCTCCACCTCGACCACCAGGGCGAGGATCGGACGATGGCCTTTCACGATCATGGCATCGAAGAAGTCTGCGTCCCGAACCAGCCGGGCGCGGCCGTTGACCCGCAGCGTGTCACCGCGACCGGGGATCAGGAAGATCAGGCCGACGTGCGGGTTGTCCAGGATGTTGCGGTAGCCGTCCACCCGCTTGTTGCCGGGCCGTTCCGCGAGCGCGATCGTCCGGTCGTCGATCACGTACGCCAGACTCCCGGCCGGGTCGCCCTTGGGCGACACGTCGCAGCGGCCCTCGGCATCGCTGGTGGCCACCAGGCAGAACGGTGAGGCGGCCAGCCACGCGCGGTCCAGCTCATGCAGGCTGGTGCGGACCTTGTCCTTGACCCGCTGGATCGGCTCACCGACCAGCGCGGTGAGCTCGGCGTCGTCCTGGATCTCGAGCAGGTCGGCGGTCTGGTGCATGGCTCTACCCTCACCCACAAGGACCCAGGGCGCCAGTCGGTTAGTGCTCCGGAGTCAGCGCTGGGGCGCCGGTCTCGGCTCGCGGACCACGAAGTCGCCTACCTCGACGATCACCGGCCATCGCTTGATCGTCCGGGCGGTTGCTCGGCTGAATCCGGCGCCGGCCCGGAACCGGAAGGCGATCGCGGCGTCGCCGCTGCGGTAGTACTCCAGCGCGTGCGCTTGCCAGTCGCGGTTGCGGGCGCGGGGCTCCTTCGCGTCCGGGCTGTCGGTGACGTAGTAGCTGTAGCCGCCGAGGTCGACGACGAACCGGCAGCCGCGGTCGATGTCGCGCTGCAGCAGGTCCATCTGGATGAGGGCCATCGGGAAGTCGTGCGTGACGCAACCCGGCCGGTCGCGTAGCGGTTGTGCCAACGCCTCCGCCGGGAACGGGCGCCCGCCCAGGTCGACTCTGGTCATCGGGATGGCCAGCACCAGCACCGCACCCGTCGCGACGCCGGCCAGCGGAAGGGGCAGTGACGGCCACCGCTGCCCCGTCCAGTCCATGATCGCCCACAGGGCGCCGCCCAGCACCAGCGCGATCGGGGCTGCTGACATGCCCGCGTAGTGCAGGAACCACAGCGGGGTGATCATCACCAGCACGCCGTGGCTGATCAGCAGCACCGCGAGCACGCGCAGCTCGGCGCGGACGAGGCAGATCACCAGCGCGGCGCCGACGGTCAGGAAGACGACCGCGAAGACCGCGTGGTGCACCAGCTCCCGGGCCGCCTCCCACTCCCGGGAGCCGAGGATGTCGTCGAGTCGCGTGATCGGGGACTCCATCACCCGACGCCGGTTGACCTGCGCGACCACCACCATCCGCCACATCCGTTCCGGGGCAGCGATGAAGAACGGCAGGCACAAGGCTGCACAGGACGCGGTGGACGCCAGCAGCACGGTCAGGGCCGGTCGCCGACCTCGCAGGTAGGCCAGGCAGCCCACGACCACGAGCACCACCACCACACCCCAGATCTTGACCACCGGTGAGATGCCCAGCAGCAGCCCGGCGGCCACGTAGTGACCACGTCCGATCCGCTCGCCCGCACCCAGCAACCGAACGATCACCAGGGCCAGCAGCAGCACCGTGGTGGCCGCCGACTCGTGCAGCGGAGTGTGCTCGACGTACACGGCACCGATGCAGAGTGCGTAGAACAGCGCCGTGACCAGTGCCGGGATCCGGCCGAGCGGCCGGATGACCAGCCCGCAGAGCACGGCGTTGACCGCACCCAACGCCATCCAGGACAGCCGGGCCGCAGCCATCGCGTGCGGCTCGCCGACCAGCCAGGACACGGCGGCGAAGGGGGTGAGAGCGAGAACCACCCCCGGCGGATGAAGCAAGAGGAAGTCCCGGTAGGGCACCAGCCCGTTCACCAGTCCCAGCGCGGCGCCGAAGTGGACGCCGTCGTCGTAGTTGCCCAGTCCGTAGAGGCCTCCGCCTCGGAAGATGCCGGTCAGTCGGACCGAGAACGCCAGCAGGCAGATCGCTGCAAGGCCGATCACGTAGCCTCGGCGAGGCCACACCTGTCCGGCCGTGCTCATGGCCGCCGCATCCTCCTCAGCCGACTCCTGCGCCTCGAACGCGCCCTCGTCTCACCCGCGATTCGACCGACGATACCGGCACCGCGACCTCACACCGGCGTCAATGGAAGCAGCGTCCGGCCGGTCGGCCCCACCTGGATCTCGGTGCCGAGATCCGGACAGACACCGCAGTCGAAGCACGGTGTCCAGCGACAGTCCTCCACCTCGGTCTCGTCCAGGGCGTCCTCCCAGTCCTGCCAGAGCCAGTCCTTGTCCAGACCGGAGTCCAGGTGGTCCCAGGGCAGCACCTCGTCGAAGCCTCGTTCCCGCACCGTGTACCAGTCGACGTCCACCCCCGTTCCGGTCAGCGCCTCGTCGGCGCAGCGCATCCACCGGTCGTAGCTGAAGTGCTCGCTCCAGCCGTCGAAGCGGCCGCCGTCGCGCCACACCGCCTCGATCACGCGGCCGACCCGACGATCGCCTCGGGAGAGCAGTCCTTCCACCACGCCGGGCTTGCCGTCGTGGTAGCGGAATCCGATCGCCTTGCCGAACTGCCGATCTTGACGCACCGTGTCGCGCAGCAGCTTGAGCCGACGGTCGATGGTGTCGGCGTCGCACTGCGCAGCCCACTGGAACGGCGTGTGGGGCTTGGGCACGAAGCCCCCGATGCTCACCGTGCACCGGATGTCGCGTCGTCCGCTGGCCTCCCGTCCGGTCTGGATCACCTTGCGAGCCAGGTCGGCGATGCCCAGCACGTCCTCGTCGGTCTCGGTCGGCAGCCCGCACATGAAGTAGAGCTTGACCTGCCGCCAGCCGTTCGCGAACGCCGTGGCCACCGTACGGATCAGGTCGTCCTCGCTGACCATCTTGTTGATCACCTTGCGCAGCCGCTCGGAGCCGCCCTCCGGGGCGAACGTGAGCCCGGACCGACGTCCGTTGCGGGACAGCTCGTTGGCGAGGTCGATGTTGAAGGCATCCACCCGGGTGCTGGGTAGGGAGAGGGAGACATTCGTGCCCTCGTAACGATCTGCGAGCTGCTTGGTGATCGGCGCGATCTCGGAGTGATCGGCGCTGGACAGGCTGAGCAGCCCGACCTCCTCCAACCCGGTGGCCTCGATGCCCCCTTGCACCATGGCGCCGATGGTCTCGATGTTGCGCTCCCGCACCGGCCTGGTGATCATGCCCGCCTGGCAGAACCGGCAACCGCGGGTGCAGCCCCGGAAGATCTCCACCGAGTAGCGCTCGTGCACGGTCTCGGCGAGCGGCACCAGCGGCTTCTTCGGGTACGGCCACGCGTCCAGGTCCATCACCGTGTGCTTGGTGATCGTGGCCGGGACACCGGGCCGGTTCGGTTCCACCGCCAGCAGCGACCCGTCCGAGCCGTACGCGACGTCGTAGAACTTGGGCACGTACACGCCACCGGTGGCGGCCAGCCGGAGCAGGAGGCCGTCCCGGCCGCCGGGACGGTTCTCGGCCTTCCACTCGCGGATCACCGCGGAGATCGCCAGCGCGATCTCCTCACCGTCGCCGAGTACCGCGGCGTCGACGAAGTCGGCGATCGGCTCGGGGTTGAAGGCGGCGTGCCCGCCGGCCAGCACGATCGGCTCCTGCTCGCCGCGGTCGGAGGCGTGCAGCGCCATCCCGGCCAGATCCAGCGCGTTGAGCAGGTTGGTGTAGCCCAGCTCGGTGGCGAAGCTGACCCCCAGCACGTCGAAGTCGGCGACCGGGCGGTGGTTGTCGAGGGTGAACTGCGGGATGCCGTGCTCGCGCATCAGCGTCTCCAGGTCCGCCCAGACCGCGTACGTCCGCTCGGCCAGGATCCAGTCCCGCTCGTTCAGCACCTCGTACAAGATGGCGACGCCCTGGTTGGGCAGGCCCACCTCGTACGCGTCGGGGTACATCAGGCACCAGCGCACCTCGACCTCTCCCCAGTCCTTGACGACGCTGTTCAGCTCGCCCCCGACGTACTGGATGGGCTTGTTGACGCTGGCCAGCAACGGCTCCAGCTGCTCGAACATCGACGTCGAGGAGGGTGGCGGCGCGGTTGTGGTCACCGCACCAGGGTAAGAGACGCTCTACGCCCCTGCCGACTTGTCAGATTCCGTGGTTGCTCCGGCGACTATCGACGCTGACGACTCGGGGGACGAGGAGCCGGGGGTTCGGATCACGAGCACCGACTCCACCGGCTCTTCACTCAATGCGATGTAGCCGTGCGCGACATCGCTGACCCACTCGGCCGCCTCACCGGTGCCGATCTCGACCTCTTCCCCGGCCCGGCCGACCCGAGCCCGGCCACGGGTCAGCAGCAGGTGCTCGACCACGCCGGCGCCGTGCGGAACCGAGTGGTGCACGGCGCCGGGATCCAGCACCAGCCGATACACCTCGACCGTCCAACCGGCCGACTCGCGGACGTCGAGCAGCAGAGCCTCGACGCCGGGCGAGGCGACCCGAGCGCCCGTCTGTCCCGCCAGGAGGGTGGACAGCGGCAGACCGAGTGCGCCGGCCAGCGCGTACAGCGTGGAGAGGGTGGGATTCCGCACCCCGTTCTCGATCTCCGACAGCGATCCCTTGCCGATGCCGGCGGTCTGAGCGAGCGCTCCCACCGACCAGCCACGGTCTCGACGGGCCGCGCGCAGCCGCTCCCCCACCCGCCGCGCCAGATCGTCCACGCTGCCACTCTAGAGGCAATCCGTTCTGTAAACAGAACATGATCCGGCTAGTGTTCTGTTCATGGAACACGCGCCGCACCCGGTCACCGCCGGCATCGTCGCTGCTCTGGTCGGATTCACCAGCTCCTTCGCCGTGGTCCTCGCGGGTCTGCGCGCTGTCGGTGCGACGCCGGCCGAGGCGGCGTCTGGACTGCTGGTGCTCAGCCTGACCCAGGCACTCGGCATTGTCTGGCTCACCCTGCGGCACCGTACGCCGCTGATCCTGGCCTGGTCGACGCCCGGGGCAGCCATGCTGGCGACCACCGGTCTCGTCGCCGGCGGCTGGCCGGCCGCGGTCGGCGCCTTCCTGCTGGTCGGTGTGCTGGTCGTGCTGACCGGACTGGTCCCAGCGCTGGGCCGGCTGATCGCCGCCATCCCGACTCCGCTCGCCCAGGCGATGCTGGCCGGAGTGGTGCTGTCGCTCTGCCTGGTGCCGGTCCGTGGGCTGGCGGCCGAGCCGTGGGCGGTCGCTCCGATCGTGGTCGGCTGGCTGGTCGCGACACGCGTGCTCGCACGATGGTCCGTGCCGATCGCCTTCGGCATCACCCTGGTGGTGATCGGCCTCGGCGCCCGAGGGGACCTGGCGTCCGCCCTCGTCCCACCCTCGCTCAGCTGGACGATGCCGACGCTGACCTGGCCGGCCGTGCTCGGTCTGGCGCTCCCGCTCTATCTGGTGACCATGGCCAGTCAGAACGTGCCAGGGGCGGCGGTCATGTCCTCGTACGGGTACGAGGTTCCCTGGCGTGAGTCGATGACGGTCACCGGCCTGGGCACCCTCGCCGGCGCGACCTTCGGCGGTCATGCGATCAACCTCGCCGCCATCACCGCCTCGATGACCGCGAATCCCGACGTCCATCCCGATCCGGGACGCCGCTGGGTCGCCGCTCATGCCGCGGGCTGGACGTACCTGGTGCTCGGCCTGCTGTCGGCACCGCTGACGGCCTTCGTGAGCCTGGCGCCGCCGGAGGTAATCGGCACCGTCGCGGGGCTGGCCCTGCTCGGCACCTTGGCCGCCTCGCTGTCGGCTGCACTGTCGAGTGTGGAGGGCCGCGAAGCCGTCACGATCACCTTCGTGGTGGCCGCCTCGGGCACGGTCATCGGAGGCATCGGCGCGGCGTTCTGGGCCCTGGCAGCGGGGTTGGCCGCGCGAGCGCTCTTGACTCGCCGGATCCGAACTGCCTGACGGACCGATGTGGTGGTGGCTGCGAACCGCGGGGGTCGCGAGGGCCGGTGATCCTGACCCGGGTCAGGAGCTGCCGCCGCCCGTCCCACCGGACCCGGAGGACTCGCCATCGGCGTCCTCGGGCTCGTCCTCGTCCCCCGAGACCAGGTGAAAGCCCGCGGCGGCGAGATCATCGGCCAGGTCGTCCTCGGTGAGCAGGTCACTGCGGACCTGACCTGTGCGGTACGCCGTCCGGCCGACCATGTGGGCGGCGACCGGGGCGGTGAGCAGCTGCAGCACCACGACGAGCAGCAGGATGCCCAGCGCCTGCAGGTTCTGGAGCGAGAAGGCAACCCCGACGACCACGAAGAGCAGGCCGAGGGTCTGCGGCTTGGTCGCGGCATGCATCCGGGTCAGCACGTCCGGGAAACGCACCAGCCCCACGGAGGCGGCGAAGCAGAGCATGGCCCCCAGCAGCAAGAACAGGGCGCCGATGATGTCCAGCACGGGGTTCATGTGCCCTCCTTGCTGCGCTCTGACCTGATCGGTGCCGAGGACGGCACATCCCACTTCTTGGCCTTGTCGCGGTCCGCAACGAACCGGGCCATGCTCAGTGAGCCGGAGAAGCCCAGCAGTGACAGCACCAGCATGATCGGCAGCGTGCTGGTGTGGTGGTTCAGCGCCGCCTCCATCGCCAGCGCGGCGATCACCACGGCCACCACGACGTCTGCGGCCACCACCCGATCCAGGGTGGACGGTCCGCGCGACATCCGGATCAAGGTCATCGCCATCGCCCCTGCCAGGAAGATCACGCCGATCGCGATGATCACGTCGGCCACACTCATGGACTCTCCTTCGCCACATCCGGCCGGGGATCCTTCAGTGCGGCGACCTCCTCATCCGTTCCGAAGGAGCGCACGACCCGCTCCTCGGCCTCCAGCACCTCGCGCCGAGTCGACTCGATGTCGGCCTCGGAGCGGACGTCCATCACATGCACGTACAGGACGCTTTCCTGTCGCCGTGCCTCCGTCACCAGGCTGCCCGGCACCAGCGAGACGAGCTCGGAGGTCAGCGTGAGGTAGAGGTCGGAGCGGGTGCGCAGATCGACTCGGACCACGGCGTTGCGCATGGTGTGGCCGAAGTGGAAGGCCTGCGCAGCCACCACGAAGCTCGACCGGACGAGATCGAACAGCAAGATCGCGATCAGCTTGGTGTACGGCCAGAGCCGGAACCGACCGTGGGTCTCGATCGGGGGCAACGGGAAGACCCAGGTGATCACCATGCCGAGCACGAACCCGGACACCAGGTTGGCCACCGACAGGTCTCCCCACAGCAGCACCCAGAGCACGGCGGTGACGACCGACATCCGCAGCTGGGGCCGGCGGCGGACCGACGTGGGCTGCCCCGCGGCGTGGTCACCGATCACCGCGGCGGCTCTCGCCTCGCGCTCGTCGCCGGTCATCGCACTCCTGCCGGCAGCACAGCCTGCACGTACGGCAGTCCACTGAGCATGTCAGTGGCCGCCCGGTCCGCGTAACCGTACAGCGGACCCGCGACGAAAGTGATCCCGACACCGACCAGCACCAGGAAGGCGGAGGTGACCACCATGCCGCGCGGCAGCAGGATCGAGCGGCGTCGCACCACCAGCGGATTGCCGGCCGGGGTGCTCTCGGGCACGGCTCTCCAGAAAGCGCGGTTCCACACCTTCGCCATGGCGTAGAGGGTCAGCAGGCTCGTGATCACGCCACCGATGACCAACGCGTACGCGAGCGCGCCGCCATTCTGCACGCCGGCCTCGAGCAGCCCCACCTTGCCGATGAAGCCGGAGAAGGGCGGGATCCCGGCCAGGTTCATGGCCGGCACGAAGAACAGCACCCCGAGGACGGGCGACAGCGCGGCCAGGCCACCGAGATCGTTCAGGGACGTGCTGCCGCCGCGCCGCTCGATCAGCCCGGTGACCAGGAACAGTGTGGTCTGGATGGTGATGTGGTGGGCCGTGTAGAAGATCGCACCGGCGAAGCCGGCCTCGCTGGCCAGCGACACCCCGAAGATCATGTAGCCGATGTGGCTGACCAGGGTGAAGGAGAGCATCCGCTTGATCTCCGACTGCGCGATCGCCCCCAGGATGCCGATGATCATCGTCGCCAGCGCGGCCCACATCAGCAGCCCGGACAACGGGCTGTCACCGAACAGCAGGGTCTGCGTGCGGATGATCGCGTACACCCCGACCTTGGTCAGCAGACCTGCGAACACAGCGGTGACCGGCGCGGGCGCCGTCGGGTACGAGTCGGGCAGCCACGCAGAGAGCGGGAACACGGCGGCCTTGATCGAGAACACGGTCAGCAACACCAGCTGCAGGATCAGCTGCACATCGGGATCCAGCTCGGGCAGCCGGAGCGACAGCTGCGCCAGGTTGACCGTGCCGCAGGCCGCATAGATGCAGGCGATCGCGATCAAGAAGAGCAGCGAGGAGAGCACACTGACCAGGACGTAGGTGGTGCCGGCCCGGATCCGCTCGCCGGTGCCGCCCAGGGTCAACAGCACGTACGAGGCGAACAGGAGCATCTCGAACCCGACGAACAGGTTGAACAGGTCGCCGGCCAGGAACGCGTTCGAGACTCCGGCCGAGAGCACCAGGAACGTCGGGTGGTAGATCGAGATCGGGGTCTCCCGCTTGCGCTCCTCGACGCCTTGACCCATCGAGAACACGAGCACCGTGAAGGTGACGATCGAGGACACCAGCAGCATCAGCGACGACAGCCGATCGGCCACCAGCGCCACCCCGAGTGGTTCCGGCCAAGCGCCGACCCAGAGGACCAGCGGGCCGTACCGGTCGGTCAGGAAGACCAGCGTGGCCGCGACCAGCACCACGGCCAGCAGCACAGTGCTGGACGTGACCCGCTGGGCCCTCGGGTGCCGACCAAGGACGAGGGCCAGTCCTGCGCCCAGCAGCGGCAGCAGGACCGGCAACGGCAGCAGGTTGTTCATGAGCCGGGCCTCCCCTCGCCGCTGATGATCCGGTCCGTGGCGTCCTCGGCCGCGTCCCGCTGCTGCCGCTCTGCCTGATCGGCAGCCAGCTGCTCCGCCGATCCTTCCTCCGCCGGGTCAGGGTCGCTGTCGTCCTCCGAGGGCATCGACTTGTCGTCCTCGTCGTACGAGGCGGACGCCAGGTCGGCCTCGGCCAGCCGGACGATCTGCCGGTCCTCGACGTCATCGGCGACCTCGTCGTGGCCGTGCAGCTGGAAGCTCCGGTACGCCATCGTCAGCAGGAACGCCGTCAGGCCGAGGGTGATCACGATGGCGGTCAGCACCATCGCCTGGGGCAGCGGATCGGAGATGTCCCGGCCCCGGTCGGTGTCGATGAACGGCGCTCCCGCCGGCACGCCCGAGGCCACCAGGAACAGCAGGTTCACCCCGTTGCCGGCCATCAGCACGCCGACCAGGATCCTGGTCAGCGACCGCTCCATCATCAGGTAGACACCGGCGGAGATGAGTACGCCGGAGACCACCAGCAGAGTCAGGCTCGAGCTCATCGCGCCGCCCCCGCCCGGATCGCGGCCGCTCGGGCCCGCAGTCCATCGGTGCGCGGCGAGGGCGTCCGGTCCTCCTCCTCGTGCTGATCGATGCCGGCACCGAGGCTACGAGCCAGATCGAGCATCACACCGATCACCACCAGGTAGACGCCGATGTCGAAGACCAGCGACGTGACCAGGTGGATCTCTCCGAGCAGGGTGACGGTCCCCCACGGCGTGGGCAGATAGCTCAGGTAAGGCGCGTAGATCTCGATGTCGAAGCTCTGTCCGATCCGGCCATCCACGAGGACCGGCGCCAGCATGCTCAGTCCCGAGGTGAGCAGGCCGGCCCCCAGCACCCGGCCGGCATCGACCGGCGCTGCCTCGTCGAGCTCATAGCGGCCGCCGGCCAGATAGCGGATGGTCAGCGCGAGCCCGGCGACCAGTCCGCCGGCGAAACCGCCGCCGGGGTTGTTGTGCCCGCTGAACAGGAAGAACAGCGAGGTCAAGATCATCACCGGGAAGAGCAGCCGGGTGATGACCTCGAAGATGATCGACCGTTTGATCGGGGACAGCTGCTCGGTGCCGCGCAGCCAGGTCATCCGACCCTGGGCGTCGGATCGCGCGTGGTCGGCGGACGCCGGGCGCTGGAAGCTGCGTCGACGCGGCCGTCCGGCACCTCGTGGTGGTTCGATCTCGGTGTAGCGGCGCCGGATGAAGATCAGACTCGCCACCCCTGTGGCTGCCACCACCAGCACCGAGATCTCGCCCATCGTGTCCCAGGAGCGGATGTCGACCAAGGTCACGTTGACGATGTTCTTGCCGTAGCCGAAGGCGTACGCGGCGTCGTAGAAGGCCTCCGACACGGGGGTGGCGATCCGGGCCCCGGCGGCCAGGAACACGACCGACACCACGGTGAAGCCGACCACGATAGCGATCACCAGCCGCCACCAGCGGGTCGCGTGCAGCGGACGGTCGGTGAAGTACTTGGGTAGCTTGCGCAACACCAGCACGAACACGACCAAGGTGACCGTCTCCACCAGGATCTGGGTCAGGGCGAGGTCGGGCGCTCCGTGCAGCAGGAACATCATCGCCGTGCCGTAGCCGGTCACCCCGACGAGGATGATCGCCTTCAGCCGACCCCGCGAGGTCGCTGCCAGAAAGGCTGCGACGACCATCGTGGCGCCCACCAGCACCTGCCCCGGCGTGTCCCAGGGTCGGAGCGACCCGGACCACGCCGGCAGACTCAGCAGCACGACACCCGGAAGCACGACCAGCACCAGCATGATCGTTCCGAGATAGATCGGCAGCGAGCCGCGCTGGGTCACCGCCGTCACCTCCACCGCAGCCCGGTCGATGCCGCGCATCACCGCCTGGTAGACCTCCTCGGCCTCCGGCGTCCGCGGGAAGGTGGCCTGCACCCTGCCGATCCAGCGTCGGGCGATGAACAGCAGCACGCCGGTGCCCAGCGCCAGGACCGACAGCGCCAGCGGTATCGAGAACCCGTGCCAGAGCGCGATGCCGTGGCTCTCCTTGCCCACCACAGCGGCCTCGGCCAGTGGATCCAGAACCCGGGTCAGCGTCGGCCCGATCAAGCCGCCGACCAGGCAGGCCGCGGCCAAGATCACCGGAGCAGCAGCGAACCCCGCGGGCTCATCGGCCACCTTCGTCGGCGCCAGCAGCTCCTTGGTGGCGAACGCCCCCCACAGGAAGCGCAGGGTGTAGGCCACGGTCAAGGCCGAGCCCGCCACCAACGCGCCCATCAGCAGGAACGCCGGCAGCGGCGGGATGCCGGTCTGGTCGCCGTCAGGCACCAGGTAGACCAACGACTCGAAGGCCGCCTCCTTGGCGGTGAAGCCGATCAGCGGCGGAATCGCCGCCATCGACGCAGCCGCGACCGCGGCGGCACCGGCGACGACCGGGAGGCGTCTGGCGACCCCGGACAGCTTGCGGATGTCGCGAGTCCCGGTGGATCGGTCGACGATGCCGACGACCAGGAACAGCGCGGCCTTGAAGAGGGCGTGGGAGATGAGCATCGCGACCCCGGCGAGGATCGCCGACCGGGTGCCGAGGCCGCAGATGGCCATCAGGAAGCCGAGCTGGCTCACGGTGCCGTACGCCAGCAGCAGCTTGATGTCGTACTGTCGCAGCGCGCGCCAGGCGCCGATGATCATGGTGACCGCACCGAGAGTGAGGACGACGGGTCGCCAGCCGGGCAGGTCGGCGAAGGTCGGTGCCAGCAGAGCCACCAGGTAGACGCCCGCCTTGACCATGGCGGCGGCATGCAGGTAGGCACTGACCGGGGTCGGGGCGGCCATGGCACCGGGCAGCCAGAAGTGGAACGGCACCTGGGCCGACTTGGTGATCGCGCCGACCAGCAGCAGCAGGATCGCCACCACCGCCAGCGGCCCGGTCCCGATCAGCTCCGGTTCGGCCAGCAACGCGGCGACCGAGAAGGTGCCGGCCGTGACGCCGATCATCACGATCCCGATCAGCATGGCCAGACCGCCGAACGTCGTCACCATCAAGGCGGTGAGCGCGGCCCGACGGTTGGCACCGCGCGTCGGGTGGTGGCCGACCAGCAGGTAGGAGAAGACCGTGGTCAGCTCCCAGAACACGTACAGCAGGATCAGGTCGTCGGCGGTGACCAGACCGAGCATGGCGCCCGCGAAGGCGAGCAGCAGGCCGCCGGTGCGGGCCGGTATCTCGGGTTCGGGGAAGTACCAACGGCAGTAGAACAGCACCAACGCACCGACGCCGGTGACGAGCAGCGCCAGCACCCACTGCAGGGTGCCCATCCGGTAGTCGAGGTCGACACCGATCGCCGGGATCCAGGCGGTCGACCAGGTGAGATAGCCGCCCGGTGCGATGACGGGGGCCTGGGCCGCCAACCAGCCGCAAGCGACCGCGGGTATGGCGGCCAGCACGAAGAAGGCCCGCGCGCGCAGCACTCGCACGAGCAGCGGCGCAAAGCACGCCACCGCGAAGTGCACGGCGATGAGGAGGGTCACCTCGGCCTCTCGTCGACAGGGGCAGGCGGACTTCGTGGGTGGCTGGGCGGTGAGGGTACGACCCTACCGAAGGTGCCGGGACCGGTCCCCGACCGCGGGCAGTCGGCCGACCCCCAGGTTGCCCCCGGTACGGGTGGACCGGCAGGCTGGCGGCCATGAGTGCAGCAGACGTACGCGCAGCGGTCGGCCAGCGTTTCCCCGGCTCCGGCGGCGCACCGGCATCGAACGAGTTCGTGATCTTCAGCAAGCCCGAGCTCGGCCGGTTGTCGGGAGCCGATCTCGACAAGGTGTGGGACCTGTTCGCGTCGTCGTTCAGCGCCTGCGGCGTCACGGTGCACGCGACGAAGATCCTGACCGGGTCAGAGCTGGAGAGCAGCGGTGCGATCGCCGACCACTACGGCGTCATCAACAAGATCTCCCGGCTCGGCCGGTCGGCGCTGACCGAAGCGACCGAGCAGGCGCTCGCTGAGCAGTACGCCGCCGAGCTGGATGCCGGCGCCGAGGTGCTCGGCGGCCACCAGTTCCTGGACGCGTTCGGCGAGTTCAGCCCCTTCTCCCTGGGCGTGCTGTTCGCGAACCTCTCCGTCGGCCGGCTCGGCCCGGGCACGTACGCCGCGGTGGCCAATGTGGACGGCCAGACAGTCGTCATCCTCAACGGCTTCCATCCGCGCCAGCTGAGCTTCTTCACCGCCGAGGACACCGTCTGCGCCTTCCTGCACGGCAGCAGCGACACGTCGTGGGAGTCGCTGCGTGGCGACTTGATCGGCACCACCGACCCGTCCAAGGCGGATGCCGACTCGATCCGCGGAACCCTGTTCGCGGACCCGGCCGCCTTCGGCCTGGCGACGGTGTCGTACAACTTCAACGGCGTCCACATGTCCGCCGGCCCCTTGGAGGGGCTGGTGGAACTCGTCCGGTTCTTCGGCGGCTCGGTGGGTGACTACTCGTTCGCGTCGGCGCTGGCTGCGGCCGGCGTGTCGGAGGAGGGCATCACGGCGCTCAGCGAGAACCCGACGCTGGAGGTCAGCGGGGAGCGGGGCTCCGCATTCGACCTGACCGAGGGCGTGGACGCGGACCAGGCCGCGACGCTGCTGGCGGGTGCGACGACGGCCGACTGAGCTGGAGTGTCAGCTCGTCCGGGCGGCGGCCTGGCCGTCCAACCGGCGCCCGAGCACGAACGACAGCACCCACAAGCCCGCGAACATCGCGCCGACCACGAACATGGCCGGGGTAAGCAGGCCGAGCAGGATGCCGACCGGCTGGGTGATCCAGCCGATCAGATAGCCCAGCGGCTTGCGCAGCAGGCCGGCAGCCGCCAGCGCCAGCGCGGCGGCCACGCCGCCGCCGGCGGCGGCCAGTCCGGGCGCCACCCCGGAGACGAGGATCATCACCGGCACGGCGAGGCCGAACACGATGACCTCGAAGATCAGCACCGTGAGCAGCACCACCCGCATCGGGTTGGTGCTGGGCAGGGCGTAGCTCATCGGTCGCCACGACCGTCCCCGTCGAGGTCGGGAGGCAGCTCGGCGTCCCACTCGGCGTAGCGGTCCTCGTCGGCGTCGCCTTCGTCGGCGAAGGGGTCGTCCGCGACGTCGTCGGCGAACGGCTCGTCCAGGTCCTCGAACTCGGCGCTGGCCACCGACAGGGTCTCGCCCTCGACCGCCTCGCCGGTCAGGTGCGGGTCGACCATCGTCTCGTCACCGGCCGACTCCGCTGACCAGTCGTCATCGGGATCGGCGGCTGCCGGCGCCCCAACTGCCGGCGCCCCGGCTACCTGCCCATCGTTTGCCTGCCCCTCCGCGGCCCGCTCCTCAGCCTGCTGCCGGACGAGGAGTGAGCGCGCCTCACCGACCAGCACCACCGACCCGGTGACCAGTACGCCCGGCGCACCGACCCCGTCCACCTCGGCCAGGGTGACGGCCGTCTCGATGGCGTCGTCCAGCCGCGGCGCGACGGTCACCCGGTCGGCGCCGAAGATCCCCGCCGCCAGCTCACCCAGTTCCTCAGCCGGCATCCCCCGGCTGGTCGAGGCGACCTGGGTGACGACGACCTGCTGCATCACCTCGGACCAGATCTCGAGGACTCCGCGGACGTCCTTGTCGCCCATCACGGCGACGACGCCGACCAACGGGGTGAACTCGAACGCCTCGGTGACCGCCGCCGCAGCTGCTCGCGCGCCGTGCGGGTTGTGGGCCGCGTCCAGCACGACGGTCGGTGACCGCCGGACGACCTCCATCCGACCCGGCATGGTCACGCTCGCGAATCCCTCCCGGACGACATCCGGGTCGAGGGCCTTCATGCCGAGGAACGCCTCCGCCGCGGCGAGCGCCTGGGCGGCGTTGGCGGCCTGGTGCGCCCCGTACAGGGGCAGAAAGATGTCGTCGACGGGCCCCTCGGCGGCGTTCAGCCGGAGCAGCTGGCCACCGACCCCAGGCAGCCGGTCCAGCACCCCGAACTCGAGCCCCTCACGCTGGACCAGCGCCCCGACCTCGGCGCAGCGCTGCAGCAGCACCTGCGCGGCCTCGACCTGCTGCCCGGCCAAGATGGCCTGGGCTCCCGGCTTGATGATCCCGGCCTTCTCGGTCGCGATCTCGGCCACGGTCGATCCGAGCAGGTGGGCATGGTCGATGTCGATCGGGGTGATCACCGCGACGTCGCCGTCGGCGACGTTGGTCGCATCCCAGGTGCCGCCCAGCCCCACCTCGATGATCGCCACGTCGACCGGGGCGTCGGCGAACGTCGCGTACGCCATCGCGGTGATGATCTCGAAGAAGGTCATGTCGACCCCGTCGATCTGCTGGGTGTCGACCAGCTCGACGTAGGGCGCGAGCTCGCGGTAGACCTGGTCGAACCGGTCCTCGCTGATCGGCTCCCCGTTGACGGCGATCCGATCGGTCACCGACATCACGTGCGGGCTGGAGAAGCGTCCGGTCCGCAGGCCGGCGGCCCGCAGCAGGGCGTCGATCATCGCCGCGGTGCTGCCCTTGCCGTTGGTGCCGGTCAGGTGGATGACCGGGTACGCGCGCTGCGGATCGCCCAGCAGCTCGGTCAGCGCGGAGATCCGCCCCAGGCTCGGCGCGATCCGGTGCTCGGGCCAGCGTCGGGTCAGGGTGGCGACGATCTCGGCGTGCGAGGCGTCTTCGGCGAGGGCGGGAGTCTGCGACATGGCCCTCCGATTCTAGGCGTGACGCCCCGACCGATCAGCGTGTGGATCTGCGGGGTGTAGTCGAACCGAGACTCACGTTGCCGTCGGGCCATCTGAGCCGAGGTTTCTAGCTGGTGGTGCCGGGGTCACCGTCGACGGCCTTTTTCAGCCGTGGTCCGAGCTGCTCGACCAGATAGCCGATGCTCAGGACGGTGAGGAAGGAGAACGCTTCGTACATACCATCACCTGGCGACGTGAAGACCTCACGACCCTCCCTGTGCACAGCGAGGGAGGTGTAGGCCTTGTTGCTCTCGATCTCCTTCTGACCGTTGCCTTCGACCAGCCAGACGATCGCATCGACATCGAGCAGCTCCACCTTCTCGGTGCTGATGTTGCCACCCCAGGCGTTGGGGATGGCCTTGGTGACCTCGGGCGGGAAGGTGAAGCCGAGATCGGTCAGCAGGCGACCACGGGGGTCCTGCTCGCCGTAGACGAAGACGCCTTCCCACGGTGTGGCCGACATGGCGGTCCTGCCGGCGAACTCCGGGTTGGACTCCTTCACCGTCTGGACCCTCTTCTTCGCGTCCTCGATCAGCTGAGTCATCTGCTGAGGCCGGCCGAGCGCCTGACCGACGACGGCGGCTTGGGCGTCCCAGGGGACACCCCATTCCTGGTACTCCTTCAGCGGCGCGACGGTCGGGGCGAGCTTGCTCAGCTTGTCGTAGTCCTCCTGCTTCATCCCCGAGTAGACGCCGATGATCAGATCGGGGTTCAGCTCGGCCACCTGCTCGAACTGGATGCCGTCCGCGTCGGTGAGGACCTTCGGCTCGGCCGCGTCGCCCAAGGCGTCGGTCGCCCATGGTCCGAACAGCTTGTTGTCCTTGCCCGGATCGAACCACCAGGTCGAGGCGACCGGCACCACGCCGAGCGCGACGCAGTCGTCCTGCTCCTTCAGCCCGACGGTCACCACCCGCTGCGGCGCGGACTCGATGGTCGTGCTTCCGTACTTGTGGGCGATGGTGACCGGGTAGGCACCCTCCTCCGCGCCGGTGGCCGCGGCCGACGGGGTGGCTTCCTCGCCGGCGGAGCCGGCGGAGGCGTTGCAGCCGGCCAGGCCGACGACCGTGGTGGCGAGAGCGGCGGAGCCGAAAAGGAAGTGGCGACGTGACAGCGGCATGAGGACCCCGTGGCTGGAGCGGACAGGTGAGGTAAGGCAAACCTCATTCAACAGGCACGGAGGCTCGTTCGACAACTCCGCGGTAGTTGCAACCACCGCGGAGTCGGTCAGGGCCGTTCGATCAGGTGGCCGGGACCGCCTTGATGCGCTCCGGCGCATCGTCGTCGCAGCTGGCGAAGAACGTGCCGACCACATCCTCCAGGTGATCGACCGACTCGGCGGCGAACAGGATCGGCTGGTAGCTGGTGATGTCGTAGTTCAGGGTCGCCATCTCGGTCAGGTCCAGCGGCCTGATCTCCATCTCGGCGAACTCGTCCATCTCGCCGTAGCTGGAGCAGATCCCGGCACCGTACGCCTTGAGCTCGCGGTGGTCGTACATGACGCCGAACTCCATCGTGAACCAGAAGATGTCGGCGATCACCTGGACCGTCTCGTCCCGCTCGGCCCGGCCGACCGCGGCGCCGGCTGCCTGGGTGAGGGCGGCGAACCGCGGGCTGGCGAGCTGGTTCCCGTGGCCGAGAACCTCGTGGATGACGTCGGGCTCCGGTGTGTAGAGCGGCTCGGAGGGATGGCGGACGTACTGGGTGGAGTGGAAGAGCCGGTCTCCGAGGGAGGAGTAGAACTCGCGTAGCTCGACCAGGCCGGGCGCGGCGACATAGCTGAACCCGGTCAGTGTCCGGAGCTTCGCGGTGACCTCGTCGAGCTGCGGGATCCGGTCGACGGGCAGGCCGAGCCGCTCCTTGGCGGCCAGGTACTCCGGGTGTGCGCGGCGACGGTGCTTGTCGACCAGCTCCCGGCTGACCTGCTGCCAGATGGCGGTCTCGCCGTCGGTGTAGTCGATCCGCGGTAACGGCTCGCCTGGCTTCCAGGCCACGGCCCGAGCGGCGATGGCGTTGCGGCGGGCCCGGTAGTCGGGATCGGAGAAACCGGGATGGTTCGCCCCGAGATGCACCTCGACGGTGCCGTCGTCGTGGTGCGACACCGGCGAGTAGAGCTGGGCCTCCTCGAACATGGTTCGTGCCTCCTCGTCGTCGAGTCGTGGCGGTTCCGACCAGACAACCAGCACACCATTCCGACCCCGTACGAGGAAGACTGCCGTCCACGACCGAGCAACTTTTGCACCGAAATCGACATCTGACGTGGATTGCGGTGCAAAACGCCCAGTGGGGCAGGCTCCGTGGAATGCGTGTGCGGGCACCCGCGGCGGCTACCTACAATCGGCGGCATGTCTGCCACGCCTGCTGCCCCGAGCCTCGACGCGCCTGCCACCGGTGCGCGCGTCGTACCGGACAAGCCGGCGCTGGAGGGCCTGGAGGCGAAATGGGCCCAGCGGTGGAAGACCGACGGCACGTACGCGTTCACCCGGCCGCAGGGCGATCCAGCGCAGGCGCGCAGCCAGGTGTACAGCATCGACACCCCGCCGCCGACCGTGTCCGGGTCGCTGCACGTGGGCCACGTGTTCTCCTACACCCACACCGACCTGATCGCCCGTTACCAGCGGATGCGCGGCAAGCACGTGTTCTACCCGATCGGCTGGGACGACAACGGACTGCCCACCGAGCGCCGGGTGCAGAACTACTACGGGGTGCGCTGCGACCCCTCCGTGCCCTACGACCCCGACTTCGCCCCACCGGCCAAGCCGGACCCGAAGCGACAGGTCGCCATCAGCCGGCGCAACTTCGTGGAGCTGTGCCGCGAGCTCACCCACATCGACGAGAAGGCGTTCGAGGATCTCTGGCAGCGGGTGGGACTCTCGGTGAACTGGCCGGACCTCTACACCACCATCTCCGAGGACTCGGTCCGCGTGTCGCAGCTGGCCTTCCTGCGCAACCTGCACCGCGGCGAGGCGTACCTCTCCGAGGCGCCGACCATGTGGGACGTGACGTTCCAGACCGCGGTCGCCCAGGCCGAGCTGGAGGCGCGGGACTACCCCGGTGCGTACCACCAGGTGGCCTTCCATCGAGCCGACGGCGGGCAGGCGATCATCGAGACCACCCGCCCCGAGCTGATCGCGGCCAGCGTGGCGTTGATCGCCCACCCCGACGACGAGCGGTACGCCGACCTGATCGGCCAGACGGTGACGAGCCCGGTGTTCGGGGTGGAGCTGCCGGTGGTGACGCACGAGCTGGCCGAGCCCGACAAGGGCTCCGGTCTGGTGATGTGTTGCACCTTCGGCGACCTGACCGACGTGACCTGGTGGCGCGAGCTGCAGCTTCCGGCTCGGGTGATCATCGGCCGCGACGGTCGGGTCCTGCGCGACCAGCCCGACTGGATCGCCGACGCCGACCGGTGGGGTCAGCTGGCCGGCAAGACCACCTTCAGTGCCCGCGAGCTGATGGTGAGCTGGCTGCGAGAGTCCGGCGAGCTGCTGGCCGACCCGACCCCGACCTCGCGCAAGGCGAACTTCTACGAGAAGGGCGACAAGCCGCTGGAGATCGTGTCGACCCGCCAGTGGTACATCCGCAACGGTGGCCGGGACGCCGACATCAAGGCGACGATGCTGGCCCGCGGCGAGGAGCTCGGCTGGGTGCCGGAGCACATGAAGTACCGCTACGAGAACTGGGTGGGCGGCCTGAACGGCGACTGGCTCATCTCCCGGCAGCGCTTCTTC
>DASQLI010000021.1:0-43787 GCA_035630075.1 Microlunatus sp.
AGATGTTCTCCCCGGCGGCTCCGAGCATGGTGGTCTGGGAGACCAGCGCGGTGGAGCCGAAGCCGTCCGCGGGCACGGTGCCCTTGACGATCGTCGGGGCCAGCAGCGTCTTGGCGAAGTTGGTGGCCGCGTCCTTGGACAGCATGGCCCGCAGCATCTCCTTGCCGCCGGCCACGTTCTTGCCCTGCGACGGGATCACGAACGGCTCACCGGCCGCGCTGTGCAAGGCCTCGAACGGCATCGAGCTGGAGGCGTCGACCGTGGGCTCGGGGGTTCCGGTCATCTCGAAGCCCTCGGCCGTCTGGTCCTTCATCTCGTTCTCGATCCAGGATCCCGACGGGTAGAGCAGCGCCTCCTGCTTGTTGCTCCACTGGGCCTGGGCGGCGGTGAACTGGGTGCCGGAGCCACCCGGCTTGAACATGTCCGCGTCGATGATCTTCTTCATCCCGTTGAACACGTCCTGGACGGCCTGCTGCGACCAGCAGTCGGGCTTGAGGTTCTCCAGCGAGAGCCGGACCTCGTCGCCACCCTGCTTGATGGCCGAGCAGATGGCCAGCGTCTGGTAGTAGGTCGCCGCCTCCTTGCCCCAGACGAAGAGGAACTTGTCCTTCTCCTTCGCCTTCATGCCCAGCTCGTACGCCTCGTCCCACGTCTTCGGCGGAGTCCAGCCGTTCTCCTCGAACAGCGATGCGGAGTACCACAGCGCGTACACAGTCAGGGCGTAGTTGATGGCGGCCAGCTTGCCGTCGTACGTGCCGGGCTCGAGCACGCCGCCGAAGAGCGTGTCGCGGATCGTCGTGCCCTCCAGGTTGGGGGCGTCGATGACCGTGGTCAGGTCCTCGAGCTGCGCGAGGATCGTGGCCATGCCGATGTTGCCCGCACCGGAGTTGTCGATCAGGTCCGGCGGGTTGCCGGCCACGAACCGCGGCTGTAGCTCCTGGCCGACCTTGGTCGTCGGCGAGACCTTGACGGTGACGCCGGCGTGCTTCTCCTGCATCAGCTCGGCGGCGAACTCGACGTAGTCGATGCCGTAGCCACCGTTGAAGATGACCGCGTCGACGGCACTGCTCTCCGGCACGCCGAACGGGTTGTCCGCCGAGACCGCGCCGGTCTCCTGGGCGGCGGGAGTGTCGCTGCCGCCGCCCGCCGCGCAGGACGCGAGCGAGCCGGCCAGCGGAGTGACCGCAGCCGCGGCCAAGGCGAACTTCAGGAACTGGCGCCGCTGCAGGGGTGTCTTGTCGATCGTCATCGAGGTATGTGCCTTTCGTCACCGGTGCGCTCCGCGCACACGAGGTTGTGGTACTCCCGTGGGAGCAGCCCCGACCCGAGCCGTGCTCGGACGGGGTTGATGACGGGTGCGAGCCTGGCTCGCGATTGAGAAACACCTAAGCACATGTTTTGCGGTTGTGCAGTATCTGACCCCAAAGTTGCACAAAAATGCAACATGACGGTGATCTGATGGGTCCCGTAGCCATTCGAACGAGGAGGATCGTGGCCGAATCCGGACCGTCGTCGACATCGGAGAGCAGTCTTCTGCTCGGAGCCGACGTCGGCGGCACCACCACCCGGGTCGCGGTCGCCACCGTGTCCGGCGACATCCTGGCGGTGGCCGCAGGTCCGGCCGGCAACCCCAACGCGGTCGGCCTCGACGTCTCGGCCCAGCGGATCCGAGCAGCAGCCGAACAGTGTCTGGGTCAGGTCGGGTCCGACGCCGCGGGCCTGGTCCGGGCGATGGTGGTCGGGCTGGCCGGCGGGTCGCGCGCCGACGAGACGTTCCTCTCCGCGGCGACACCCGGCGGAACAGCGGCACCCGACGGAAGGGGGGTGCGGGCGCGCCTGGTCTCCGACTTGAGCGTCGCGTTCTCCTCGGCCACCGCAGCGCCGGAAGGCTATGTGCTGGTGGCGGGCACCGGCGCCGTGGCCGGTCACCTCGTCGACGGCGAGCTGCTGGAGCGACGCGACGGCTGGGGCTGGCTGCTCGGCGACGAGGGCTCCGGCTTCTGGCTCGGCCGCGAGGCGGTTCGGTCGACCCTGGCGACACTCCAGTCTCACCAACCGCTGGGCCCGCTGGCCGAGGCGGTCGTGCGAGCCGCCGGCAGCCGCGACCCGGTCGAGCTCGTCCAGCTCTGCTACGCCAACCCCCCGATCTGGCTGGCCTCCTTCGGCCACCTGGTCAGTCGCCACGCGGAGGACCGCGCCGCCCGCGATATCGCCGACCGAGCCGCCGACCACCTGCTGACCACCCTGCTCGGCCTCGACCTGGTCGCCGGCCTGCCGCTGGTGCTCGCCGGGTCGGTGGCCACCCGACCCGGCCCGGTCGCAGACGCGCTGGCGCGGCGGCTGCGGAAGGCCCGACCCGATCCGGTGCTGGTCGCGGAGAGCGGTCTGGTCGGAGCCTTGTGGCTGGCTGCGCGCCAGGCCGGTGTCCGCGACGAGCAGGTTCACGCACGACTCGCCCGGTCACCTGGTCGGACCAGCAGCACGGTGGTATGAGAGTTGTCGGTACCCTAGGCAGACGACGCGGGCGGGCCCCCTATAACGCGGTGGAACGGCCCTCGCCCACCAGACCGCGACGGAAGAAGGCGATTGTGGCCCCCGTGCCCGACCCATCCAGCTCTACCCAGACCGCCACCGACGCTCTTGCCGAAGAGTTCGGCGCCAACGACTGGCTGCTGGAAGAGATGTACGAGCAGTACGTCGCCGACCCAGCCTCGGTGGACCCCAGCTGGGCGGCGTACTTCAAGGCCCACAAGATGGGCGATGACGGCAACGGCTCCGGTGGCAACGGCTCCACCACGGCGGCCCCCTCGGCCGAGACCAGGGCTGCCGCGTCGACCTCCACTGCGGCTTCGACGAAGTCGGCAAGCCCCACCGCGAAGACCGCGACGCCGGCCGCGAAGCCGTCAGGCTCCGCTCCGACCAAGCAGAGCGCCCCGCCCGGGCCGGCGCCGAGCACCCCGGAGAAGCCTGCTCCGGCGGCACCGGCGGCCAGGCGACCCGCCACCGTGGAGCGCCCGACCGACAACAAGAACGCCCGGCCGTCCGCACCCGGCAACCGCGGTGGCGTGCCCGCCGATCCACCCAACCCGTCGAACCGACCCAACGTCGATCTCGAGGAGCCGGTCAAGACGGTGCTTCGCGGCGCCCCGGCCCGGACCGCCAAGAACATGGACGCCTCGCTGACGGTGCCCACCGCCACCAGTGTCCGGTCGCTCCCGGTGAAGCTGCTGATCGACCAGCGCGTGGTGATCAACAACCACCTGCGTCGGGCCCGTGGCGGCAAGGTGTCGTACACGCACCTGATCGGCTACGCGATGGTGCAGGCCCTGAAGACGCACCCGGAGATGAACAAGGGCTACGACATCGTCGACGGCAAGCCGACCATGATCGAGCCGCGGCACATCAACCTCGGTCTGGCCATCGACCTGCCCAAGCCCGACGGCACCCGTCAGCTGTTGGTGCCGAGTATCAAGAGCTGTGAGGACCTCGACTTCGCCCAGTTCTGGGCCGCGTACGAGGAAGTCGTGAAGAAGGCTCGGTCCGGCAGCCTGGCCGTGACGGACTTCGCCGGCACCACCATCACCCTGACCAACCCCGGCACCATCGGCACCAACCACTCGGTCCCCCGGCTGATGCTCGGCCAGGGCGCCATCATCGGCGTCGGCTCGATGGAGTACCCGCCTGAGTTCCAGGGCTCGGATCCCGACAAGCTGTCCCTGATGAGCGTCTCCAAGGTCATGACGCTCACCTCGACCTACGACCACCGGGTCATCCAGGGGGCGCAGTCGGGTCAGTACCTGGCTCGGCTGCACGCGCTGCTGCTCGGTGAGGACGGCTTCTACGACGACGTCTTCTCGGCGCTGCGGATCCCGTACGAGCCGATCCGCTGGGCGCAGGACGTCAGCGCCGACCACGAGGACCAGGTCTCCAAGCAGGCGCGGATCTTCGAGATGATCAACGCCTACCGGGTGCGTGGCCACCTGATGGCCGACACCGACCCGCTGGAGTATCGCCAGCGCAGCCACCACGACCTCGATGTGCAGACCCACAGCCTGACCCTGTGGGACCTGGACCGCGAGTTCGCCACCGGCTCCTTCGCCGGCGGTCAGGGCCTGATGAAGATGCGCAAGATCCTGGGCATCCTGCGCGACTCGTACTGTCGCACCATCGGCATCGAGTACATGCACATCCAGGAGCCGGCCCAGCGCAAGTGGATCCAGGATCGGGTGGAACGGCCGCACGAGTCGCTGCCCCGCGAGGAGCACCTGCGGATCCTGGACAAGCTCAACGAGGCCGAGATCTTCGAGACCTTCCTGCAGACCAAGTTCGTCGGTCAGAAGCGGTTCTCGTTGGAGGGCGGCGAGTCGGCGATCGTGGTCCTCGACGAGGTGTGCGAGCAGGCGGCCGACCACGGTCTGGTCGAGGTCTGCATCGGCATGCCGCACCGCGGCCGGCTCAACGTGCTGGCCAACATCGTCGGCAAGAGCTACGCCCAGATCTTCCGCGAGTTCGAGGGCAACATCGACCCGCGAACGGTCCAGGGTTCCGGCGACGTCAAGTACCACCTGGGCGCCGAGGGACAGTTCAGCGCGCTCAGCGGGGCGACGATCAAGACGTCGGTGGCCGCCAACCCGAGCCACCTCGAAGCCGTCAACCCCGTGCTGGAGGGCATCGCCCGGGCCAAACAGGACATCCTCAACCGGGGCGGCGAGTTCCCGGTGCTGCCCCTGCTGATGCACGGCGACGCCGCCTTCGCCGGCCAGGGAGTCGTCGCCGAGACGCTCAACCTGTCGCAGCTGCGCGGCTACCGCACCGGCGGCACGATCCACGTCATCGTGAACAACCAGGTGGGCTTCACCACCTCACCGGCCGAGTCGCGCTCGTCGATGTACTGCACCGACGTGGCGCGGATGATCCAGGCGCCGATCTTCCACGTCAACGGGGACGATCCGGAGGCGTGCATCCGCGTGGCTCGGCTGGCCTTCGCCTTCCGTCAGGAGTTCAACAAAGACGTCGTGATCGACATCGTGTGCTACCGCCGCCGCGGTCACAACGAGGGCGACGACCCCAGCTTCACCCAGCCGCTGATGTACGACCTGATCGAGAAGAAGCGGTCCACCCGCAAGCTCTACACCGAGGCCCTGATCGGCCGCGGAGACATCACCATCGAGGATGCCGAAGAGGTGATGACGCGCTTCCAGCGACGGCTGGAGAGCGTGTTCCGTGAGGTCCGCGACGCCAATCAGGTCGCACCGGAGGACCGGCACCAGCTGGTGCCGGCCTACCCGAGCAAGGAGGCCGCACCGCACGGCACCGCGGTCTCGATGGAGACGCTCAAGAAGATCGCCGACGCCCACCTCAGCTTCCCGGACGGCTTCTCGGTGCATCCGAAGGTGATGCCCCAGCTCCAGCGTCGCGCCGCGGCCATCACCCAAGGCGGGATCGACTGGGGCACGGCGGAGGTGCTGGCCTTCGGCTCGCTGCTGATGGAGGGTCGGACCGTCCGACTGACCGGGCAGGACAGCCGCCGCGGCACCTTCGTCCAGCGGTTCGCTTCGGTGGTGGATCGCAAGACCGGCGAGGCGTACGTGCCGCTCAAGCACCTCGACGACGACCAGGGCAAGTTCCACATCTTCGACTCCCTGCTCAGCGAGTACGCGGCGATGGGCTTCGAGTACGGCTACTCCGTGGCCCGCCCCGACGCGCTGGTTCTGTGGGAGGCGCAGTTCGGTGACTTCGCCAACGGCGCCCAGACGATCATCGACGAGTTCATCTCCTCCGGCCAGGCGAAGTGGACCCAGAAGTCTGGGGTGACCCTGCTGCTGCCACACGGGTACGAGGGCCAGGGGCCCGACCACTCCTCGGCTCGGATCGAGCGGTTCCTGCAGTTGGCGGCGGAGGACTCCATCGTCGTCGCACAGCCGTCCAGTCCGGCCAGCCACTTCCACCTGCTGCGTCAGCACGCCATCGGCGAACGGCACCGTCCGTTGGTGATCATGACGCCGAAGTCGATGCTGCGCAACAAGCTGGCGGTGTCGCAGCCGACCGACTTCACCGAGGACCGGTGGCGACCCGTACAGGTCGACTCGTTGGTCTCCGACAACGACGCCGTCCGACGGGTCATCCTCTGCTCGGGCAAGGTCCGGTGGGACCTGACCACCAAGCGGGCCCAGCTCGATCGGTGGGACACCGCCATCATCCCGCTGGAGCGGCTGTACCCGCTGCCGGCCGAGGAGATCGCGGCTGAGCTGCGGAGCTATCCCAACGTCTCGGCTGAGCTGCTCTGGGTGCAGGATGAGCCGGCCAACCAGGGGGCGTGGCCGTTCATGGCGCTGAATCTGGTCGACGCGCTGCGCAAGGCCGAGCCGGGTCAGCAGTGGACGATCACGCCGCACACCCGGCCGGCCTCCTCGGCGCCCTCGGTGGGCTCGGCGAAGGTGCACGAGAGCCAGCAGCGCGAGCTGCTCGAGGCCGCCTTCCGCTGATCCCGGGGTCCGGCGTCCGATGTACTTCACCGATCGAGGGATCGAGGAGCTCGAGTCGCGCAGGGGTGACGACGAGGTCACCCTTGCGTGGCTCGCCGAGCAGCTGCGCGTCTTCGTCGACCTGCATCCCGAGTTCGAGGGCACGATCGAGCAGCTCGCCACCTGGTTGGCCCGCCTCGACGACCCGGAGGACTGACACCGTTCTCGCTCGGGTTCGTGCTTCTCGCGCCAGCTGCAGCTAGCGCGAGGAGCTCGAACCCGAGCGAGAAGTCACGGTTCGAGGACGATCTTGCCGAACAGGTCGCCCTCGGCCATGGCGGCCAGACCGGTGGCGGCGTCGGACAGCGGCAGCACCCGGTCGACGACGGGCCGGATCCCCGTGGTCTCGACCAACCGGATGACGGCGGCGAGCTCGGACCTGGTGCCCATCGTGCTGCCGACCACATGCAGCGGCTTGAAGAAGATCTTGGTCAGCTCCGCCGAACGGGGCTCGGCGCCGGAGGTGGTGCCGACCGTCACCAAGCGGCCGCCCGGGCGCAGCGAGTTGACCGAGTGCGACCAGGTCGCTGCCCCCACGCTGTCGAGTACGGCGTCCACCCTCTCGGGCAGCCGCTCCCCTGACCCGAACCCCCGGTGCGCCCCGAGGTCGACCGCGCGCCCGGCCCGGACCGGGTCGCGCGAAGTCACCCAGACCCGCAGCCCGCTGGCTCGACCGATCACCACCGCGGCCGTGGCCACCCCGCCGCCGGCACCCTGCACCAGCACCGTGTCCCCCGGCCGCAGGTTCCCCGCAGTGAAGAGCGCCCGGTACGCCGTCAGCCACGCCGTGGGCAGGCACGCAGCCGCCGCGAACGAGATGCCGCTCGGCTTGTCGACCAGGTTCCGGGCGGGCACCCGTACGATCTCGGCCAGCGTGCCGGGATACCGCTCGGACAGCAGCGAACGACGCGGGTCGAAGGTCTCGTCCGCCCCCGCGTACCCCGGGTCGTTGATCACCGCGTGCACCACCACCTCGCGACCGTCCGCGGTCACCCCGGCGGCGTCGCAGCCCAAGATCATCGGCAACCGATCGGTCGGCAGCCCGACCCCGCGCAGCGACCACACGTCGTGGTGGTTGAGCGCGGCAGCCCGGACGCTCACCTCCACCCAGTCCGCGGGCACCGGCGGCGGCGCGATCTCCCCCACCTGCAAGGCCTCCAGAGGCCGATCCGGGTCGGCGGCGACGGCGTACGCGGCGAGCATGCGGCTCAGGCTAGAGGACAGCTGTCGGCCGCTCGCTACAGTGCCCTGGTGAGCACCGATGTCGACGCCGTCACGACCTCCTTCGCCGATCTGGTCGGGCATCCTCCGGCCGGGGTCTGGGCGGCGCCGGGCCGGGTCAACCTGATCGGCGAGCACACCGACTACAACGACGGGTTCGTGATGCCGTTCGCGCTGCCGCAGCGGGTCACCATCGCCGCCGATCGACGGTCCGACGACAGCTGGCGGGTGACGACGCTCAACGGCGACCGGACCGAGACGTTCGGGCGCGCCGATCTCGTGCCGGGCATGTCCGGCTGGCAGGCCTACGTCGCCGGGGTCATCTGGGCTCTCGACGAGGCCGGCCACCAGGTCAACGGTGCGGATCTGGTGCTCACCTCCGACGTCCCGATCGGGGCGGGCCTGTCGTCCTCAGCCGCCCTGGAATGCGGCACGCTGGCGGTGATCGCCGACCTGGATGACCTCGTCGTCGAGCCGATGGAGCGGGCCAGGCTGGCCCGGCGGGCCGAGAACGCGTTCGTCGGGGCGCCCACCGGTCAGATGGACCAGGCCGCCTCCACCCTCTGCCAGGCCGGTCACGCCCTGTTCTTCGACTGCCGCACCTTCGAGGTCGAGCAGGTGCCGCTCGATCTGGCCGCGGCCGGGCTCGAGCTGCTGGTTCTGGACACCCGAACCCCGCACGCCCTGGTCGACAGCGAGTACGCCTCCCGCCGGGCCTCCTGCGAGGCCGCCGCGCAGCTCCTCGGTGTCTCCGCCCTGCGCGACGTCACCGACGTCGACGCCGCCCTGACTCAGTTGGACGACGAGACGATGCGCAGGCGTGTCCGGCACGTGGTCACCGAGAACCAGCGGGTGCTGAAGGCGTCGGAGCGCCTGCAGGCCAAGGACTACGTCGGTCTCGCGCCGCTGCTCGACGCCTCGCACGCGTCGATGCGCGACGACTTCGAGATCACCGTCCCCACCGTCGACCTCGCCGTCGAGACGGCGAAGCAGGCCGGCGCGTACGGGGCTCGGATGACCGGTGGCGGGTTCGGCGGCTGCATCATCGCGCTCGTCGACGCTGGCCGCGCCGATGAGGTGGCGACGGCGATCGGGGAGGCCTTCGCCGCCAGCGGGTACGGTCCGCCCGCCCACTTCGTCGGGATCCCGTCGGCAGGAGCCGCTCGGCTGCGTTGACCCCGGGGCCACCGGCCGCCGGCGCCTCGGACCGGTCAGCCGTAGCGGTGACTCTTCTCGGTATGACCCGCCGCACGGGTGCAGGTCCGACCGTTCATCGACTTGTGCCCGCAGCAGTGATACTGAGGTGTTTGGGGCGGCGCGGCGACGACCGGAGCCGGGTTGGTACCTGCCGTACGAGCGGCCGAAGCCGTCGCGGTCCCTTCGAGTGCAGCCGCCTCACGGCGGGTCGGGCCGCCGGCCCCGTTACGGGCGGCGTACTTGGCCTCACGCATGGCCCTCTGGGCCTCGACCTTGCTCAACGTCGACTCACGCTCCGGAGTCTACGACGCCGCGCCGACGGCCGCTCCAGCCGGACGATCCGACGCACGCTGACCCGCCGAGCGCCCTGTGGATCCTGTCCGACCGGGACATGGCCAGCATCCGGCCAGGACCTGGGTGGTTGACTGGCCTCCTCCAGAGGTCAGGAACGGTGGCGATGCGCGTAGCAGTGGTGACGACCTATCCTCCGCGTCCGTGCGGCATCGGCATGTTCTCCCACGATCTGCGGGACGCCGTCCTGGAAGCGAATCCTTCGACGGCGGTCGACATCGTCTCGGTCGTGCGCGACCCGGGTCAGGTCACCGAGACCGAGGTGGTCGCCAGCATCCGCCAGGACGTGCGCAGTGACTACGCGGCGGTGGCGGGTGCCCTGACCTTCCGCGGCACCGACGTGGTGCTGGTCGAGCACGAGTACGGCATCTTCGGTGGCGAGGCAGGCGCCTTCATCCAGTCCCTGGCCGAGGAGCTGGAGCAGCCCCTGGTGGTCACGCTGCACACGGTGCTGTCAGCTCCGTCGGTACGGCAGGCGGAAACGCTGCGGGCGCTCTGTTCCCGGGCCGCGCTGGTGACGGTCTTCACCGAAACGGCGCGTCGGATGGTCATCGAGGCGCAGATCGTTCCTGCCGAACGGGTGCGGGTCCTCCCCCACGGCGCGCCCAAGGTCCTGGTGGATGCCAGTTCCGGCATCCCGGCCGATGACCACCTGCCCCGCGTGGCGCTGGAACGTCTCGAGGGCCGTACGGTGTTGTCGACCTTCGGACTGATCTCTGCCGGCAAGGGAATCGAGCTCGCGATCTCCGCGCTCCCGGCTGTGGTCGCCGCCCACCCCGAGGTCCTCTACCTCGTCGCCGGTCAGACCCATCCCGAGGTGGTCAACGCTGAGGGCGAGCGCTATCGCCTGGGGCTGGAGCGGTTGGTTCGCGAGCTCGGCCTGATGGAGCACGTGCACTTCGTGGACCGGTTCTTCACCGAGGCCGAGCTCGCCGTGCTGCTGGCCTCCACCGACCTCTACCTCACGCCCTACCGCTCCCGGGAGCAGATCGTCTCGGGAGCTCTCACCTTCGCGGTCGCCGCCGGCTGCCCGGTGGTCTCGACGCCGTACTACTACGCCGAGGACCTGCTCGGCTCGGGCGCCGGCAGGCTGGTGCCCTTCGATGACCCGGACGCCATGTCGGCGGCCATCCTGGATCTGCTCGATCACCCGGAGCGGCTGGAGCAGGCCCGAGCCGAGGCCCGCCGGGTCGGTTCGGCGCTGGCCTGGCCCAGGGTCGGGGCGGCCACCCTGCACGTCCTCGAAGAGGCGGTCGAGCTGGGTCCGGTCAGCCGGAGCGAACGGGTCACCCCGGCCCTCCGGGCCCCGACGATCCGGCCCGACCACCTGCTCACTCTGGTCGACGACGTGGGCATCATCCAGCACGCGAACGGAGTGGTCCCCAACCGAGCCAGCGGATACTGCGTCGACGACGTGGCTCGCCTGGCTGTGGTGGCGCTGGGTCTGTCTCGACAGCTGAGTGAACCGAGATACGCCCGGATGTTGACCCTCGCGCTCGCCTTTCTGCAGCACGCTTGGGACTCCGCTTCGAACGGCATGCACAACTTCTTGACCTACGACCGTCGCTGGGTCGATGACGTCGGGCACGGCGATCACGTCGGCCGGGCCGCTTGGGCGTTGGCCGAGGTCGTCGGCGCCATCCCGGCGCGACCCCAGGCCGGACCGAGTCTCCGCCTGCTCGAGACCATGGCTGGGGAGCTGGCGACGTCGACCAGTCCACGGCAGGTCGCGTTCACGGTGCTGGGGCTGGCCCGGCTCGACAACGTGTCGCTGTCAGCGTCGCTGGAGGAGGTGCTGCGGCTGCTGGCCGACCGTCTGCACTCCTGGTACACCCACGGTCGCCACGACGACTGGCGCTGGTTCGAGGAGGTGCTGAGCTACGACAACGCGCGGCTGCCGCAGGCCTTGATCGCTGCCGGGCACCGACTGGGTCAACCCAGATGGCAACAGGACGGGCTCGAGGCGCTGAACTGGTACGCCCAACAGTGCGGCATCGCGTCCAGCAGCGTACGCATGATCGGCAACCAATGGCGGCTCCGGCTGCATCCGGTGCCCGTCTCCGACGAGGGCGACGAGCAGCCGCTCGAGGCCGCCTCGCTGGTGGAGGCCCTCGTCGAGGCGATGGTGACGACCGGCGACCACACGTACGGAGTCCAGGCCGTGCACGCCTTCGAGTGGTTCCTGGGCCGCAACCGCGCCGGGCTGGCCGTCTACGACTTCGCCTCCGGCGGCTGTCGCGACGGGCTCGGCCCCGCTGGAGTCAGTGAGAACGAGGGGGCGGAGTCCACCCTGGCGTTCCTGCAGGCCCTGCTCGCCCTGCACGGCGCGGGGCTGCAGTTCTCCGTACCCGACCGATGAAGATCGCTCTGCTCGGACCGATCGCCTGGCGCACCCCACCCCGGCGTTATGGGCCGTGGGAGCAGGTCACCGGACTGCTGGCTGAGGGCCTCGTCGCGAAAGGACACGACGTCACACTGTTCGCCACGCTCGACTCGGTCACGTCGGCAGCGCTCGACGGCGTGATCCCCCGGCCGTACGCCGAGGACGACACGCTCGACGGGCGGATCTGGGAGGCGATGCACGTCGCGCACGCCTTCGAGCGAGCGGCCGAGTACGACCTGGTGCACAGCCACCTCGACTGGCTGCCGCTCGCCTTCTCCGCGCACTGCCGGGCCCCCCTGATCACCACCATCCACGGGTTCTCCGACCGCGCCATCCTGCCGGCGTACCAGGCGGCACGCTCGGCCTACGTCTCGATCTCCGACGCCGATCGGGTGCCGGAGCTCGACTACCTGGCCACGGTCCACCACGGCATCGACCTCGACCTGCTGCCGTTCTCTCCGGCCGGCGGCGACGATCTGGTGATCCTCGGTCGGATCCATCCCGACAAGGGCACCGCCGACGCGATCACCATCGCCGCTCGCACCGGCCGGCGTCTGCTGATCGCCGGACCGGTGGCCGACGAACGGTACTTCCGCGAACGGGTGGAGCCGGCCGTCGACGGCGTCCAGGTCAGCTATCTCGGCTCGGTCGGGCCGTCGCAACGAGCCGAGATCCTCGGCTCCGCGCACGCGCTGCTCCACCCGATCGCCTTTCCCGAACCGTTCGGGCTCGCCGTGGTCGAGGCGATGGCCGCCGGCACGCCGGTGATCAGCTACGCCCGAGGGGCGATGCCCGAGGTCGTCGACGAAGCCCGCACCGGGTTCCTGGTCGAGGGCCCCGTGGAGGCCGCGGCCGCCGTGGGCCGGGTCGTCGACCTGGACCGCGCCGACATTCGGCGTGTCGCAGAGTCGCGGTTCAGCGCCGCACGGATGGTCGAGGACTACGTTGACGTCTATGTCACCCTCCTCCAGCGCTCTCAGTGAAGGCTTGTTCCGGCGCCATCCCGGCAATCCTCTGCTGACTCCCAACCGTTGGCCGTACAGCATCAACGCGGTGATGAACGCGGGCGCCGCGCTGGTCGACGGGACAACGGTGCTGCTGTGCCGGGTGGAGGATCGGCGAGGCTTCAGCGACCTGACCGTGGCGCGGTCGCACGACGGCTTCTCGAATTGGGTGGTCGACACCACTCCGTTGCTGGCGCCCACCCCTGGGGCGCGGCACGAGGCGTGGGGACTGGAGGACCCTCGGCTGACCTGGGTCCCGGAGATGGACGCGTGGGTCATCGCCTACACCTCGTTCGGCCCCGGTGGACCCAGCCTGTCGCTGGCCCGGACCCGGGACTTCCGGACTGCGGAGCGACTCGGGATGGTTCGGGCCCCGGAGGACAAGAACGGGGCCCTGCTGTCCCGGCGGGTCGACGGGAACTACGTCTTGTTCCATCGTCCGGTGACGGCGATGAACGCCCGCGCCGACATCTGGCTATCGAGGTCACCGGATCTGCACGCCTGGAGCCCGCCAGAACCTGTGCTGTCCGCCCGGGAGGGCGCCTGGTGGGACTCGGCCCGAGTCGGGATCGGCGCGCCGCCGATCGAGACGTCGGAGGGTTGGTTGCTGATCTACCACGGCGTTCGGCAGACCGTGGCCGGCGCCTTGTACCGGGCGGGACTCGCGCTGCTCGACCTGGAGGACCCCAGTCGAGTGATCCGCCGGTGTGCGGAATGGGTGCTGGGGCCGAGCGAGCCGTACGAGCTCGTGGGTGACGTTCCCGGCGTCGTGTTCCCCTGCGGTCTGGTGCACGTTCCCGCGACTGACGAGCTGCGGCTCTACTACGGCGCGGCGGATACCTGCGTCGCCCTGGCCACCGCCTCCTTGGCGGATGTGCTGTCCTTCGTGCTCACCCACGGCGCTCCTGAGGCCGACTCCTGACAACTCCGTCGGATCCCCGGCGAGCGGCGAGGCGGCTCATCCAGGTGGTGGCCGGCCGCTCGTCGGACGATGTTTCGATCGGGTTCCAGTGCCGAGGTCGCTGCAGGATTCTGCGTGTGTCGTGGCAGGATGCGGAAGAATCTCGTGCGTGCCAGCGCGTACGGGAACTTGTCGCGTCACCGTTCTAAGGAGATCACCTCTTCATGCGCATCACCACCAAGCTCACGATCGTCAGTGCGGCGGTCGCGTCGTTGCTGTTCTCGGCCTGCGGGTCCAGCTCGCTGAGTGGCGGTGACGCCTCGGCGGCTCCGACCACGTCCGTCAGCGCCGACGCCGATCTGAACGCCAAGCTGCCCGAGAAGATCCGCAGCGCGGGCAAGATCATGGTCGGCACCGACGCCAGCTACGCCCCGAACCAGTTCACCGAAGGCGACAAGATCGTCGGCAGCGAGGTCGACTTGTTCACCGCCGTCGCCAAGAAGCTCGGCGTCGAGGCGGAGTTCCAGAACGCGCCGTTCGCGAGCATCATCCCCGGCGTCACCAGCGCCAAGTACGACCTCGGGGTCTCCTCGTTCACGATCAACGACGAGCGGCTGCAGCAGGTGCTGATGGTCAGCTACTTCAACGCGGGCACCCAGTGGGCCACCCAGACCGGCAACCCCAAGGGCGTCGACCCCGCGAACCCGTGCGGCAAGATCATCGCCGTCCAGAAGGCGACCGTCCAGGACCTCGACGACCTGCCTGCCCGGCAGAAGAAGTGCGGGTCCAACCCGATGACCATCCAGCAGTACGCCGGCCAGGACACCGCTACCGCAGCCGTGGCCACCGGCAAGGCCGACGCCATGCTGGCCGACTCCCCGGTCACTGCGTACGCGGTGTCGAAGTCCGGCGACAAGCTGGAGCTGCTCGGTGACGTCTACGACGCAGCCCCGTACGGCGTCGTGGTCGCCAAGGACAACCAGCAGCTGGCCGACGCGGTGGCCGAGGCGTTGACCCTGATGAAGGCGGACGGCAGCTACCAGGAGGTCCTCGAGGCGTGGGGCACCCAGGGTGGAGCGATCGACACCTTCGAAGTACAGCAGTAACCGTGGTCGGCTCATGAGCGCCGCGGATCTCGCTCGTTCACAGCTCCGAACGACGGACTCCGTCGGTGTTCGGTTCCGGCGCGTCGTTCGGAAACGCTCCTGCACTCCCGAGAGGCTCTGCTCATGACCGAACCAGGGGTTGCGGACGCCCAGGAGCGGCCGGGCATCATCGACGCGGTGCCCGTCCGCCATCCCGGACGCTACGTCGCGATCGCCGTGATCGCTGTGCTGGTGCTGATGTTCCTGCACATGGTGCTCACCAACCCGGCGTTCAACTGGCCCTTCGTCTTCGAGGCGATGAATCAGAGCATCGTGATCGAGGGCTTCATCAAGGGCACCTTGATGTGCACGGTGCTGGCGATGTTCTTCGGCGTGATCGGCGGCGTCATCCTCGCGATCATGCGGCTCTCCACCAACCCGGTCCTGCGGGCGGTGTCCTGGGCGTACACCTGGTTCTTCCGGGCCATCCCCCGGCTGGTGCTGCTGACCATCATGGGCGTGCTGGGCATCCTGTTCCCGCTCAACCGGGGCGGCCTGTCCTTCGGGGTGCCGTTCGACTGGGTCTTCATCGACTGGCTGGGCCTGTCGGGTGACTGGCGCGTCTACAGCGTGGACGCCAACACCCTGTTCTCCGGCTTCATCGGCGCGATCATCGGTCTGGCCGCCTCGGAGGCCGCCTACATGGCCGAGATCGCCCGGGCCGGCATCAACAGCGTGGACAGAGGGCAGATGGAGGCGGCCCAGGCGGTCGGCATGAGCCGCAGCCTGGCCATGCGACGGATCGTGCTGCCCCAGGCGATGCGGGTGATCGTCCCGCCGACCGGCAACGAGACGATCGCCATGCTCAAGGACACCTCGTTGCTGATCGCGCTGCCGCTGTCGACGGAGATGTTCTTCCAGCTGTCCCAGATCGGCGCCCGGACCTTCCAGCTGTTCCCGGTCTTCGTGGCGGCCACGCTGTACTACCTGATCGCCACCAGCGTCTTGATGGTCGGCCAGGCCTACCTGGAGAAGCGATTCGGTCGCGGCTTCGGCACCACGGTGACGGCCACCAAGGACAAGGCCGCCAGCGGGCTGCAGGCTGGGGCGGCGAAGTGAGCGAGACCCAGCACAACCCGACCCACCTGGTCCGGGCGGTCAACGTGATCAAGCACTTCGGGAGCAACGAGGTGCTCAAGGGCGTCGATCTGACGGTCGATCGCGGTGAGGTCGTCTGCCTGCTCGGCCCGAGCGGCTCGGGCAAGACCACCTTCCTGCGGCTGATCAACCAGATGGAGACCCTCACCGGCGGCCGGATCTGGGTGGACGACGAGCTCATCGGGCTCGTGGAGCGCAACGGGAAGCTGCACGTACGCAAGGACTCCGACATCGCCCGGCAGCGCTCCCGGATCGGGATGGTGTTCCAGCGGTTCAACCTGTTCCCGCACATGACGGCCCTGGAGAACGTGACCGAGGCACCGACCAAGGTGAAGAAGATCCCCAAGGCGGCGGCGCAGGCGGAGGCGCGGCAGCTGCTGGAGATGGTGGGGCTGGCCGAACGGGCGTCGTACTATCCGGCTCAGCTCTCCGGCGGCCAGCAGCAGCGGGTGGCCATCGCCCGGGCGCTGGCCATGAAGCCCGACCTGATGCTGTTCGACGAGCCGACCTCGGCCCTCGATCCGGAGCTGGTGGGCGAGGTGCTGAAGGTGATGCGCGATCTGGCGGCCGGTGGCACCACGATGATCGTGGTCACCCACGAGATGGCCTTCGCCCGGGAAGCCGCCGACCGGGTGGTCTTCATGGATGCCGGCGTGGTCGTCGAGGAGGGTCCGCCGAACGACGTGCTGCTCGATCCGCAGCACGAGCGGACCAGGAACTTCCTGCGGCGGGTCAAGGACGAGCGCGAGGCCGAGATCGCGTACGAGGAGGAGACCGCGCGGGCCCTGGAGGACCTGGGCGGCGCCTGACGGCGGTCGCGGCGGGACAGGCCGATCTACTCCTCGGTGCGCTCGCCCACGAAGACGCGGGTCGAGCTGGGCAGCAGCATGCAGACGATCACGGTCAGCGAGACGGCGGCGAGCAGCAGCGCGAACCAGGTGGTCTGGCCGCCCCGGAAGCTCCAGGCGATCGGCAGCTGGATCAGCTGTGTGGCGATCGCCGGCGCCCGGCTCCAGCGGCGGCCGCGGAACACGCCGCGGGCGACCACGATCAGCAGGGCTCCATAGGCAAGCAATATGATTGCGGCCCCGCTGCCGACCACGGCCCGGGAGGCTCGGGTCTCGATGAGCTCCAGCACCCCGTAGACCGCCGACGCCGCCCCTATCACAGCCAATAGGCCGGTGGCTAGGGTCAACGCTGCGTTGTAAGACGATTTTGTGGGCCGAGACACGATGTCAGGGTAGGTCCTGATTACGGCAGCGATGCCGTGGGTAAGAGCACGTGAAATGTGAGCCAACCGACGTTGCGCACCCTTGTGTGGACGCGATTTGCCTGAAAGTCTGGTCCACGAACCGAGGGCGGTCAGTGTAGACGACTCGAGACGTGCTGCAGAACGCGGGTCCTCCCCATGGGCCCGAGCGATGAAGGAGTAAGTGAGACATGGATTGGCGCCACGAGGCTGCCTGTCTGGACGAGGATCCGGAGCTGTTCTTCCCGATCGGCAACACCGGACCCGCTCTGCTCCAGATCGAGGAGGCGAAGCAGGTCTGCCGCCGCTGCGACGTGAAGGATGCCTGCCTCCAGTGGGCTCTCGAAGCCGGCCAGGACCACGGTGTCTGGGGCGGGCTGAGCGAGGACGAACGCCGCGCTCTCAAGCGTCGCGCGGCACGCGCGCGTATCCGAACCGCCTGAGCGCGGCACGCGCGCGTACTCGAACCGCCTGAGCGCTGCCAGACCGGGTGCTGGACCGGTGAGCGACCCCGGCCGGCCGTCGGACCCCCGGCCTACGGACACTTTCGCTTCAACGGCACCTCGATCACGGCTTGCGTACCCCGCCCGTGCGGATGGGGCCCGAGTCGGAACTCGCCGCCCATGTCGCCGACGAGGGTGTTCACGATGGACAGACCGAGGCTGGGTGACGAGCGCCAGTCGAAGTCGGCAGGCAGCCCGGCTCCGTCATCACTGATCTCCACCCGGAGACGGCCGTCCCGGACTCCAGGGACGATGCGCACCTCCCCCTTGGTGGCCGTTCCGTCGGGCGAGATGAGACCGTGTTCGACGGCGTTCTGGCACAGCTCGGTGATCACCATCGAGAGGTTCGTGGCCAGGTCGGCAGAGACCTCACCGAAGCTGCCGACCCGCACCGCCCGGACACCGTCGCGGGTGGCGGCGACGTCGACCACCATCCGCAGCAGGCCGTCGGCCACCTTGTCGAAGTCGACGACCTCGTCGAAGGCCTGCGACAGGGTCTCGTGCACGATCGCGATCGCTGCCACCCGCGACATGGCGTCGTTGAGAGCCATCTTCGCCTCCGGAGCCCCGATCCGACGGGCTTGCATGCGCAGCAGCGCAGCGACCGTCTGCAGGTTGTTCTTGACCCGGTGGTGGATCTCCCGGATGGTGGCGTCCTTGGTGATGAGCTCGCGTTCCTTGCTGCGCAGATCGGACACGTCGCGACACAGCACGATCGCTCCGTGCCGCTCTCGGCCGCGGGTCAGGGGCACCGAGCGGAGCAGCAGATGGGCGTCGCCGGCCACCGCCTCGGCCCGTCGTGCGACCCGGCCGGCCAGCAGCGACTCGAGCGAGTGGTCGATGGGACTGTCGCCGTGCGGCACCAGGGCCTCGGTCAAGGAGGCCAGGTTCTCGTCGACGAGGTCCCCGATCAGACCGAGCCGGCGGTAGGCGCTGAGGGCGTTCGGGCTGGCGTACTCGACGTTGCCGTCGGGATCGAGCCGGATGAACCCGTCGCCCACGCGGGGGTTGATCGTCTGGTCGGAGAGATCGGTGGCGATCGGGTACTCCCCCGCGGCGACCATCAGCGCCAGGTCGGCCGCGCTGTCGAGGTAGGAGTTCTCCAGCATGCTGGGGCTGCGCACGCCCAGCTGGTTGGTGTGCTGCTCCACCACGCCGATCACGCGGTCGTTGAACCGTACGGGAATGGCGTGCACGTCGACCGGGATGCCCGCGCTCAGCTTGTTGTCACTGGTCTGGGTGATCTCGCCACTCAGGAACGCCTCGGACACGAGGTGCTCCGGGGAGTAGGCGATCAGGTCCCCCACCACGTCCTCGAGCAACGCTGTCGGACCGGTGGTCGGCCGGATCTGCGCGACGGCCCAGAACACGTTCTCGTCGTGGTCGGGCACCCAGAGGACCAGGTCGGAGAAGGCGAGGTCAGCGAGCAGCTGCCACTCGGACAGGACCTGCTTCAGTCGGCGGTGGTCGTTCTCGGAGAGCGCCGTGTGCTGGGCGATGATCTCCGACATGGAAGGCATGGCGAAACCCTAGTAGGGCCGAGGTTGCGGAAACGTTCGCTTTCTCGCTGTGGGCCGCTCCGTGGCAAAATGGACGGCTGTGCCCGCGAGGGCACCCGGACCAGCACGCATCGACAGGAGGGCAGCATGGGAAAGACAGGTCGGAAGCGTCGCGCGCGACGCAAGAAGGGCGCCAATCACGGCAAGCGACCCAACGCCTGAGCCGTGACCAACGGCCAGTGGCTCGGCTCAGCCGAGCTGCTGGCGGGCCACGGTGATCTGCATCATCACCTTCGCCTTGAGGTGCTCCGGCGCGACGTCACCGCCGCAGCAGCGCGAGACCAGGGTCTTCACGGCGAGCTCGACATCGAACCTCTCCAGGCACGGCTCGCAGGCTGTCAGGTGCTCTCGGATGTCGTCTCCGCTGGCGTCGTCCAGCTCGTGGTCCAGGAACTCGTACATCCGTTGCAGAGTGTGCCAGCAGTCGTCGTTGGTCAGCTCCCGTTCGCTCACCGTCGACCCCCCTCGTTCACCGCGAGGCCACGGTCTCGCGCGTATTCCGCCAGCAGGTTGCGCAGCTGGTTGCGGCCCCGGTTCAACCGGGACATCACGGTCCCGATCGGGGTGCCCATGATCTCGGCGATCTCCTTGTAGGAGAAGCCCTCCACGTCGGCCAGGAACACGGCCAACCGAAAGTCCGGCGCCAGCTGCTGTAGCGCCTCCTTCACGTCGGAGTCCGGCAGGTGCTCCAGGGCGACGGTCTCGGCCGACTTGAGTCCGGCCGAGGTGTGCGACTCCGCCCGAGCCAGCTGCCAGTCCTCGATGTTCTCCCCGTCGGAGATCTGGGGCTGCCGCTGCTTCTTGCGGTAGGAGTTGATGTAGGTGTTCGTCAGGATCCGGTAGAGCCAGGCCTTGAGATTGGTGCCGGGCGTGAACTGGTGGAAGGACGCGTACGCCTTGGCGAAGGTCTCCTGCACGACATCCTCGGCATCGGCCGGGTTGCGGGTCATCCGCAGGGCGGCTGCGTACAGCTGGTCGATGTAGGGCAGCGCCTCGGCCTCGAACCTGGCATGCCGGTCTTCGGCCGTCTCGTCGATCTCGGTCGTGCTGTCGGGACTGGCGCTGGTGGGGCTCGCAGCGGTCGGGCTCGAGCCGGTGGGGAGGGTCATCACGTACGAGCGTACCGGCGCACGACCGTTCACGCGGAGCGCGCCGGTGTGTGCGGTGGGCAAGGGCGTCGCCGGACGCTCACACACGGCTGCGGTCATGCAGTGCACAACGCGTCGGGGCCGGCTCTATTCCCGCGCTCGGGTGTCGACGGTCGATCCCACCGACTCGATCAGGCGGGTCGTGCTGGCCACCACCAGAGCTCGGAGATCGGCGGGACGGAACGCCGCTCCGGCCGGGGTCTTGAAGCCGTGGTCGGCCCCCGGCAACGGCACCACCACGACCTCATCGGCGGCGTCCGCAGCTAGCAGGTCAGCCGTCAGCTCGTCCGCGCTGCCGAAGGTGTCCCGGGTTCCCTGCAACACCAGCCGCGGCACGGTCGGCGTCAGCAGCTCCGGCAGCCGGGACCGAACGGGGCGACCCGGCAGATGCAGCGGGAACGCGAGGCAGAGCACGGCGACTGCGCCGACCTGGTCGGCTGTCCGGCAGGCGACCCGCGCACCGGCGCTGCGGCCGCCGACGACCAGCGGCAGGTGCTCCGTCTCGGTCCGGTCGGTGAGGGAGCGCACAGCCGGCAGCCAGCCGACGTCGAGCCGCGGCGGCGGCACCGCCACCTTGCGGCCGGCGAGCCGCCATGGTTGCTCGAACCTCGCCACGGTGACTCCACGAGGTGGCAGCTCCCGGGAGATCAGGGTGAGGTCCATCGCGGTGACGCCGCCGCCCGCCCCGTGCCCCAGGGCCAGCAGCGCCGAGGGCTGGTCGGCATGGTCGAGGTGCCAGCGACCAGGGCCCTCCGGCGTCTCGACCTCGTACACGGTGGTCACAACAGGGTGTCCTGCAGGGGCCCCTCGCCGTCGCCGTCGCGGCGGGTGTCGGTGTCGGCTTCCGCAGCCAGGGGTTCGAGCAGAGTGGCGCCGTTGTTGCGCACGGAGTTGACGGCGGTGGAGACCGCGTACGCCTCCAGGGCGGTCGGCTCGGTGACCTGGAGCAGCTCCAGCGCGGCCTGCGGATCGGTCAGTGTGGGATCGAGCCAGGCGTCCCAGGACGGCTGCGGCACCACCATCGGCATCCGGTCGTGGATGTGACCCACGGCGTCCGTGGCCTCGGTGGTGATCACCGAGCAGGTCCGCAGCCAGGCGGAGTCGTCCTCGCGGTCCTTGGTGGGGTCGCGCCAGATCTCGTAGATGCCGGCCATCACCAGCAGGCTGCCGTCGGTCCGGTGGATGAAGAACGGCTGCTTCTTGCCCTTCGCCGACCGACCAGATGCACCCGTCGGCGTTCGACCGAGGACCTGCTCGGACGCTTCCGGCGTGTACCACTCATAGAAGCCGTCGGCGGGCAACAGGCAGCGGCGGGCGGCGAAGGCGCGTCGGAAGGCCGGCTTCTCCGCCACCGTCTCGACCCGTGCGTTGATCATCCGGGCGCCGCCCTTGACGTCCTTGGCCCAGGACGGCACCAGGCCCCAGACCAGTGGACTGAGGCGGCGGACGATCGTGTCGTCGACCTTCGATCGGCGCTCCAGCACGGCGGGGACGGCGGCGGTCGGTGCCACGTTGTAGTCGGGGCCGGGCAGCTCCCCGAGGATCTCGTCGATGTCGAACTCCTGAACCAGGGTGTCCGGCCGGGAGGTCGATGCGTAGCGCCCACACATGTCCCCGAAACTACCGGCCGGCACCCACAGTGTCTTCGTCTCTTGCTGCTCGCTTCGCGGTCGAGACTCTGTCTTCCTTCCTCGCTCGCAAACAAAGAGCGCGTTGCTCCCTCGGTCGTCCAGACCGAGCCGCGCTCCGCTCGCGGCCGCTCGCGACGGTGTCGTCACTCGCTGCTCGCGACGATGTCGTCACTGACGCCTGCCCGATGTTGGGCTCGGCGACTCAACACGGTAGGAATGGACCATGACGTTGTTGCGCTCCGCCGCCCGCACCATGTTGGCCTCCTACTTCGTCGTCAGCGGTCTGAAGGCCGTACGCGATCCGGAGTCGTTGATTCCGGCCGCCGAGCCGCTGGTCGACGGTGTGGTACCGCAGATCCAGCGGTTCGCCCCCGAGCAGGTGAGCAGCTACATCCCGACCGACGCCAAGACCTGGGTGCGGATCAACGGAGTGCTCGAGCTCGTCGGTGGCGTCGCGCTGGCCACCGGCAAGGGCCGGCGGCTGGGAGCCGGTCTGCTGGCCCTGTCGCTGGTGCCCACCACGATCGGCAAGTACCCGTTCTGGAGCCGCTCCGATCCCGCCGAGCGGGCGGCCGACCGTGACCACTTCCTGAAGAACCTCAGCCTGCTCGGCGGGGTGCTGATCGCCTCGCGCGACACCGAGGGCCGGCCGAGCCTCGGCTACCGGGCTCAGAAGGGCGGTCAGGCGCTGGTCAAGAACACCAACACCCTTGCCGCGGACACCAGGAAGGCCAGCCGCAAGGTCGCCAAGGAGACCAAGGAGCTCACCGACGCCGCCCTGGCCGAGGGTGCGCTGCTGGTCGGCGCGGTGGTCGGCTCCACCCGGAAGGGTCGCAAGCAGGCCGCGAAGCAGCTGAAGGCAGCCAAGGCGACCGCCAGCAAGCGGGCGGTGGAGGCCAAGCAGGCCGCGGCCAAGGCCGCGAAGCAAGCCCAGAAGGACGCCGGCAAGGTCGCCAAGAAGACGAGCAAGGATGCCGGCAAGCAGCTGGAGGCGGCCAAGAAGGAGGCCGGCAAGCAGCTCGCGGCCGCGAAGAAGTCCGCTCAGCGCTCCACCGAGAACATCCAGCTCGGCGAGAACTGACCGCGGCAGCGACCAGCGGGCCCTCGCGTAGACTCCCCCGCTGTGTCGAGCACCCCTGATGACCTGACCGGGCCCGCTGCCGGGCCGTGGCCCGCGCCGATGGCTCCGGCCCCGATCCGGGCGACCGTAGCCGTGCCCGGGTCGAAGTCAGAGACCAATCGGGCCCTGGTTCTGGCCGCCCTCGCGACGGGTCCGTCCACCATCACCAACGGGCTGGACGCCCGGGACACCCGACTGATGCGCCAGGGACTGCGTACGCTCGGCGTCGCCATCGACGAGAGCGGCGACGAGTGGCGGGTCACCCCACCCGCTGCGTTCGCGGGCGGAGGCACGGTGGACTGCGGACTGGCCGGCACCGTGATGCGCTTCCTGCCGCCGTTGGCTGCGCTGGCCGAGGGCCAGGTGCGGTTCGACGGCGATGAGCAGGCGTATGCCCGGCCGATGGGCCCGCTGCTGTCGGCACTGTCCGTGCTCGGCGCAGAGATCGCCGGCACCGGGCTGCCGTTCACCGTCACCGGGCACCGTGAGCTGGCCGGCGGCGCGGTGACGGTCGACGCCTCGACGTCCAGCCAGTACGTCTCCGGGCTGTTGCTGATCGGGGCCCGGCTGGCGCAGGGACTCGACCTGCGGCACGCCGGTGGCGACCTCCCGTCCCGCCCGCACATCGCGATGACCGTCGAGATGCTGCGGTCCCGCGGCGTGCAGGTCAACGACAGCGAGCCGGATCGCTGGCTGGTCAGTCCCGGTCCGATCGGCGCCCAGGACGTGGTCATCGAGCCCGACCTGTCCAACGCCGCCCCGTTCCTGGCCGCCGCGGCGATCACCGGCGGCGAAGTGACCGTGCCGCACTGGCCGGCCGACAGCAGCCAGCCGGGAGTCGTGGTGCCACGGATCCTGCACCAGTTCGGCGCCGACATCACGTACGGCGACGACGGGTCGCTCACGGTCAGCGGGACCGACGAGATCGACAACATCGAGATCGACCTCCGGGACGCCAGCGAGCTGACCCCGGTGGTGGCGGCGATCGCCGCGCTGGCGGCCGACACCAGCCACATCCGGGGTGTCGCCCACATCCGCGGGCACGAGTCCGACCGGCTGACCGCGATCGCGACCGAGCTCGAGGCGCTCGGCGCCAAGGTGCGGATCAACCACGACGGCCTGACCATCCACCCCCGGCTGCTGGGCGGCGCCACCTGGCACAGCCATGCCGACCACCGGATGGCTCAGGCGGGCGCCCTGTTGGGCCTGGTGGTGGAGGACGTCGTCGTCGACGACGTCGCCTGCACCGACAAGACGCTGCCCGAGTTCGTGCCGCTGTGGACCCAGATGCTGGCCGACTCCGTCGCGGAGTCCGACGCGGAGATCGCGGCCGACCCGACCTCCGAGCCGGCTTGATGGTCCGGGTCGGCTGACACGCCGGTGACGTCCCGCGGTCTCTACACCGACGAGCACGCCGCGTTCGAGCGTCCCCGCCGTCGCACCCGGCCTCGGACCAAGGACCACCCCGACTACTCCCAGGCCGAGATCGGCATCGTGATCACCGTCGACCGCGGCCGCTACCGTCTGCTGGTCGGCGACCGGGAGGTGGTGGCGACCAAGGCGCGCCAGCTCGGCCGCGCGGGTGTGATCGTCGGCGACGAGGTGCGGGTGGTCGGCGACACCAGCGGCGAGGAGGGCACCCTGGCCCGGATCGTGGCGGTCGAGGAGCGGCGGACGGTGCTGCGTCGCACCGCCGACGACGACGATCCGTACGAGCGGCCGATCGTGGCCAACGCCGACCAGCTGGTGATCGTCACCGCGCTGGTCGATCCGCCGCCGAGGACCGGGATGATCGACCGCATCCTGGTGGCCGGCTTCGATGCCGGTCTGCGGCCGCTGCTCTGTCTGACCAAGGCCGACCTGGCCTCTCCCGACGACCTGCTGGCGCAGTACGGACCGCTGGACGTGACCATCCGGGTGACCCGGCCGGGCGCCGACCTCGCCGAGCTGCGGCAGACCCTGGCCGGCCGCCGGAGCGTGTTCGTCGGGCACTCCGGCGTCGGCAAGTCGACCTTGGTCAACGCCTTGATCCCGGGAGCGCTGCGGGCGATCGGGAGCGTCAACGAGGTGACCGGCCGCGGTCGGCACACCTCCACCTCGGCGATCGCGTTGCGGCTACCGGCCGATCCAGCCGTGACCGGCGACCCGGGCTGGGTGATCGACACCCCCGGCGTACGCTCATTCGGCCTCAGCCATGTGACCCCGGCTCGGATCGTCGCCGCATTCGACGACCTGGCCGCGATCGTCGCCGACTGCCCGCGCGGCTGCACCCACACCGCCGGCGAGCCGGAGTGCGCTCTGGACGACGCCGTTCGCCGGGGTGACCTCGCTGCGGCCCGGCTGGAGTCGTTCCGACGGATGCTCGGGTCGGGCCAGTAGCGTACGAGTCATGTCCGGCTCCGCAACACCTGAGACCTCGCTGTCCGATCCGGCGTTCCGCAACCTCACCGACGACCTGCGGCTGGCCCACCTGCTGGCCGACGATGCGGACTCGATCACCACGAGTCGGTTCAAGGCTCTCGACCTGCATGTGGTGTCGAAACCCGATCTGACCCCGGTCTCCGACGCCGACACCGCCGTGGAGGAGGCGATGCGGCGAACGCTCGGTCGGGCCCGACCGCGGGACGCCGTGCACGGGGAGGAGATGGAGGACACCGGCTGGGGTCCACGGCGCTGGGTGATCGACCCGATCGACGGGACCAAGAACTTCGTCCGCGGGGTGCCGGTCTGGGCCACACTGATCGCCTTGATGATCAACGACGAGGTGGCCGTCGGCGTCGTCTCGGCCCCGGCGCTGGGCCGTCGGTGGTGGGCCAGCCTCGGTGGCGGCGCCTACGCCGGCAAGTCGCTGATGTCGGCGAGCCCGTGCCGGGTGTCCGACGTCGCGGCGATCGAGGACGCCTCACTGAGCTACTCCTCGATCACGGGCTGGGTGGAGTCCGGTCAGGGCCAGCCCTTCGTCGACCTGATGCGGCGTTGCTGGCGAACCCGGGCGTACGGCGACTTCTGGTCGTACATGCTGCTGGCCGAGGGTGGGGTGGACATCGCCTGCGAACCGGAGCTCGCCCTGCACGACATGGCCGCCTGCTCGATCGTGGTCACCGAGGCCGGCGGCCGGTTCACCGACCTGACCGGCGTGCCGGGGCCGCGCGGCCAGAACGCGGTGGCCAGCAACGGCCGGCTGCACGAGGCGGTGCTGGCCCAGCTGGCCGGCGACGCCCATCCAGAGTGACGCGTGCAGAGTGTCGACGTGCAGAATGACGCCATGCGGCTCACCCACACCCTCGAGCTCCCCGCCCCGGTCGACCGGACGTTCGACGTCTTCAGCCGGCTCGACCTGCTGGCGCCGTGCTTTCCGGGAGCCACGGTGTGGGGTCGTGACGGCGACGTCTACCACGGCGCGGTCAAGATCAAGTTCGGGCCCTTCCCGCTGGTCTTCGAAGGAACCGCCCGGGTCGTCCGGGTGGACATGGCGCAGCGACGGGTGGTGGTCAAGGCCAACGCCCGCGATCGCCGCGGGGCCGCTGCGGGTGCCGCTACGGTCACGGCGACGTTCCGCTCCACCGGCCCGACGACGGACTCGGACCGGACCGTCGTCGAGGTGGGCACCGAGCTGGATCTGACCGGGCGCCCGGCGCAGCTGGGAACCGGCGCGATCACCTCGGTCAGCGACCGGCTCAAGGACCAGTTCGCCGGCTGCATCGCCGCCAAGCTGGCCGCGGGCCTGGCGGTGTCGATGCCGGCCGAGGCGGGTGGACCAGGCGTCGAGGGGGCGTCAGGCGAGTCGAAGGAATCGAGCGCGGCCGGCGAGACGGGCGGAACGACGGCGACAGGCCGGGCAGGCGTGTCGTCGAGCCGTCCGCGACCCGACTTCGCCTACCTACCACCGTCGAACCGCGAGGCGGCACCCCATCTGCAGGTGCTGCCGGACGTGGCCCGGACCTGGTTCCCCTGGGCGGCCGCCGCGGTCGGCGGGGTCGTGGCGCTGGTGCTCGTGCTGCGCTGGCTGCGGAGCCGCTGAGGGCCGGCGATGCCCGCTCGGACCCGGTACGAGACGAACGTCTGCGTCCTGCTGCACCGGTCCGGGCGTTGGCTGCTCTCCGTGCGCGCAGCCGATGTCGACTACGCGCCCGGCCAGGTCGGTCTGATCGGCGGCCACGTCGAGCCGGTCCTCGGACCGGATGTCTTGGAGACCACCGCGCGCCGTGAGGCCCTCGAGGAGACCGGACTCGATCTCACCGACGTCCACCTGTGCTACCTGGGCAGCGAGCTCTATCGCGGTACGACTGGTCAGCCCGTGCTCACGGTGACCTTCGTGGGCGAGCTGCCGGCCGGCCGGGAGGCTCAGGTCGCCGACCGCCGCGAGCTCACCGCTGTGGGGTGGTGGTCGCTGGACGAGCTGGCAGCCGCCGACGTCTCGCCGTGGCTACTGCCGCTGGTGGCCTCGGCGGAGCGCGTCCTCCCGAGCGGGAGCGGCGGGGATCGCCCGCCGGCGTGCTGAGGAGGAGTGAGATCCGGTGCTTGAGCCTGTCGAAGGGTCTGGGCGGTGGCCTTCGACAGGCTCAGGCCGCGTGCTGAGGAGTCCAGTGCCCTGCGCTTGTCGAAGGGCCGTGGGCGATGGCTTTCGACGGGCTCAGGCCGCTTAGCCGTGAGGATGGCCTTCGACAGGCTCAGGCCGCGGTGCAGTAGCCGGGTTGGAGGGCGATTCCAGCGAGTGCGGGCTCCTGAGCGCGAGCGGCCGGGATCGCCCGCCGGCGTGCTGAGGAGGAGGGAGGAGAGGCGTTCTTTCCTCTCCGAGCGACGACGAAGTAGCCGGGTTCGAGGGCGATTCCAGCGAGTGCGGGCTAGAGGATGATGCGCAGCCGGACCGTCTCGGGCAGATCGCGCAGCTTCGCCTCGGCCTCCTCGGCCAAGCGCCCGGCTACGTCGGTGATCACATAGCCCAGCTCGCCCTTGGTGGACAGCGTCTGCCCCTCGATGTTCACCCGACTGTCGGCCAGCACGCCGTTGACCGTGGCCAGCACGCCCGGCACGTTGTGGTGGACGTGCAGGATCCGAGTCCGGTCGCCGCGATCGGTCGCCACCGGCGGCAGGTTCACCGACATGGTGGTGTTGCCGGCCGCGACGTACTCGCGGAGCTTCCCGGCCACGAACCGGCCGATGTCCTCCTGTGCCTCCTGGGTGGAGCCGCCGATGTGCGGGGTGAGGATCACGTTCGGGATGCGCTGCAGGCTGGACACGAACGGGTCACCGGCGGTCTTCGGCTCCTCCGGGAAGACGTCGACCGCGGCGCCGGCGATGTGGCCACTGAGCAGGTGGTCCCGGAGGGCTTCGTGGTCGACGACCATGCCGCGGCACAGGTTCAGGAACAGGCTGCGAGGACGCATCTTCGCGAACTCGTCCCGACCGAACAGGCCGGCGTTGCCCGGCCGGCCGTCGACATGCAGCGACACCGTCTCCGCCTCGGCCAGCAGCTCGTCGAGGCTGTGACAGCGGCGCGCGTTGCCCAGCGCGAGCTTGTCGGCGACGTCGTAGAACATCACCCGCATGCCCAGCGCCTCGGCCACCACCGACAGCTGGCTGCCGATGTTGCCGTACCCGACGATGCCGAGGCTTCGGCCCCGCACCTCGTGCGCGCCTGTGGCCGACTTGTCCCACACGCCGTCGTGCATCAGCGCGTTCTTGTCGGTCAGGTGCCGCGCCATCGAGATGATCTCGGCGATCGCCAGCTCGACCACGCTGCGGGTGTTGGAGTAGGGGGCGTTGAAGACCGCGATCCCGGACGCCGAGGCCGCCGCCAGGTCGATCTGGTTGGTGCCGATGCAGAACGCGCCGACCGCCAGCAGGCTCTCGGCGCGGTCGAGCACCTCGGCGGTGACGGTGGTCTTGGACCGGATGCCGAGCAGCTGGACGCCGTCCAGCGCGCCGATCAGCTCGTCGGAGTCGAGTGCTCCCTTGGCGGTGCGGACCTCGATCCCCCGCTCGCCGAGCAGGCGCTCGGCCTCGGGGTGGATGTTCTCCAGCAGCAGAGCTCTCATGGTTCCCTCGTCGGCGTTCGGTGTCCGGTGCTCACTCGCGGACTGGTGGGTCGTGGAGCGGCACCGGCGGTCAAGTCTAGGAACACCGCCGCACGCCCCACATTCCCGTCTCAGGGCGTTCCCGTCGCAGGGCATCCCGAATACCAGGGGTCGCCACCTCCGAGAAGGAGCAGACACAGGTCGCAGCGGCCGCCGGCGCAGATGGGTGTGTCTGCGCCTTCTCGACCGAAGAGGTGACTCGAGGACAGGGCGTGGGTCGCCGAGACCGTACGCCATCGTGCCTACGGTGGGCCGGTGGGCATCGGTGAGCTGGCGGAGGGCCCGCTGCACGCCGCGCTCAAGCGGCAGCTGGCGGATCCCGGTGACCGGTTCGAGGTGCCGGTCGACCGGTGGGTGATCGACCTGGTCCGCGCCGACGGCGAGCTGGTGGAGATCCAGACCGGCGGCTTCGGTCCGCTCGGGCGCAAGCTCGACGGCCTGCTGGACCAGCACCGGATGCGGATCGTGCACCCGGTGGCCACCCGGCGCTGGGTGGTGCGGGTCGACGGCAGCGCTCGGGTGCTCTCCCGCCGCCGATCACCGAAGGCGGGCTCGACGGCGGCGGTGTTCGATGTCCTGGTCGCGTTTCCCACCCTGATCGGGCACCCGAACCTCGTGATCGAAGTGCTGTCCTGCGAGGAAGATCATGTCCGGGGCGCCGCGCCGGTGCGGTCGGGACGACGTCGGCGCGATCCCGGCGTACGTCAGCTGGTTGCGGTCCTGCGGTCGGACGAGATCCGGCAGCCACAGGATGTCTTGTCCTTGCTCGGCTGTGAGCTGCCCGCCGAGGCGTTCACCACCGCTGAGCTGGGGAGGCGGGTGGGCGCGCCGACCGTGCTCGCACAGCGGATCACGTTCTGTCTGCGGCACCTGGGGCTGATTGATCCGGCCGGCAAGCGCGGACACGCGCCGCTCTACCAAGCCCGCTACAGTCCGGCAAGCTCGCGGTAGGAGCGGAGCCGGCCCCGGGTCTCGGCGGCCGCGAGGGCGGCGAAGCAGGCGTCGACCACCACGTCGGCGGTGACCTCCAGCAGTCGATTGAGCAGCCCGACCGCCGCCAGTGACTCCTCCGGAGCCGGTAGTCGGCTCGATGCGAGTGCGAAGAAGGTATCGCCGTCGGTCATGCCGTGGGCCGGGCGCACCGCGCGGGCGAGGCCGTCGTGGGCGACCGCCGCCACCTTGCCGGCTTGGGCTTTGGTGAGTGTCAGGTCGGTGAGCACCACACCGATCGTGGTGTTGAACGGACGCGCGGCCTGACCGCGGGCCGCCGACAGCGCCACCCGACCGACCGTGTCCGGCACGTCCAGCGTCCCGTGCCGATCGGACCAGAGCAGGCCGGTGGCCGGGTCGACCGGGGATCCGGCCGCGTTCACCACGACTGCCGCGCCGACCGATCCGCTCAGTCCGTCGTCCCCACGGGTGAGTGCCGCCTCGGCATAGCCGAAGCCACCCTTCAGACCGCCGGCGGCAGCACCCGTCCCCGCCCCGAGGCAGCCCGGCTTCGGGTCGGCCCGCCGTCCGGCCAACGCCTGCTTGGCCGTCTCGTACGCCCGGGCGCCGAACTCCGCCGTCGGCCGGTGGTCGAACACCCCGCCCCGCCCGAGGTCGAAGATCACCGCGGCGGGCACGATCGGCACCGTCTCTCCGGGACCCGCGCCCACGGGCAGCCCACGACCGTCTGCGGCGAGGGCGAGCATCACCCCGTCAGCGGCGGCGAGTCCGAAGGCGCTGCCGCCGCACAGCACCACCGCGTCCACCTGCTCCACCAGCGCCCGCGGATCCAGCAGATCGGTCTCCCGGGTGCCCGGGGCCCCGCCTCGGACATCCACGCCACCGACGGCGCCGCGGTCGCTGAGCACCACCGTGGTGCCGGTCAGCCAGCCCTGGTCGTCCGCCGTGTGGTGACCGACCGCGAAGCCGTCGATCATCGGTCGACCATGATCATCACCGCATCTGCGGGGTCGGGCCGATGATCATCACAGGGCGAAGCGGGTGCCGCGGTAGCTGCCGGCGTACGTGGTCGAGCCGACCAGCGAGCTGCCGGTGCTGCGGTACAGCTTCAGCCTCCCGCTCGACAACCGGGCGACGAGGTCGCTGCGCTTGTCGCCGTCCACGTCGCCCACGACGGTGATCGCCGAGATGCCGCTCAGACCTGAGGCGATGATCTTGGGTGCGGCGAAGCCGCCGCTCTTCGTGCCGAGGTGGACGTACAGCCTGCTGCCGAGCCGGGTGACCACATCTTCCCGCTTGTCACCGTTGACGTCGCCCGCCCCGCGCAGCCAGTCCCGGTTCGACCAGGTCCCGGCCACCCGGGCGTAGGACCTGTAGCCGGTCCTGCCGTTGCCGTAGATCAGGTACGCGTGGCCGCTGGTGTTGATCACCATCAGGTCGGGGTACTTGTCCCCGTTGACGTCGCCGACCCCCGTGACGTTCTTGTGGTTGGACGTGATCCCCAGATCGACACCCGTGCCGAAGCTGCCCGTCCTGGTGCCCCGGTAGAGGAGAAGTCGTTGGCGTGAGGACCGCGCGATCACGTCGGCATACCCGTCACCGTTCCAGTCTCCCGCGTTGACCACGTGGGTGAAGTTGCCGTAGCCGGTGTCGATCGTCTGGCCCGCGCCCAGCCTGCTCTTGCTGATCGGATGACGCCGCAGGCTGCCGTCGCCGGCGATCAGGAGCAGATCGGCCTTGCTGGTCGACCGGTAGGAGTGCGGGAAGACGGCGAACTTCGTTCCCGGCTTGACCACCGCCGGTTGCGCCACCGGCGTGGGCGTCGGTAGCGGCTTCGAGGGCAGCGGCTTCGAGGATGAGGAGGTGCCGTTGACGGTGAAGTAGTTCGAGCGCATCCCGAACTTGCCCTTGAAGGTGCCACCGCTGACGGTGACCGTACGCTTGCTGCCGATGATCTTGATCGAGCCGACCCGGCCACCCCACCTGCCGTAGCCGTCCCGCTTGGTGATCTGCACCTTCTTGGCCGTACCCACTCCGAAGGCGTTGCCCAGCTTGGAGGCGGAGATGGTCTTGCTCCAGCTCTGGTTCTTGATCAGGCCGTCGTACGGATCTCTCTGCGCGATCTGGTAGCTGTAGTCGCCGGTGGTGATCTGGCCTCCGTTGGAGGAGGTGAACTGGGTGAAGGCGGGCTTGCCGCCGAACGCCATGATCACGTGCGCGGTGGCCGTGACTGCGGCGTTCCCGTTCGCGGTCTCGTTGTCCATCCCCCGGTAGACCTGGCAGGCGGTGGTGTCGCAGATGTCGTAGCCGGAGGCCGACGACCGCTCACGCAGAAAGGCACCGTAGGTGCGGGCTGCGACCGCCTGGGCCCGGACAGCGTTCGAGTGCCAGGAGGTCGGCATCTCCGCGGGCACGACGCCGCGTACGTAGTGCTCCACCGACACCGTGTTCACCGTGCGCCCGCTGCTGCCCCGCTTGACCAGCGACAGCGCCCCGCGGTAGCCACGGGAGGATCCGCTGGGCAGCACCAGGCGCAGCGCGCCGGCGCTGCTGGTGACCTTCCAGGTGCCGGTGCCCAGACCGGTGCTCCGGGTCTTCCAGCTGCCGCCGGAGGACTTGTAGGCCAGCTTGTAGCCCGAGCCGGAGCGGCTGATCCGCCAGTAGTCGTACGCTGACCCGGTGGGCAGCCGGTAGCTCTTCGACCCGGAGCTGATCTTGGCTCCGGGCGCCGGTCGGAACGTCAGGCCGCCGTCGGAGTCCGCGGTCACCCAGACCCGGATGGTGCCGGTGCTGGGCAACGTCGAGCGCTTGGTCCTGGGGTAGTAGAAGGACAGGATCTGCTGCCAGCTCAGGCCCTTCTTGGCGGCACCGTACGCGCCGTACTGGCTCATCCCCCAGCCGTGGCCGAAGCCTGCGCCGGAGACGGTGAACTTGCCCGATCGTGGGGTGGTCGAGGAGTCCGCTGTCGCGGTTGTCGAGGGTGCCGTCAGGGACGCCGCTCCCACCACCCCGAGAGTCAGGCCCGCGACAACCAGGCGGCGGGCCCACTCCCGAGTGCGGGGAGCGGACAGCGTCGGGGAAGACATAGCCATCCACTTCGTCGGAAACAGGTCCGCTCAGCGTTAAACAGGTCAAGCCGGACACACCAGTGTTTCCAAAGAAAATTCTGTGACTAGTGTGAAAGTTGGGATCAACTCTCAGGTCACACTTCACCCCGGCTGCACGCACCCGACTTCTAGCCCTTGCCCGCCCCTTCTCGCTCGGGATCCTGCTCCCTGCTCGGGTTGCAACCAGCGCAGGAAGCTGCATCCCGAGCGAGAAGCCGGCGGTGGTGACGGCCCCATATCAGGTCTCGAGAGCGACCTCCGAGTGCTTCGCCGCCGACGCGTAGCAGGCGTCCACGATCTTGGCCCGGACCAGAGCCTCCGAGCCGTCGTGTTCGGCCACCGAGCCCGCGCTCACCGCAGCCAGGAACTGGATCACGGTCTCCAGGTGATGCCCGTCCGGCGGCACGACCGGGGTCAGCTCGGCCGGCACGCCGTCCTTCTCGGTCCAGATGCCCAGTCTGCGGTACGACTCGCGCGGATGTCCGCCCCACTCGATGCTGGCGCCGCCCTCAGACCCGTAGAGGGTCACGTAGCACTGGTCGTACGGGATCCACTGCGCCCAGCTGGACTCCAGCAGCAGGGTGCCGCCACCGTCGAGCCGCAGGAAGGCGGTGGCCAGGTCCTCGACGTCGAAGTCGTCGGCGGTGACGTCGGTCTTCCGGCCCAGTCCGTACGCAGCGGCCCCCTTCCCTCGGGGACCGAACTCGGCGTACGTGGCCGCGGTGGCGCTGGTGACCGTCGGCTCGCCGAGCAGGTGCAGCGACATGTCCAGCATGTGCACGCCGATGTCCATCAGCGGGCCACCACCGGACTTGGCCTGCCGGGTGAACCACGAGCCCATCCCCGGGATGCCCTCGCGGCGCAGCCAGCCGGCCTTGGCGTAGTAGATCTCGCCCAGCAAGCCGGCGTCGATCAGCTGCTTCAACGCCTGCACGTCGCCACGCCGGCGGTGGTTGAAGGAAACCTCCAGCACCTTGCCGCTACGGCGAGCGGCATCGACCATCGACTGGGCCACGTCGGCGTTCTCGGCCATCGGTTTCTCGCAGAGCACGTGCAGGCCCGCGTCCAGCGCCGCGATGGTGATCGGCGCATGCAGGGTGGTCGGCGTCGCGATGCTCAGCACGTCGACGCAGCCGGCCGCGACCAGATCGGCCCAGTCGGCGAACCGACGTTCCGGCGCGACGCCGTACTTGTCGCCGAGCAGCTCCAGCTGGTCGGCCTCCATCCCGGCCAGGGCGACCAGCTCCACGTCGGCCTGGGCGGCGTACGCGTCCATGTGCTGCCGGCCGGCCCACCCGAGTCCGACGACGCCGGCGCGCAGCGTGCTGTCCCCGGTCATGCCGTCACCTCCTGGGCAGCCAGCCGACCGTCGAAGCGGGGAGCCGGCTGGCTGAGCACGGCCGGCGCGACGAAGTCGATGCTCGGCGACGGCGCCGCCCAGAGCACGGCGTTGGCCAGCACCCGCTTGATAGCGGGGTGATGGTAGACGGGGTACTCCTGATCACCGGGTGAGAAGTAGAAGATCCGGCCCTTGCCGCGCCGCCAGGTGCAGCCGGAGCGGAAGACCTCGCCACCGGTGAAGGTGGACAAGAAGATCTGCTCGTCGGGCTGCGGGATGTCGAAGTACTCCCCGTACATCTCCTGCTCCTCGATCACGATCGGCTGCGGGACGCCCTCGGTGATCGGGTGCCCGGGCGCGACCGTCCAGACCAGCTCGGTGTCGCCGGAGTTGCGCCAGGCAAGCGAGCACGAGGTGCCCATCAGCTTGATGAAGATCTTGGAGAAGTGGGCCGAGTGCAGCGGTAGCAGCCCCATCCCGCCCAGCACCCGGGCGTAGACCCGATCGACAACGGCGTCGTCGACCGAACCATGGGTGGCATGTCCCCACCAGGTGAGGACGTCGGTGTCGTTCAGCACCTCCTCGGTCAGGCCGTGCTCGGGCTGGTCCTGGGTGACGGAGCGCACCTGGACGCGATCCCCCAGCAGCTCGGTCAGACCGGCGGCGATGGCGCCGTGCATCCCGTCGGGATACAGCCGCGCCATCATCTCGCGGTCTCGATCGCTGTTCTCGTGGAAGTTCTCGCCCCAGACGGTGACGCGGATCGGGGTCCCGGACGACGGGTTGGCAGCAGGTGTCGGTGAAGTCACGAGGTCACAGTCTGCCAAGGGGGGCGAGGTTCGCGCGAGTCACGTCCTGCAATCATGAATCGGTGGCTGACGACCGTTCCGCGCTCGATAGGGTACGGCTTCGCGCCTTCGACCTCAGTGAGCGGACGACGCAGGCAGGTTTCCAGTCGGCTCAGCGCCGGCTGGCCCGGTGGCGCAGTCGCGGCTTCCTGATCGCCCAGTGCGCCGTCACCGCCGGCATCGCCTGGTGGTTGGCGACCGAGATCCTCGGTCACGCGGCGCCGTTCTTCGCCCCGGTCGCCGCGATCCTGGTGCTCAACGTCACCTACGGCAATCGGCTGCGTCGCGGCGTGGAGGTGGCGATCGGGGTCGCTCTCGGGGTGCTGGTCGGCGACGTGTTCGTGCATGTGTTCGGCACCGGTGTCTGGCAGATCGTCGTGGTGGTCGCCCTGGCGATGTCGCTGGCCAGTCTGGTCGGGGCAGGGCAGCTGATGACGATCCAGGCCGCGGTTCAGTCGGTCATCGTCATCACGCTGCTCCCTGATCCGAGCCAGGGTTTCGGCCGCTGGCTGGACGCCGTCGTGGGCTGCGCGGTCGCCCTGGTGGTGGCGACCGTCGCACCCAGCGCGCCACTGCGCAAACCCGGCATCCTGGCTGCCCAGCTGCTGCAGGAGATGGCCGCCACCCTGCGGGCCGCAGCGGCCGCGTTGCGGGCCATCGATCGCGGCGCCGCCGACCAGGTGCTCGAGCGGGCCAGGGCCGGCGAAGATCAGCTGAAGGCGCTGCAGGACGCAGCCGACGAGGGTCTGGCGGTGGTGCGACACAGTCCCTTCCGGCACCGACAGCTCGGTTCTGCACGAGCGTACGCCGAGCTGACCGAGCCGCTGGGGCGCGCGCACCGCAACCTGCGAGTGCTGGCGCGACGGAGCCTGGTCGCGGTGTGGCGGGGCGACCGCGTGCCGGAGGGCTACCTGCACCTGCTGGAGAGCACCGCCGCTCAGGCCGAGCGAATGGCCGGCGACCTGCACGAGGGCAAGCTGCCGGTGGCCGCCCGCAAGCAGCTGGTCGCGGTGGCCGTGGACTCCTCGCACCTGCCGGTGGCGGACAGCATCAACGCGGTCGTGATTCTGGCCCAAACGCGGTCGATGCTGGTCGACCTGATGGAGCTCACCGGGCTGGACTATGTCGACGCGCGCACGCTCGTGCCGGATATGGACTGACTCGGTCTACGGTGCTCGAGTGGTCGAGCGACGGGGAGGTGCGGCGCTGCTGCTCGCCGTGCTCGGCGCGCTGCTGCTGCTGAGTCCGGCGGCGGCGGACACCCCGGCGCCGGTCGATCCCCTGCCGGGCGTCAGCACGCCGACTGTTCCCGGGACCGCGACACCGGAGCCCACACCCACCACCTCCGACTCGGCGACCCCGACCCAGACCGATGCCACTCAGACGCCCGAGCCCACTCCGACCCGGACCGCTCAGGGCAGCTCGACCCCCTCACCTTCGCCCACCCAGACCTCGTCGATCCGCACTCCGACGCCGACCCCAACCCCGAGCCGGAGACCGACCCCGACGCCGGTGATCACGGTGCCGGGGACCCCGCCCGCGAGCACCACCGAGACCGTCTCCCTCACCTCCGCGATCATCGCCTTCGTCGTCTTGGTTCTGGTCGGTCTGCTGCTGCGTGAGCTGACTGTGTCGGGGACGCCGACGACGGTCGGCGAGCAGACCCTGCTGCCCGAGCGGCCTGCCGCCGAGGACGACGTGCTGCTGCTGATGTCAACCGCAGGCGACGCGTTGATCGAGGCCGGCTTCGACGTCAGCGACGTGCAGTCCGAGCTGCGCCAGATCGCCCTGGCGCACGGCCTGCCCGACGTCGAGATCCTCGCGATGCCCACCGTGCTGGTGATCTCGGCGCGCAGCGGGTCCGGACTGCGGACCGGCGCCGTCGCCACCGGCAGCGTCCAGCTGCGGCTGCACCAGATCGAGGCCCTCGACGACGTCGTCACCCAGTCCCGGCGGGGCCTGGATCCGCGCGAGGCCGTCCACCGGATCGAGCAGATCCGGGCCGAGCCACCTCCGTTCCCGCCGCTGGTGCAGCTCCTCGGCGGGGTGCTCGCCACCATGGGACTGGCGGTGCTGCTCGGCAGCTCGTGGCCGGGGATGGTGATCTCGGGACTGCTGGGGGTGATCACCGGGGCACTGGGCCTGCTCGCCCAGCGGGTGCCACTTCGCTACCAGGCACTGGTCACCGTGACCTCGGCCTCCATCGTCTCGCTGGCCGTCTTCCTGCTCGCCCGACTCGGCTGGACCACCGACATCGTGCCCACCTTGATCGCTCCCTTGATCACCTTGCTGCCGGGAGCACTGTTGACCACCGCGGTGATCGAGCTAGCCAGCGGTCAGATGATCTCGGGGGCCGGGCGGCTGGCCGCCGGGACGACCCAGCTGCTGCTGCTGGCACTGGGGATCGTCGGGCCGGCATTGCTGATCGGCGTCCCCGAGCTGGAGCTGACCACGACGCGTCCGGCGCTCGGCACGATCGGACCGTGGTTGGCCGTCGCCGCCTTCGGCGTGGGCATCGTGGTGAACCGCTGCGCCCGGCCACGCTCGATGGGCTGGATCCTGATCGTGCTGTACGTGGCGTACGGCGCTCAGGTGCTCGGTGGGCTGTTTCTCGGCGGGGTGCTGTCAGCCTTTGTCGGGGCGCTGGCCATGACCCCGGTCGCCGACCTCGTGGCGCGGCAGCGCGGCGGACCGCCGGCCATCGTCAGCTTCAGCCCGGCGTTCTGGATCCTGGTGCCCGGCGCGCTCGGGCTGATGGGGGTGGCGACCCTGATCGCGGGTGACGACGCCGGCACCACGACGCTCATCACGACGGTGGTGACCATGATCGGGATCGCCCTCGGGGTGTTGGTGGGTCGGGCCGTCTCGACGCTGATCGGGTTGCGGCGTCAGCGTCCCGAATAGCTGCGAGGCGCCCGATCCTCGCTCAGACGCCGATGTCGGAGCGGCGACCCCTGCGCTTCTCGCACCACACCTCACCGTCGGTGTAGACGACCCCGTCGGCGAAGCGACCCTCCACCCGGCCATGGTCGAACTGCTCGGTGTAGAGCCGTGCGTACAGGCCGCCCCGAGCCAGCAGCTCGGTATGGGTGCCCTGCTCGACCAGCACGCCGTCCTCCAGACCGAAGATCACGTCGGCGTTGCGGATGGTCGACAGCCGATGGGCGATGGCGATCGTGGTGCGACCCTGGGTGGCACGCTCCAAGGCCTCCTGGACGAGCCGCTCCGTCTCGGTGTCGAGAGCCGAGGTGGCCTCGTCGAGGATCAGCACCCGCGGATTCATCAACAGCACCCGCGCGATCGCCAGCCGTTGCTTCTCGCCGCCCGACAGCCGGTAACCGCGCTCCCCCGCTACCGTGTCGTAGCCGGCCGCGAAGCTCATGATCCGGTCGTGGATGTTGGCATCGCGGGCCGCCTGCTCGACCTCGGCCCGGGTCGCGCCGGCCTTCGCGTACGCGATGTTGTCGAACAGCGTGCCGTGGAACAGGTACGGCTCCTGGGTGACCATGCCGACCGACTGCGCCAGCGAGTCGAAGGTCGTGTCGCGAACGTCGATCCCGTCGATTCGGACCGCACCGCGGTCGACGTCGTAGAACCGCGGCACCAGGTACGTCATGGTGGTCTTGCCGGAGCCGGACGGCCCCACGATGGCCGCAAGCTGACCGGGCTCGATCATCAGGCTGATGCCGCCCAGGGTCCAGTCCCTGGGCGGAGTGGTCGGCTCGTCGTCGGCATCGGCCTCGGGTTGGTCCTGGCGATCCGACGCCGACCGGACCCCGTCGACGGCGTCGGCCGGGCCGGCGAGGCCGAAACGCGGTCCCACGGGGCTCACGCTCAATGCTCGCGGCTCCGGATAGCGGAACCACACGTCGTCGAACTCGACTCGTCCGCCGTGGGCGGTGCGCTCCAGGGGTCGGGCGTCGGGGCGCTCGAGGATCGCCGGTTCCAGGTCGAAGTACTCGAAGATGCGACCGAACAACGCCAGCGACGTCTGCACGTCGAGAGTGACTCGCATCAGCTGCATCAAGGGCATCTGCAATCTGGCCTGCAACGTCGTGAAGGCCACCAAGGTGCCTGCCGTGAGCGCCTCGCCGCCGCCGATCCGGCCGGTCATCAGGTAACCGGCCGCCAGATAGATCAACGCGGGGGTCACGGCGAAGAAGGTCTGCACCAGCGCGAAGAACGTCCGACCGGTCATGGCGGCCTCGATCTGCAGCCGGGTCTGGTTGCGATTCTCCGTGCGGTAGCGCTCGGTCTCGGCGTGCCCTCGACCGAAGACCTTGGCCAGCAGGATGCCCGACACCGACAGCGACTCCTCGGTGATCGCGGTCATCTCCGACAACGACTCCTGGGTCCGGCGCGCGATCCGCTGTCGCCGGCGACCCACCCGCACCTGCACGACCAGGAACAGCGGCATCACGATCAGCGTCAGGACGGTCAGCTGCCAGGAAAGCAGGACCATGGCCACGAACGCCGCGATCACGGTCACCGAGTTCTGCAGGATCGTGGTCGCCGTGTCCGTGAGCACGGTGCGGACGCCGGCGACGTCGTTGGCCAGCCGGGACTGGATGGCTCCGGTCTTGGTGCCGGTGAAGAAGGCCAGCTCCATCCTCTGCAGGTGCGCGAACAGGTCACTGCGCAGGTCGGCCATCGCCGAGTTGCCGATCCGGCTGGTGAGGAAGTTCTGTCCGATGCCGAGCAGCGCGGTGACCACCGGGATGGCGACCAGGCCGGCGAACAGCCACCACAGCAACGGCAGGTTCACCGGACCGCCGTCGACGGGGAACAAGGCGTCGTCGAAGACCGCCTTCGTCAGGAACGGCGCGACCGAGGCCAGTGCGGCGGAGCACAGCACCACGACCGCCACCAGCAGCATCGCCTTCTTGTACGGCGCCAGCTGGCGGGCGATCCGTCGGAGCACGCCGTCAGTCGTCGCCTCCTCGGGGCCGGGGGGTCCTGAGGCGACCGGTCGGGCCGTGGTAGCCGTCATGCGCCGAGGCTACGACCCGCCGCCGACGGTGCCGCCGACCAGGGGCGCGCCGACGCCCGCTCGGCGCCGTGCACCGCTGCCGCCATCCCGAGACCGATCACGATCGCGGTCAGGTGTCCGAGGGAGGTGAAGGTCGGCCAGATGGCCAGCATGGCGCCGGTCACGACGAGACAGCCCAGACCGTACGGGAGTCGCCAGCGGGGGGTGAGGTGAGCGCAGAGCAGTCCGATGGCGGCCGCCATGCCGTAGCTGACCCCGACGTCGGGCTTGGCCACGATCGAGAAGTGGGCGAGGTCCCGGTAGAGGGCGTTGATCTCCATCGCCATCACGAACAACGTCGCTCCCACGTGCCCGAACGCCCAGATGGCGATCAGCGCCGTGCGTCCCAGCCAACGCTGCACGATGCCGAACACGACGACCACGACCGGGACCAGAAGGAGCTGAGTGAGCGGTGAGACCACAAAGGCGCTGGCGGCCAGCACGGCGACCGGATGCGATCGCATGTTGTCGAGATTCGTGCTGACATCCTCGACAAGCCGGCGCACGGTCAGGTCGGAGTGCAGTCCGATCCAGGTGCTGGCGATGATCACGATCACGCCGTAGACGATGCCGACGTCCCGGCCGCGCCAGAACCCGGCCAGGGTCGTCCTCATGCTGCGCCACGGCACCCGCTGGTCCACGCTGGCATTGTCGTCCTGCACGCTGCCTGGCCCAGGTGGGTCGGTGCGTGACGCACATCTCACCGCAGGATTTGGGTGCGCCGACATCTTCGCGTAACGTTGCATCTCGCGACGCGGGGTGGAGCAGCTCGGTAGCTCGCTGGGCTCATAACCCAGAGGTCACAGGTTCAAATCCTGTCCCCGCTACAAATGGAAACCCCTGGTCGGGGTGTGTCGGACGAAAGCCCGACACCGTCGGCCAGGGGTTCTTCTTCTCTCCGGCCGCTGCTGTGCAGGCTCGACCGTCGCCCTGTTCACCTCCGCCGAGGTCAGACGCCTTGAACGGCCTCGATGCGGCCGCTGGCGATGGCGGTGAGGAAGCTCTGATAGTCCTGCTGGTTCTGCTCGGCGTACTGGACGCTGAAGTCGGCGACGGCGTCGTCGATGGCGCTGCCGGCACCGAGGTACTCAGCCAGCGCGACCGGATCACCGGAGCGCGCGTGGGCGCGGGCGAGCGTCCAGCCACAGATGCGCGCGTAGAACGACAGGCCGAAGGGCGCCATGCCCTCGACCAGCACCGAGGTCTTCATGTCGCGGAGCTGACGCCAGTAGTAGGACCGGCTCACGTCGAGTCCGGTCGTCCAGCCGAGGAAGATGTCCGACGCCGCCTGCATCAAGCGCTGCCCCGCGACCACGCGCTCACCAGCACTGAGGAAGGTGCTCTTCGGCAGGTGCTCCTCCAGCACCGAGCTGCTGGCCTCCTTGACCTGGAGAAAGAGCGGATCTTGGTTGTCACGGCCCTCGAGCAGCACGATGAACGCTCTGGTGCCGACGCTGCCCACGCCCACGACCTTGCGAGCGACGTCGACGATGCGGAATCTCTCGAGCAGCTGCCGCCGGTCCCCGGTCAGGGTCGAGCGGTAGCGCTCGAACTGGTCGCTGACCGCGCTCAGGGCCTCCTGCTGGGTCATCTCGAAGCTGGCGGCGACCTCCCGCAGCGGGATGACCAGCGGCGGTCGACTGACGATCCGATGCTTGCCGTCGACGACTTCGGCGAGCTTTGACAGCGCGTTCAGACTGTCGCGCGACCGTCCTTTGCGCATCGTCTTCTCCGCGTTCTTGATGGCCTTGTCGACCGAGGAGGCGTGCCCGGTTCTCGCCTCGTCGGTCGACGCCTTGGCCGCCTTGTGCTTGCGTGCCTTCCGCTCGTCGGACGATGTCTGCTTGATCGACTGCAGGGCCTCCCGGATGTCGGCCTCCGACATGTGCGCGTACCAGATGTCCATGGTGCGCATCTCGGCGAACTCTGCCATCCCGGTCCGGTACGCCTTGACCGACTCGGCGCTGACGGCACGGACGTCATCCAGGCTGAACCGGTTGTTCTGCGCAGCGATGGCGAAGCTGGCGGCCATCCTCTTCAGGTCGTACTCGAACGGACCAGGCAGGGTCTCGTCGAAGTCGTTCAGCCCGAAGAGCAGCTGCCGCTCCGGGGAGGCGAAGCCGCCGAAGTTCGACAGGTGCGCATCACCGCACAGCTGCACCTCGAGACCGGCCGTCGGCGTCGTCGCGAGATCGGCCGCCATCAGCCTCGCCGCGCCGCGGTAGAAAGTGAACGGCGACACGCTCATCCTCCCGTGCCGCACAGGCACGAGATCGGCTTCGCGGGTCGCGTTCTGCTCGACCAGGAGGTCGACGGGGTCTGCTCGATCGGGGGCCGGCAGCCATTTCGCATGGAGCGACGCGGGCACTCGCTCGCGTGCTGCTTCGCCGAGAGCTCGGCGTGCAGCCAGATCCAACCGGGGGTGCGCGATAGCGGTGGTCATCGATGCTCCGATCTCGGGCCGCGGTCCCAGACGTGCGCAGCTCTCGACCCGCACCAGCGTGTCAGATCCCGTCTGAAGGGCGTTCACTCTTGTTCGCCTCGGTGCGCTCATCGTCGAACCGGTCCCACCCTGTTGCATCACCCGACACGGGTGAGGTGCCGCGTCGGTCCGGTCAGGGCGTCACCGGCGGCCGAACGTGATCATGATCCTCGCTTCGGGTTCTCACCTCGGCTCCACTGCGAGTAGGGCTGGCTGAACAGCTCGGCGTTGGTGTAGCGGAAGTCGGACGTGACGTCGTCCCCCGCCCAGTCCGGGACCTCCCAGGGCGTGTCCTCGGCCGGCACCTCGAGCTCGGCCACCACCAGGCCCGCGTTGTCGTCGGCGAACTCGTCGACGACCCAGCCGGCCCACGGGTCGCCGAGCTCGTACCGGGTCTTGCTGATCGGGAAACCCTCGGTGACCATCGCCAGCAGGGCGCGCGCGTCATCGACCGGGATCTCGTACTCGTACTCGGGCCGGCCGATGCCCACCTGCGTGCCCTTGATCGTCAAGAAGGCCTGCGCGTCGTCGACGAGGCGGACCCGGATGGTCATTCCTGGCTTCGCACACAGGTACGCCTGGCTCAGCGAGCTGCTGGCGATGACGGCGTTGCGCCAGTCCTCGCCGACAACCACCAGCTTGTGCTCGAACTCGGTGCCCATGCCGGGCAGCGTACGCACTCCCGCGGACGGCGCCAGCCGAGGGCGTCTCCGTGACGACGTGCGCCGTCCGATCGGCTGCTGGAGATCGTGCGTGATCGTGCCGGGTGCTCCCGGCACAACCACGACCGCTGTGCGCCCTCGTCAGGAGTCCAGGCCCAGACCGCGTCGCCCGATCTCGTTCAGGTCGTCGACCCCGAACCGGTTCGACCACGATGCCTCGTAGTTCTCCTCGGGGAAGTCGTACGGGCTGTTGCCGGC
>DASQLI010000022.1:0-47111 GCA_035630075.1 Microlunatus sp.
GGACAGATGGCCTTCTCGATCTCGGTCACCTGCTCGCGGGTGATCAGCCCCCGCACGCAGGCGCCGACAGCCTCGAACGCGTCGATGATGGTGACGTCCTTGTCCCCCACCCGGCCGGGCATGATCGAGCCGGCGTAGAGGAACACCGAGGCGAGGTCGAGGCGCGCGGCCGCCATCAGCATGCCGGGCAGCGACTTGTCGCAGCCGGCCAGCAGGACTGAGCCGTCCAGCCGCTCCGCCGACATCACGGTCTCGACCGAGTCGGCGATGATCTCCCGGCTGACCAGCGAGTAGTGCATGCCCTCGTGGCCCATCGAGATGCCGTCGGAGACCGAGATGGTGCCGAACTCCAGCGGGTAGCCGCCGGCAGCATGCACACCGTCCTTGACCGCCTTGGCCAGCCGATCCAGCGACAGGTTGCACGGGGTGATCTCGTTCCAGGACGAGGCGACGCCCACCTGCGGCTTGGCGAAGTCCTCATCACCCATCCCGACCGCGCGGAGCATGCCGCGCGCCGCGGTGGCCTCGAGCCCGTCGGTCACGACCCGCGAGCGGGGCTTGATGTCGACACCGTTCTCGGCGGCGTTGGGCGCGGCGGACTCGTCGGTGATCGTGCTGGGGGTCATGGGCGGAGCCTCTCGGGAGTGCAGGAGCGTTTCGTGTCGACACGCTTTTCGTCGGTACGAAACGTGACGAACGAGCGAGATTCGCGGAGCTTCATGACCGCGGAGCGCGGAGCGCGACATCGAACACAGCCATGGGCGTCAATGTACCGCCGCGACCTCGCGCTTCCGGTGGGCGACCAGCATCTGCCAACCCAGTCCGACGACCAGGGCGACTCCGAGCAACGGGCCGAGATTCGCGATCACCTGCTGCAGCGCGTTGTAGCTGCGCTCGGGATCGCCGCCGTACGGGAGCACGGCCAGCGGCAGGCAGAGACAGACCCAGACGACCCAGGCCCCGCCCAGCCAGCGCACCCAGGTCGGCAGGTTCCGGCCCAGCACCACGGCGGCTCCCATCGGCAGGATCCACACGTAGTGGTGGGTCCAGGAGAGTGGGGAGGCCAGACAGGTGCACAGCCCGACCAGGGCGACCGCGAACACCTGCTCCCCGGCCCGCCACCACTGGCTGGCCACCACCGTGCCGAGCAACGCGATCAGGCCGCCGACAGCCAGGCCCAGCAGGGTGAGCGCGGTCGTCTCCCCGATCAGCCGGTGCACCACCCCGAGCAGCGACTGGTTGCCGACGTACAGCGGCGATGCGGTCCGGGTGTTGCCCCCGGACAGGCCGAACCAGAACTGCCACGTCTGCGACCACTGGAAGATCGCCCCGATCACGGTGAAGACGCCGAAGCTGATGATGCCTGTCCAGGCCACGCGCTTCTTGCCGAGCAAGAAGGCGAAGATCACGAACAGCGCGGGGGTGAGCTTGATCGACGCGGCCAGCCCGATCAGGCTGCCTTGCGGGATCCGTCGCTTGATGCCTGGACGGTCCGGTAGCAGGTCGGCCACCACCAGCGCCATCAAGATCGTGTTGACCTGGCCGTAGCCGAGCGTGGTCCGGATCGGCTCGACGGCGAGCACGACCGCGACCCCGATCAGCCCGAGCACCCAGCCGCGCGGCACCCCACAGCGCTTCAGTACCGACTGCTGCGCCCAGACCAGCAGCAGGGTCCAGATCAGCTGCCACAGCCAGTACGGGCCGACGGCCAGCGGCACCATCAAGATCGCCGCGATCGGTGGGTAGATGAAGTAGAGGTTCCAGTACGGCGTGGTGGTGACATAGATGTCCTTGCCGGCCAGCATGTCGTGGACCGCGTACACGTACACCTGCAGGTCGATGGTCGACGGCTGCCACGGCCACGCGACGCCGTGGGCGATGACCCAGGGCAGGATCAGCAGCGACACCAGGTACGCGGGCGCGAGCTCGACCACCCACCGCAGCATCGGCTGCCGCGGTGCCGGGTCGGCGAAGCGCAGGCCGGTGGCCGACGTGGCTTGGTTCACGCGGTGATCTCGGCGAGGACGGCATCCAGGTCGGCGGCCGCGGCGGGATCTGGCCCGATCAGGTTCGCCAGACCGGGCTTGTCGGTGTAGCGCGGGATCAGGTGCACGTGCAGGTGGAAGACCTCCTGGCCGGCGACCGGCTTGGCCGAGGAGAGCAGGTTGAGTCCGTCGGCGTTCAGCTTGTCGACCAGCAGACGCGCGGTGGCGTCGATCGCCGGGCCGATGGTGCCGAGCTGGGGCGGATCGGACAGCAGGTCGGCGACGTGCTCGCGCGGCACCACGAGGGTGTGGCCGCGGCTCCACGGTCCGAGGTCGAGGAAGGCGATCGCGGTGTCGTCGGCGTACACCTGCCGGGACGGGATGTCGCCGGCGATGATCTTGCAGAATATGCAGTCATTCATCACAGCTCTCCTTCGCGACCGTGGTCTGACCCTGTCGAGGACACAACGTGGTCTGAGCCTGTCGAAGACCGCCCTTCGACAGGCTCAGGGCGCGGTCTTATGACAGGCTCAGGGCGCGGCCTTACGACAGACCCAACACGCGGAGTGGTCACGTGCTTTCTTCCCGTACGACGTTGTCGAGTGGTTCGCCCGCGACGAAGCGGCGGAGCTGGGCCGCGACCAGTCGGTCGGCCCGCGGCCAGAACGCCGAGCTGGCGCCGCCGACGTGCGGGGAGATCAGGACGTTCGGGATCTGCCAGAGCGGGTGATCGGAAGGCAGCGGTTCGGGGTCGGCGACGTCCAAGGCGGCCCGCAGCCGGCCGGAGCCGGTCTCGGCCACCAGGGCGTCGGTGTCGACCAGCTTGCCCCGGGCCACGTTGACCAGCAGCGCGTCGTCGGGCATCAGCGCGAGCAGCTCGGCGTCGATCATGCCCTCGGTGTCGGGGGTGAGCGGTGCGATGACGATCACCACGTCAGCGTCCGGGATCAGCCCGGGCAGCTCGGAGGTGGCATGCACCTTCGGCGCGCCATCCCGGCCGCGGCGGGCGACCCGGGTGATCGAGGCGACCTCGAAGCCGGCCAGCCGTCGTTCGATCGCCTCACCGATCCGGCCGTAGCCGAGAATCAGCACCCGCTTGTCGGCGAGTGCGCTGCCGAAGATCGGGTCCCATCGACCCTCCCGCTGCTGCCGGGCGAAGGCGTCCAGGTGCCGACCGCTGGCCAGCGTCAGGGCCAGGGCCAGCTCGGCCGTGCTGGCGTCGTGCACCCCGGACGCATTGCAGAGGGTCACGCCATCCGGGACGGACGGCAGGAAGTTCTCGTATCCCGCGGTCAACGTCTGGATCACTCGCAGGCTGGTCATCTCGCCGGCCCGTTCGAGTGTCTCCTCCCCCCTCATGTACGGGATCACGTAGTACTGCACGTCCTCGATCGAGTCCGGGTAGTCGTCGCCGTCGGCGCGGTAGCAGTCGACCCGGACGCCGTCGGGCAGGCCGCCGATCCGCTCCGCCGCCTCCTGCGGTGTGGCGTACGGCAGCCAGACCACGATGTCGCCCACTCGGTTCTCCTGGATCCTCTACGCGCTGACGACCGAGGGCATCCGGATCGGGTGACCCGCGTCGGCCAGCGCTTGTTTCACGTCGGCGACCCGGAGCGTACCGAAGTGGAACACGCTCGCCGCCAGTACGGCGTCGGCGCCGGCGGCCACCGCAGGCGGGAAGTCCTCGGCCCGACCAGCGCCACCGGACGCGATCAACGGAACGTCCACCACGGCGCGCACCGCCGCGATCAGCTCCAGGTCGAAGCCGGCGGTGGTGCCGTCGGCATCCATCGAGTTGAGCAGGATCTCTCCCACCCCCAGATCCACGCCGCGCTGCGCCCAGGCGACGGCGTCGAGGCCGGCGCTCCTGCGGCCACCGTGGGTGGTCACCTCGAAGCCGGAGGGGTGGTCCAGGGCACGCCGGGCGTCGACGGAGAGGACGAGGACCTGGTTGCCGAACCGGTGGGTGATCTCGGAGATCACCTCGGGTCGACGGATCGCGCCGGTGTTGATGGCCACCTTGTCGGCACCGGCTCGCAGCAGCTGGTCGACGTCGGTGACGCTGCCGACCCCGCCGCCGACGGTGAGCGGGATGAACACCGTCTCGGCGGTCCGGCGGACCACGTCCAGGGTGGTCTCGCGGCCCTCCACCGAGGCGGAGATGTCGAGGAAGGTCAGCTCGTCAGCGCCCTCCGCGTCGTACACCCCACCCAGCGCGACCGGATCGCCGGCGTCGCGGAGGTTGACGAAGTTGACGCCCTTGACGACCCGACCGTCGTGCACATCCAGACAAGGGATCACGCGGACGGCCACACTCATGGGGCGCAGCCTATCCAGGCCCGCTCACGCACGTGAGCAGGTTGGACCCGGGTCCGGATGCCGTACGGGCTCGGCGCCTGTCGGTGGTTGAGTGGGCTCGTGGACACGTCGCTGCTCGAGCGGATGGTGGCTGCACTGGGTCTCCGGGCCATACCGCAGCCGCTCGGCGGGGCCACCGGCGCAGTGTGGGCGGTCGGCGACCAGGTGCTGCGGGTCGGACCGCGCACCAGGATCGACAAGGAGCTGGCTGCGGCGGAGGCGGCCTCGGCAGTCGTGCCGGTGCCGGCGGTCGTCGACCGGGTCGATCTGGGCGACCAGACCGGTCTGCTCCTCACGCGGATTGCCGGGGTTCCGGCCGCCGAAGTGGCCGACTGCTCGGTGGCGGAGGCGTTCCGGCGCGGCACCAGCTGCGGCGCCCTGCACCGGCGGCTGGCCACCGTGCCGGCTCCCGCAGGGGTGCCGCCGGTCGACGAGGCCGCGGTCGACGGGGAAGCGGTGAACGGGGAAGCGGTGGACGGGGTGGCGCCGGTGCTGCTGCATCTCGATCTCCATCCGCTGAACGTGCTGGTCGATCCGAGCGGGCAGGTGGTGGCCCTCCTGGACTGGGCCAACGCCGCGGTAGGGCCGGCTGAGCTCGAGCTGGCCCGAACCGCATCGATCCTCACGGCAGACCCGCAGGCCGTTGCCTGGCAGCAGGACGCACGCTGTCGGGCTCTGGTGGAGGGTTGGCGGCAGGAGAGCGGCTGGGACGGCGTACAGGATCGGGCCCGAGCATGGGCGCTGCGCTTCATGCTCGACGACCTCTCGGACCGGCACTCGGCCGAGGAGTTACGGGCCATCCGGGCTGCCCTAGAGGAGCTGGAGCAGCGTCTCGACGAGGATGTCGGTCCCTCGCGTTAGGGTCGGCCCGGTGAGCAGGATCGACGAGACTTTCGCGGCGCTGCCGTTGCAGGCACTGGCCGATGCGGCACTGTCCCGCGCCGGTGACCTGGGCTGCAGCCACGCGGACGTGAGGATCGAGCGGACCCGTCAGTCGTCACGCAGCTTCCGTGATCGTGAGCTGGAGTCCAGCAGCGACGACATCGGGCTGGGCCTGTCGGTCCGGGTGATTCACGACGGAGTCTGGGGCTTCGCCGCCGGCATCAGCCTGACCGCCGACACTGCAGCGGCCTTGGCGGAGCGGGCGGTGGCCACGGCGAGGGTGTCTCGCCCGCTCACGCCGAACCGGGTTGAGCTGGCCGACGAGCCGGTGCACGCGAGTGCTGAGTGGGTCTCGGCGTACGAGGTCAACCCGTTCGACGTGCCCGATGCAGAGCGTAGTGCTCGGATGCTCGAGCTGATCGGCCGGCTGCTCGACGCCGACGGCGTCAGCCACACCAGCGCCAGCCTGGACCTGGTGCAGGAGAACAAGTACTTCGCCAACCTGTCCGGCACCACGACCACCCAGCAACGGATCCGGCAACTGCCCCGACTCACGGCGATCGCGGTCACCGACGCCGGGTTCGCCACCATGTCGACCGTCGCTCCGCCGGTCGGCCGCGGTTGGGAGTACCTCTCGGGCACCGGCTGGGACTTCGACGCCGAGGTCGCCGAGCTGCCCTCGTTGCTGGCCGAGCACGTCGCGGCCCCCTCCGTCGACGCCGGCCGCTACGACCTGGTGATCGATCCCACCAACCTGTGGCTGACCATCCACGAGTCGATCGGCCACGCCACCGAGCTGGACCGCGCTCTCGGCTACGAGGCGGCCTACGCCGGCACCTCGTTCGCCACCGTCGACCAGCTGGGCACGCTGCAGTACGGCAGTGCGGTGATGAACGTCACCGGCGATCGGGTGGCCGAGCACGGCCTGGCCACGATCGGGTACGACGACGAAGGGGTCGAGGCGCAGCGGTTCGACATCATCTCCGCCGGGGTCCTGGTCGGCTACCAGCTCGACCGGCAGATGGCTGCCCTCCGCGGACTCGATCGCTCCAACGGCTGTGCGTTCGCCGACTCCGCCGGGCACATCCCGATGCAGCGGATGCCGAACGTCTCGTTGCAGCCGGGACCGGAGCCGACCTCCACCGAGGAGCTGATCGGCCGCGTCCAGCGCGGCCTCTACGTCGTCGGGGACAAGTCGTGGTCGATCGACATGCAGCGGTACAACTTCCAGTTCACCGGCCAGCGATTCTTCCGGATCGAGAACGGTCGCCTCGCCGGTCAGGTCAAGGACGTGGCCTACCAGGCGACCACCACCGACTTCTGGCGGTCGATGGAGGCCGTGGGCGGCTCGGACACCTACCTGCAGGGCGGAGCGCTGAACTGCGGGAAAGGGCAGCCCGGTCAGGTGGCGCCGGTCTCGCACGGTGCACCATCCGCGCTGTTCCGGGGAGTCAACATCTTGAACACCCAGGCCGAGGGAGGTCAGGCATGAGCACCAGTCGCGCAGCAGAGCTGGTCGAACGGGCCTTGACCGCGGCGAGCGGCCCGACCGTGGCGTGCGCGCTGGAGCACGCCGAGACCAACCTCCGGTGGGCCGGCAACGCGCTGACCACCAACGGCGAGATGACCAGCACCGTGCTGACGGTGGTCGCGACCGCGGCGGTCGACGGTGGGACGGCGGCCGCGAGAGTCAGCCGGCAGGTGTCCGACCCGGCTGACGTGCCCGATCTCGTGGCCGCGGCCGAGGCGGCGGCGCAGTCGGCGCCACCATCGCCGGATGCCGCCGACCTGGTCGAGGCGTGGGGCTCCGGCGAGGACTTCGGCGCCGAGCCGGCAGGCACCACGATCGAGGTGCTGGCCGAGGTGGCCCGCGATCTCGGGGCGTCGTTCGCGGAGACGGCGACCCGGGACCAGAAGCTGTACGGGTTCGCCGAGCACACCGTCACCACGGCGTATCTGGGCAGCACGACCGGACTGCGCCTGCGGGGCGTCGAGCCCACCGGGCGGCTGGAGCTCAATGGCAAGTCGAGCGACGGCAGCCGATCGGCCTGGGTGGGCGCCGCCAGCCGTGACTTCACCGACGTCGACGTCGTGGCGCTGGCCGGCGAGCTGGGCGATCGGCTGCGCTGGGCAGATCGACGGATCGACCTACCGCCGGGCCGGTACGAGACGATCCTGCCGCCCGGGCCGGTCGCCGATCTGATGATCTACGCGTACTGGTCGGCCTCTGCCAGGGACGCCGAGGAGGGCCAGAACGCGTACGCGAACCCGGGCGGCGGGACGAAGATCGGCACCCGGATGTCCGACCTGCCGCTGCGGCTGTACTCCGACCCGGGATACGTGGGACTGGAGTGCGTCCCGTTCGTCGCCGCGTCCGACGGCGTGGATGGGACCTCGTTCACCTTCGATCTCGGGATGCCGATCGGACCGGTCGACTGGATGTCCGGCGGGGTGTGGCAGGAGCTGATCCGCAACCGGGCCTGGGCTGCGAAGACGGGCCGGGTGGCGACACCACCGGTCGACAACCTGATTCTGGACGGTGGCAGCACAGCCTCCCTGGCGGAGATGGTGGCGAGCACCGAGCGCGGGCTGCTGCTCACTTGCCTGTGGTACATCCGCGACGTCGACCCGGAGCGGCTGCTGCTCACCGGTCTGACCCGGGACGGGGTCTATCTGGTCGAAGACGGCCAGGTCACCGCAGCGGTCAACAACTTCCGGTTCAACGAGTCACCGCTGGAGCTGTTGGGGCGCATCACCGAGGTCGGCCGCACCGAGAAGGTCCTCTGCCGGGAATGGAACGATTACTTCAACCGCACAGCCATGCCACCGATCCGGCTGCCGGACTTCAACATGTCGACGGTGTCACAGGCCAGCTGAGTCTGTCGAAGGGCCGCCCGAGACGCGCCCACAAGCACGTCCAAGGGTCGCGCTTGCGCTTCGACAAGCTCAGCGCACGTACGTTCACGAGTCGAAGGGCCGCACCTTCACGCGCCCTGAGCAGTGTCAACCCTGGGCGTCGAGCCGGGCGGCGACATCCTCAGGGAAGCCGCCGGTGGCGATCGGACCCCAGCGGGTCGGGGTGACCCGGATCAGCGACTTGTTCTGCAGCCGCATCGCGGCACGGTACTCGTCCCAGTCGGGGTGCTCACCGGAGATACAGCGGAAGTACTCGACCAGGGAGTCCTCCGCCTCCGGCATGTGCAGCACCTCGGCGTCACCGTCGACCTGCACCCAAGGACCGTTCCAGTCGTCGGACAGCACACAGACCGACACGCGTGGATCCCGCTCGGCGTTGACCGCCTTCGCCCGGCCCGGATAGCTGGAGATCACCAGCCGGCCGTCGTAGTCGACTCCTCCCGACACCGGTGACAGCTGCGGTCGGCCGTTCCGCCGGGTGGTCGCCAGCAGGAAGTGGTGCCGGGGCCGGACGAAGTCGAGCAGCTCGGCGAGATCGACGGAGGTGTTGGTGGCGATGCTTCGGACCATGTCCTGAACCTACGCGCCCGCCGCCGAGCGCGCCCCGCCAGTGACGTCGGCCGTAGGGGCCCACCAAAGCTCGCGGGCCGAGCGCGGCCGCGATCCGGCGACTGGTCGACGCAGGCCGCGGACAGGTCGCCCGCACCTCCCGCAGGAGGCGCCGGAACTCCCGCGAGATCCGCACCGAGTGAATCACCCTGACCCGCGCCTCGCCGTTGAGGCGCGGGTCAGGACGCTCCGGTTGGCCGCGGGGTCAGGGCTCCCGCTGCGGGCCGGCGGACCGGACAGTGACGACCGGACTGCCCGTCAGGTTCGGACGCCGGACGACGACACGGACGTCGGTGGTGAACGACGCGTCCGCCACCACGTTCACCGCGGTCAGGGTGATGGGCGTCGACAGCGGGCCGTCGACCGGCGTTCCGGTGATCGTCGCCGTGCCGTCGCTGTTGTCGACGAACGTCAGCCCGAGCGGAAGGTCGCCCTCCAGCCCGATGCTCGGTGCGGGGTAACCCACGGTCCGGATCACCGCACCCGCGAACTCACCAACGGCGAACACGATCGGTGCCGGATCGGCGAACGACGGGGCTTGCTGGATGGTCACCGTCAGCGTCTGGACCACCGAACCGGCATCGCTCTGCGCACGCACCTGCACGTCCGTGGGACCGACCGGACCGGTCGGCGTTCCCGCGATGGTGGCGCTCCCGTCCGCGTGCGCGATCAGGTGCAAGCCGGCGGGCAACCGGTCGACGCCTATGGCCGGCACCGGGTCGCCATCGGCCTCAATGACGTACGACTGCCCGGGCTGGCCGCGAAGGAACGTCACCTCGGTCGGCACAACCAACCGTGGACCGCTCCCACCGGCGTACGGGTACGCCGCAGCAGTCGACCCGACGAGCACGGCACTCAGTCCGAGGAGCACCGCGCACAGCGCCACGACCAGTCGCCGCAGCAGCGGCGGACAGTGCGAGGGCATGACGGACTCCTGGATATCGTCGGCGATGAAGACGATCGTGAACCCGCTCTCAGGGTCGAGACAACCCAGGTTGCGGAATCGATGTCCGGCTGTGAGTGAATCGTTATCACCGCGCGCCGGACGAACGGAGAATCATTCCGCCGTCAGCTCGTCCCCCAGTTGATCGTCCGGCGAGTACGCCACGACCCCTCGTCGCATGGCGCGAACCGCCGAGCGCGCGGTGTCGCGCACCTGACCAGGACCCGCCGCATCGGCGACCTGCCCTGCGAAGTCGAGCACCTGCCGGACCCAGCGGACGAAGTCGCCGGCGGTCAGGTGCCCGTCGGCCAGCACCTCGGCCAACGGTCGGCCGGATGCCCAGCCGTACGCCGACTGACTGAATCCGATGTCCGGCTCGGGCCCGCGGGGCAGCCGGTTGTCGCGCTCGACCAACGACACCTCACGCCAGATCCGCCGGACACCTGTCATCGCGTTCTCGGTGACCAGGTCGGGCATCCGGGGCTTGCGCCAGTGGTCGTCACTGCGCCGTGTCTCGTACACCAACGACGCCAGCACCGAGACCAGCTGTGCCGGAGTGAGGTCGTCGAACAGGCCGGACCGGATGCACTCCGCCGCGACCAGGTCGAGCTCGGCGTAGATCCGAGCCAGCATCCGACCCTCGGGCGTCACCTCGTTCCCGGACTCCCCGCCCAGGTAGCCGAGTGAGCCGAGGACGGTGCAGATCTTGTCGAACTGGGTGGCGATCGTGTTGGTTCGCGACGACACCTTCGCCTGGGCACGCTCGTTCTCCCGCTCCAGCCGCAGCGCCCGCTCCGCGTACCGGGCATGCGACTCACGATCGGGGCACCTGTGGCAGGGGTGCCGGCGCAACCGGTCACGCAGGTCGTCGATCTGCTCGGCGACCTCGGCACTGACTCGTGCCGCTCGGTGTCGCTGGGGGTTCAGGTCGATCTCGGCCAGCTTGGAGCGGAACGCGGCGCCCAAGTTGCGGCGCGAGGCCGGCTCCTTGGGGTTGAAGTGCTTCGGCACCCGCATCCGCCCCGCTATCGGCGGCGGCACCGGGAAGTCCACCAACGACAGCCGGCGCACGTGACGGTCCTCGGTCAGCACCAGCGGTCGCGGGTTGTCCCGGTCTCCAGCCCGGGTGTCGGGGTCGATGACCACCGCCCAGCCCTGGTTCTTGCCGCTCGGCACCCGGATGATGTCGCCCGGCACCAGGGTCAGCAGCAGCTGGGTGGCCTCGGCCCGCCGGTCAGCGCTGCGTTCCCGGCTCGCCTCGGCCTCGACCTGCGAGATCTCGGCCCGGAGCCGCGCGTACGCCTCGAAGTCGCCGCGATCGCACTCGGCCTTGGCCCACAGCTCGGCGATCGCCTCGGTGTTGCGGGCCAGCGAGCGGGCCGTCCCGACCACCGACCGGTCGGTCTGGAACTGCGCGAACGACTGCTCCAGCAGCGACCTCGCCCGGTCCCGTCCGACCGCGCCGACCAGGTTGACCGCCATGTTGTAGGTCGGCGCGAACGAGCTCTTCAGCGGGTACGTCCGCCGCGACGCCAGGCCGGCCACCGCCCTCGGATCCAGCCCCGGTTGCCAGACCACCACGGCGTGACCCTCGACGTCGATGCCACGACGTCCGGCGCGACCGGTCAGCTGGGTGTACTCGCCCGGGGTGATGTCGGCATGGGTCTCGCCGTTGTACTTGACCAGCTTCTCCAGCACCACGCTGCGGGCCGGCATGTTGATGCCCAGGGCCAGCGTCTCGGTGGCGAACACCACCTTGACCAGGCCTTTCACGAAGGCCTCCTCGACGGCCTCCTTGAAGGCAGGCAGCATGCCGGCGTGATGAGCCGCGATCCCCCGCTGCAGTGCTTCGACGAACCTGTCGTAGTCCAGGGCCAGCAGGTCGGCGGCCGACAGTCCGACCACGTGCCGATCGGCGATCTCGGCCAGCTGGGCGCGCTCCTCGGCGTTGGTCAGCCTGATCCCCGACGCGAGCAGCTGTCCGACCGCGGCATCGCATCCTTGTCGGGAGAAGATGAACACGATCGCCGGCAGCAGCGCCTCCGCGTCCAGCGCCTGGACGAGATCGGGCCGCGACGCCACCGTCAGCGAGCGGGGTCGCCCGCCGCGAGCGTCGGTGTGCGACCGGTGGGCCGCACCACCGTACTGGCCGCTGCCGTACGCGACCGCTCGCTTGCCCTTGCCGCTGCGTCCACGCGGCCGGCGTGAGTCGTCGCGGACGTGCCGCGCCTCCTCCTTGCTGACCTTGACCAGCGCGGGGTTCACCTCTGCGCCGGCCTGGCTCGGCAGCGCGACGGCGGTGGGCGCCTCGTCCGCGAACAGGTCGTACAGCCGCTTGCCGACCAGCACGTGCTGGAACAGCGGCACCGGCCGCCGCTCGGAGACGACCACGGCCATCTCGCCGCGCACCTCAGACAGCCAGTCGCCGAACTCCTCGGCGTTGCTCACCGTGGCCGAGAGGGCGATCAGCTGGATCGACTCCGCGAGCCCGATGATCACCTCCTCCCAGACCGCCCCGCGGAACCGGTCGGCGAGATAGTGCACCTCGTCCATCACCACGAAGCCGAGCTTGTCCAAGGTCGCCGAGCCGGCGTAGATCATGTTCCGCAGCACCTCGGTGGTCATCACCACCACCGGCGCCTCGGAGTTGATCGTCGAGTCACCGGTCAGCAAGCCGACATTGGCTGATCCGTGCCGGCGGACCAGGTCGGCGTACTTCTGGTTCGACAGCGCCTTGATCGGAGTCGTGTAGAACGCTTTGCGGCCTCGCTGCAGCGCCAGCCAGACGGCGAACTCGCCGACGATGGTCTTGCCGGCGCCGGTCGGAGCAGCCACCAGCACTCCGGACCCGCCCTCCAGGTGCGCACACGCCTCGCGCTGGTAGTCGTCGAAGATGAATCCGTACCCGTCGGCGAAGGCGGTGAGCTCGGGCGTGGCCTGGCCGTTCCGGAAGCGCTGGTACGCCTCGGCCGGGCTCGGCCTGTCGGACTCGGATCCGATCTGCTGATCGAGCGGTCCGACGGAGGGATCTGGACGGTCGACCATGCCCGTCACGCTACCCACCCGATCTTTTGGAGCGAAAACCACGCCAGCTGTGGATTGCAGTGCAAAAGTCGTCAGGGGGCGAACACGCAGAGCAGGCCGGGGCGGACCTCGATGTCCAGCGGGCCGGGTGTCAGCGCCTCGCCGTCGCCGTACGCGGCGAGGTCGGGACGCTCCACCCGTACGGTGCGGGCGCGGACCTGCTCGACGGCGGGGTCGCGGACGAACCGGCCAGAGAACATCTCCGGCAGCAGTCGCAGCATCTTGACGCGGCTGGCGCTGTGGATGATGGTCAGATCGAGCAGCCCGTCGGCCGGGTCGGCGGCCGGGCACACCTTCATGCCGCCGCCGTAGTAGGGGCTGTTGCCGACCGCCACGGCCATCCCGTCGAACTCGCTGACCTCGCCGTCGATGGTCAACCGGTACGGCAGCGGCTGGAACGAACCCAGCTCGACCAGCGCGGCGATCGCGTAGCGCAAAGTCCCCTTCGGACGCGTCATGGCATTGGCCCGGGCGTTCACGAGAGCGTCGAACCCGGTGGCCACGGCGCCACCGACATAGCGGTCGCCGACCTTGAGCACGTCGATGGGACGCGGCGGTCCGAACGCGATCGCCCGCGCCGCAGCCAACGGGTCCGCTCCGGTCAGGCCCAACCCACGGCAGAGGTCGTTGCCCGTACCAGCCGGGATCATGCCGAGGTTCGAGACCGCCGCCCGGCCGGCGACGACGTTGATGCCGAGGTGCATCATCCCGTCGCCGCCCATCACGACCAGCGTGCCGACCTCGTGCTCGACCGCATCGACGGCCATCTCCTCGGCCTCGTCGACCGACCGGCTCAGCATCACCTGCACGGTGTGCCCGGCATCGCGGAACACACCTGCGACCTCCGGCAGCAGACGCTGCGCCCGCCCTTTGCCGGCCGAGGGGTTCACCACGAGCGCAATGCTGCCCGGACCCTCCCAGCGACCACCCGGCTCGGTGGCCGCGCTCACGTCCGCGGCTTCCTGAGCGCGGAGCGCCGGGCGCGGGGATGCAGCGGGGCCATGGCTCAGTCCTTCGTCTTGTCGAGGTCGTCGAGCGCCTTGTCGTGCAGCACGATCTCTCCGTCTCCGGCCGCGAGCCGCTTGGCCTTGCGTCGGTCCAGTACGTGCGCGATCGCCTCCGCGACCAGGAAGAGCCCACCCATCGGGATGGCCAGCGCCAGCATCGAGAACGGATCGGTCGACGGCGTGGCGACGGCGCCGAACACGAAGGTGCCGAAGAGAACGTAGATCCTGGCCTTGGCCAGCTGGCTCGCCTTCACCACGCCCACGATGTTGAGCATCAAGACGACCAGCGGGATCAAGAACGCGATCCCGAAGACGATCATCAGCCGCAGCATGAAGGACAGGAAGTCGTTGATGTTCTGCAGGTTGGCGACGCCGTCCTGGGTGAAGCTGAGCAGCACCGTGATGCCCTTGGGCATGATCAGGTAGCCGACCACCACACCGGCGATGAACAGCGGGGTCGCCGTCCCGATGAAGATCATCGCCCATTTCTTCTCCTTGGCCAGCAGGCCCGGGACGATGAACGACCAGAGCTGGTAGAGCCAGATCGGCGAGGTGAGCACCAACCCGGATACCATGCAGACCTTCAGGGCCAGCGTGAACGGCGATGTCAGCCCCAGGTTCACCAGGTCGGTGACTTGGTCGGGGTTCTTCTCCTTGAGGTTGGCGATGGCGACGTCGTACGGGTGACGCAGGATGTCGAACAGCTGGGGGTAGAACAACGCCGAGACGATCATCCCGATCAGGATCGCCCCGACCGCGATGACCAACCGGTAGCGCAGCTCGCGCAGGTGCTCGAACAGGGTCATCGACCCGTCCGGCGGCGTGGGCGGCGGTTTGAGCCAGTCCAGGTTCAGGCGAACCGGCCGACCCATGATGGTGAGAGCCACAGGAGTCTGGGAACGACGGTCAGTCGATGCTCAGTTGTCCTTGCGGACGTCGTTCGGTGCCGGATCCTGGATCGGCTGCTGCGGGCCGGGCGGGCTGGCCGGCGGCTGGGTGGTGCCGCTGATCTCGTCAGTCGTGCTGCCCTCGGCCTTGAGACCCTTGGTCTCCTCCTTGAACTCTTTCAGCGCGCGACCCGTGCTCTTGCCGAGACCGGCGAGCCGTGAGCCACCGAACAGCAACAGAACCACCGCCAGGATGATCAGCAGCTCGGGCACGCCGAGTCCGAACATGGCCTGCGGGACTGGGAACATCTCATCCTTCTTTCGTACGGATTCAGCTTCGACGGTGAACCGGCCCAATGGCTGGGTCACCGGCCATCCTACGTCGCCTGTCGGCGGGTGAGGTCAAAGTCGAGGTCGCGCTCGGCGTCGTCGTGGTCGACGCCGCTTCGCTGTCGCGTCGCAGGAGCTGAGTCCACCGGTGCCCCCAGCTGGCCGAGCAGCCCGGCCAGCTGATCGGCCTGCTCCATCAGCACGCCGGCCTCCCGGAGCAGCGCGATCGCCGTGCGCCACAACCAGACGGCGAAGCAGGCCACCATCACCAGGCCGGCAACGGCGATAGCCAGGTAGATCAGCACCCACATCATCGGGCGGTTCGCAGACGGTGGTGGAGCACCGAGGCAGCCTACGCTCCGTGCGCCCTGCGCCCTTCGTCACGCCCCTCCGGCTGAGGATCGAGCCGCACCGGGTCAGGCGAGGCCGAGCGCCGCGTACTGGTCCAACGCCTCCCGCGCGACCTGCGCCGCGGAGTCGCCGGCGCCGACCGGGTCCAGCACCCGAGCATGGCCGCCCAGCCGCAGCAACATGCCCTCCAACCACGCCGGGTGCGTCACCCGCAGGGTCACCACCAAGCCGCCGTCGGGCCGAGGGCTGACCTGCTCGGTCGGGTAGTACTCGGCGACCCAGGCGGCCGGCGGGTCCAGCTCCAGCGTCACCGACGGGGCGTCGGCCAGGGTGTCGAACCACCCCGCGGACAGGTCGCGCAGCACGACCTCGTGCTCGGCGGCGTCGTCCTCGGTGACCTCGACGGCGGCGATCCGGTCCAGCCGGAAGGTGCGCAGCCCGCCGGCCAGGTAGCACCACGCCTCGAGGTAGCCGTAACCGTCGAGAACGAACACCCGCAGCGGGTCGACCTGACGGCGAGTGGTCTCCGCTCGCGTGGCCACGTCGTAGGTGAGGTCGAGCCGCTTGCCCCGCTGCAGCGCGTCGGTCACCTTCCCCTGGATCTCGTCCCGGGCCCCCTGCACCAGCACCGCCGCCTGCTCGGAGTGCGCCTGGCTGCCGGCCACCGACTCGAGCTTGCCCAGGGCCGAGTCGATGGCGGCCCGCTTGCCCGGGCCGGCGATCCCCCGCAGTGTCCGCAACGCGAGCACCAGGGCCAGCGCCTCGTCCGCAGACAGTCGCAGCGGTCGCGGCAGGTAGTCCGCGTTCGACAGGTGGATGACGCCCTCGCCGTCGACGGCGTCCATGTCGATGTCGATCAGGTCGCCGGGGGTCAGCCCCGGCATCCCGCACATCCACAGCACGTCCAGGTCCGCCCGCAGGGTGACGGGGCTGATACCGAAGGCTGCCGCGACCTCGTTCAGCGGGGCGCCGTCGTGCTCGCGCAGGTACGGCACCAGGGCCAGCAGGCGGCGCACCTGGGCCCGGGAGGTCATCATGCCGACACCCGTTCGTCGTCGGACTCCGACACCCGGTCCACGGTCTCGGCGACCGCAGACAGCATCTGCAGCACCCGCTCGCGCAGCTCGGGCGGATCGAGCACGATGGCGTCCGCTCCGTAGCGGACGATCTCCTCCGCCACCGTGCGGAGGTCGGAGAAGCGGACCGTCAGGGTCTCGAAGCCCACCGGAAGCTGCACCCCGCCGACCTCAGCGTCCTCCGAAAGCGTTCCGCGGCGGCGGAGCGTCGGACCCTTACCCGACCGGACCGCGACCAGTGCCGTCCGGTTCGGCTCCCGTGGAGCGAGCGAGCGGGCCAGCGTGCGCAGGTCAAGATCGTCGGGCACCTGATAGGCGCCCACCTTGGACACCCGCCGCGGCTTGTCGGTGATCCTGGTCAGTTTGAACATCCTGGTGGCCTGCCGGTCGGTGTCCCGGCCGATCACGTACCAGCGACCCTTGGAGGCGGTCATCCCCCACGGCTCGAGGGTGCGTCTGTCACCGCCGCGGTAGGTGAACGACACGCGGACGCGATCCAACACCGCGGTCCACAGCGGCTCGAACGACTCCTCGCGGGCCTGGACCGACGGTTCCAGCGCGGCCAGCTGGGAGGTGTCCGGCTCGACCCCGGCGGCTCGGAGCTTGGCCAGCGCGCTCTGGGTGGACTCCGCCACGCTGGCGTGCTGCCAGACCCGGGCCGCGACCCCGACCACGGCGGCCTCGTCGGCGTCCAGCTCGACCGGCGGCAGCTCGAACTCCGACGGCTTGATCCGATAGCCGGGCTCGTCGTCGAACAACGGGTCGAAGGAGCCGACCTCGATCGGGACACCCAGCGCCCGCAACTCGTCCTTGTCCCGCTCGAAGGTGCGCTCGAACGCAGCGTCGGACAGATCGTGGTAGCCCTCGACCGCCTCCCGGATCTGGCTCTTGGGCAGGTAACGGCCCGACACCAACAGACAGATCGTGAGGTTGAGGATTCTCTCCGTCTTGCGTGATGTCATGCTCAACTCCCGGCGTGCCGACGCGCCACGCTACCAGCAATCGAAAGGGTTTCCGATGAACCGCGCGGGCTCCGGCGCCGGCCGGTACGCGCCCAGCCCCACTGGCGACCTGCACCTGGGGAACCTCCGGACCGGGTTGCTGGCCTGGCTGTTCGCGCGCTCCACCGGTCGAGCATTCCTGCTGCGGTACGAGGACCTCGACGCCGGCCGGGTCCGAGCGGGCGTGGCCAAGAGTCAGCGCGCCGACCTCGAGGCTCTCGGGCTTGACTTCGATCCTCCGGTGCTGGTGCAGTCGGAGCGGTCCACGGTGTACGCGGAGTCGGTGGCCGCGCTCGGCGACCTGACGTACGAGTGCTTCTGCACCCGACGAGAGATCGCGGAGGCGGCGTCGGCCCCGCACGGTGAACCCAGGCGCTATCCGGGGACCTGTCGGAACTTGACTCCTGGCGAGCGGGCCGAGCGCCGCCGTACCGGCCGCACGCCCGCGCTGCGGATCCGGGCCGATGATGCGATCGTCACGGTCACTGATCTGCTGCACGGCCAGGTCAGCGGCGCGGTCGACGACGTGGTCGTCCGCCGGGGGGACGGGGTGGCTGCCTACAACCTCGCGGTCGTCGTCGACGACGCTGCATCCGGGGTCGACCAGGTGGTCCGCGGCGACGACCTGCTGTCCTCGGCCGTCACCCAGGCCTGGTTGGCGGAGCGGCTCGGGCTATCCGTGCCGACGTACGCGCACGTGCCGCTGGCCCTGAACGCCGACGGCCACCGGCTGGCCAAACGCGACGGCGCGGTCACCCTGGCCGACCTAGCCCCATCGGGCTGGACACCGTCCGGCATTCTCGCGCTGCTGGCGGGCTCGCTGGGCCTGGCAGAGAGGGGCGAGGTGGTGACGGCTTCGCAGCTGCGGGACCGTTTCGAGCCGGAGCGGCTGCCCCGGGAACCGTGGATCGTGCGTCCCTCAGAACTGGTTGCCCCGGCGGAGTGACGGAACTCCGCATCACCTGCCTGCTCTGACGGCGTGGCGCGCGGCGAGTCGCGCACGACCTGCGAGTTTCCGTCACTCAAGCGACGCGACCGGCGCTACTGCGCAGGGGCGGCGAACAGCAGGTCGACCACCAGCACCAAGGTGGTGCCCTTCTCGATCTTCGGGCTGGCGTTGCCGTCGGGATAGCCGTCCGCCGGCGGCACGATCAGGAGCACTCGGCTGCCCACCGTCTGGCCGGTCAGCCCCTTGGCCATGCCGGGCAGCAGCCCGGACAGCTGGTAGGTCTGTGGCCCTGTCTTGTAGGAGTCCTCCAGCAGCTGACCGTCCCAGGTGTACCAGCGGTAGTTGAAGACGATCGTGTCGGTGGCCGCAACCTCAGCACCGTCGCCCTTGATGATCGGCTGCACAGTGAGCTTGGTCGGCGGGTCGGTCTTGGGCATGGTGACCTCGGGAACCCCGTCCTTGTCGGTCACCGTGGGCAGCCCGGCCTTCGGGTCGACCTTCTCCCCCTCCGGACCGGTCAAGGGTGCGGCGACGATGTCCACCACGAAGACCAGGGTGTCGCCGACCTCGATCCCCGCCTGCGGGCTTCCGCCACTGCCGTCGTACCCGTCGGAGCCCGGCATCGCGATCAGCACCCGGCTGCCCTGCTGCTGTCCGGTCAAGCCCTTGCTGAAGCCGGGCACCACCTGGGCCAGGCTGAACGTGACTGGCTTTCCGCTGCTGAAGGACTCGTCGAACGTCTTCCCGGTGCGCCCGTTGACGCCGTAGTAGTTGACGGTCACCATCGAGCCTTCTTCGACGGTCGGGCCGTCGCCCTTGCTCAGCACCTCGGTACGGGTCTTGTCGATGGCCCAGGGTGCCTTGAAGGTGATCTTCGGCTCCTTGCCGTACGCACCGGTGACCGTGATCGCGTCCAGGTTGTCCGACGGCTTGACCGACGCCTTGGACGCCGACGGGCTGGCGCTGCCCGAGGGTGAGGCCGACGCCGGGGCGCTGGGTGAGGCAGTGGCGGACGGGTCGCCGTCGTCGCCGCAGGCAGCCAGCAGGCCGAGGGAGGCGGCAACGGCGGCCACGAGGAGGGTCTTCACGGGTCGAGCGAGCACCGCTGCACCCTACCTGGCCTTGATGTGCGGCTCCCTCGCCTCAGACGCCGGGGCGGCGCATCGAGGCGATCAACCGCTCCACTCGCTCGTCAGCGGCGACGAAGGGGTCCTTGCAGAGCACGGTCCGCTGCGCCTGGTCGTTCAGCTTCAGGTGCACCCAGTCGACGGTGTAGTCGTTGCGACCCTCCTGGGCCGCGCGGATGAAGTCCCCTCGGAGCTTGGCCCGGGTGGTCTGCGGCGGAACCGACTTGGCCCGGAAGATGTCCAGGTCACCTGTCACCCGGGCCGCCATCCCGCGCGTCTCCAGCAGATCGAACAGACCGCGACCCCGGCGGATGTCGTGGTACGCAAGGTCGAGCTGGGCGATCCGCGGGTCGGCCAGCCCGAGCGAGTTCTTGGCGGCGTACCGGTCAAGCAGCTTCTGCTTGATCACCCAGTCGATCTCGGTGTCGACCAGGGCCAGCTTGTCCTCCGCCACCGCTCGCAGCGTCCGCTCCCATAGGTCCAGCACCCGGTCGACCGTCTGGGTGCCGAGCCCCTCCCGGCGGACGAACTCGCTGACCTTCTCGTAGTACTCGTTCTGCAGGTCCAGGGCCGAGGCCCGGCGACCGTTGGACAGCGCGACGGTGACCCGGCCCGTCGGGTCACGGCTCAGGTCCCGGATCGCCCGGATCGGGTTCTCCAGGGCGAGGTCGCGCATCGGCACCCCCGCCTCGATCAGCCGCAGCACCAGCTCCGCGCTGCCGACCTTGAGCAACGTGGTGGTCTCGCTCATGTTCGAGTCGCCGACGATCACATGCAGGCGGCGGTAGCGCTCCGGGTCGGCGTGCGGCTCGTCCCGGGTGTTGATGATGGGCCGGCTGCGCGTGGTGGCCGACGAGACCGACTCCCAGATGTGCTCGGCTCGCTGGCTGACGCTGTACTCCGCGCCGCGGGCGGTGTGCAGCACCTTGCCGGAGCCGCAGATCAGCTGTCGGGACACCAGGAACGGCACCAGCACGTCGGTGATCTTGGCGAAGTCGCCGACCCGCGAGATCAGGTAGTTCTCGTGACAGCCGTAGGAGTTGCCGTGGCTGTCGGTGTTGTTCTTGAACAGGAAGATGTCGCCGCTGATGCCCTCGCTGGCCAGCCGCTGCTCGGCGTCGATGATCAGGTCCTCGAGGATCCGCTCACCGGCCCGGTCATGGTTGATCAGCTGGACCAGGTCGTCGCACTCCGCGGTGGCGTACTCGGGATGGGATCCGACGTCGAGGTAGATCCGGGAGCCGTTGCGCAGGAACACGTTGGAGGACCGGCCCCAGGTGACCACCCGCCGGAACAGGTAGCGGGCGACCTCGTCGGGGGTGAGCCGGCGGGTGCCGCCGGAGGTGCAGGCTACCCCGTACTCGGTCTCCAGACCGTAGATGCGTCGGTCCACAAATCCTCCTTGGAAGGCCCAGGCCTCCTCGTGCCCGCGTGTCGGCCTCAGCCGCCGGTCAGATCCAGCAGCCCGCCCAGCTCGTCGCGGGTCAGCTCCCGGAACTCCCCGACTTTCAGGTTGCCCAGCCGGACGGGACCGATGCCGGTCCGCGACAGCCGGCGCACGGGGTGGCCGACCGTCTCCATCGTACGGCGCACGATCCGGTTCCGACCTTCGGACAAGGTGATCCTGACCAGAGTCTTGTCGGGGGTCGAGGAGACCACCTTGACCGACGTCGGTCGGACCGGTCCGTCCTCGAGCGTGACGCCCTGCCGCAGGCGCTTGAGCGTGTGCGGGCTGATCAGTCCCTCGACCTCGGCCAGATAGGTCTTCGGCACCTCGAAGGAGGGATGCGCGAGCCGGTGCCCGAAGTCACCGTCGTTGGTCAAGATCAACAAGCCCTCGGTGTCGGTGTCCAGGCGACCGACATGGAACAGCCGGTCGTTGGCCGAGCGACGCCCCGGCACCTTGCCCACGAGCAGGTCGGCCAGCGTCTTCCGGCCCTCGGGGTCGTCCATCGTCGACACCACACCCCGCGGCTTGTTCAGCACCAGGTAGAGATGACGTCGCGGCGGCGGGATCCGGGAGCCGTCGACCCGTACGGTGTCGCGCTCCGGGTCGATCCGCAGGCCCTGCTCGGTGACCAGCTTGCCGTTCACCTCGACCCGTCCCTCGCTGATCATGATCTCGGCAGCCCGGCGTGAGGCGACCCCGGCGGCGGCCAGCACCTTCTGCAGCCGCACCCCCTCGACGCTGTCGTCCTCAGCCATCGTGCTCCTCGTCCTCCTCGTGGTCGTGTTCTGCCGACCTGTCAGCCGCGGTGGTCGCCATGGCCGCCGTGGGGTCTGACAGCTCGGGGGTTTCGGGTGGTAGATCGGGTACGGCCTCCGGCCGAGTGAGTTGGGACAGCTCGGCCTCCAGCTCGGCCACCTCGGGCAGGTGCGGTGCCAGCGCAGGCAGCTCGTCCAGACTGCGCAGCCCCATCCGTTCCAGGAAGAAGCCGGTGGTTCGGAACAGCATCGCACCCGACTCGGGATCGTGCCCGGCCTCGGTGACCAGGCCGCGGGCCAGCAGCGTCCGCATCACACCGTCCACGTTCACGCCGCGGACCGCGGAGATCCGAGCGCGGGAGATCGGCTGCTGGTACGCGACCACGGCCAGCGTCTCCAGGGCGGCCTGGGACAGCTTGGCCTGCTGGCCGTCCAGCAGGTAGCGGCCGACCAGGTCGGCGTGCTCGTCGCGAGTGTAGTAGCGCCAGCCGCCGCCCACCTGTCGCAGCTCGAACCCTCGACCGGTCTCGTCGTAGAAGGCCACCAGCTCGGTCAGGGCGTCGGTCACGACGGAGGTCGGCGCGTCCACCGCGATGGCCAGCTCGGCCTCCGGCATCGGTTCGTCGGCGATCAGCAGCAAGGCCTCCAGCGCACTGGTGATCTGCTCGACCGTCTTGGGCTCCGAGTTGTCAGCGTCGGTGGTCGCTCGACCGACCACAGCATCTGACAACTCGGTGATCTTCTCGGTCACCGCTCTACCTCTCTGCCGAGTTGTCAGCGTCGGTGGTCGCCGGAGCGACCACCGAGGCTGACGACTCGGTGCCCTCGTCGAACTCGTCGGAGATGTCCAGCTCGCCGGACTCGCTGCCGGTCCAGCGGATGGTCAGCTCCCCCAACGGGGTCAGCTGCTCGAAGACAACCGCCTGCTCCCGGAACAGCTCCAGCAGCGCCAAGAACCTGGCCACGGTGGTCACCCGGTCGCCGGCGTCGGCCGTGAGGGCCCGGAAGGTCAACGTGCCGGCCCGCCGCAGGCGGTCGATGACCAGGGCGGCCTGCTCGCGGACGCTCACCGTCGACGCGTGCAGATGGACCAGCGAGATGACATCCGCCTGCTTGGGCGCCATCGCCTTGGCCGCCAACGCCGCCAGCTCCTCGGGCGTGATCGTCAACCGGATCTCGGGCAGCAGGCTGGCGAAGCGGGGATCGGGTCCGACCTGCCGCGGGTGCCGGCGGTCCTCGGTCGTCAGACGGTGCACCAGGAAAGCGGCGATCTGCTTGTACGCCTTGTACTGCAGCAACCTGGCGAACAGCAGGTCACGCGCCTCCAGCAGCGCGAGGTCCTCGCTGTCGGTCATCTCACCCGACGGCAGCAGCCGCGCAGCCTTGAGGTCGAGCAGGGTCGCCGCGACCACGATGAACTGGCTGGTCTGGTCCAGGTCCCAGGCGTCACCGGCCGCCTTGATGTGGGCGATGAACTCGTCCGTGACCACCGACAACGCCACCTCGGTGACGTCCAGCTTGTGCTTGGAGATCAGCTGCAGCAGCAGGTCGAACGGGCCGGTGAAGTTGGTCAGGTGCACCTGGAAGACGCCGCCGGTCTCCGTCACCGGTCCGTCCGGAACCATGATGTCGGTCGTCACGCCGGTCAGGACGCCGTCAGCCGGCGCACCATCTCGCCGTCCTCGCCGGCCGACTCGAGATCGGACAGCGCGTACGCGATCGCGGCCCGCACCAGCCGGCCGCGATCGACGGCCAGGCCGAGCTCGCCCCGGAGCCGCAGCCGAGCCTGCTCCAGCGCCAGCAGCTCGTCGCGGCTGACGTACACGGTGATCTTCTCGTCGTGCCGGACGCGTCCGGTGCCGCCGGCCGGGGCCGGCGGGATGGTCGGCGCCGGGGCGGGGACGTCCTCGACCGGCCGCACCGCCTGGGCGATCCGCTCGCCCTCGGATCTCCGCGGCACGGGTGTCTCGGTGCCGGTGGGCCGGAACAGCTCGGAGGCACCCGGCAGCTTCACCCGGCGTGACACCGCAGCACGACCTCCTTCGCCAGCGTCCGGTAGGACTCCGCACCCGCCGAGGCAGACGCGTACGTGGTGATCGGCTCCCCCGCCACCGTGGTCTCGGGGAACTTGACGGTACGTCGGATGACCGAGTGGAAGACGGTGTCGCCGAAGGCGTCGACGACACGCTCCAGCACCTCGCGGGCATGCAGAGTGCGCGGGTCGTACATGGTGCCGAGGATGCCCAGGATCTCCAGCTCCGGGTTGAGCCGGTCCTGGACCTTGCGAATCGTGTCGGTGAGCAGCGCGATGCCGCGCAGCGCGAAGAACTCGCACTCCAGCGGCATGATCACCTTGTCCGCTGCGGTCAGCGCGTTGATCGTCAGCAGCCCGAGTGACGGCGCACAGTCGATCAGGATGTAGTCGTACCGGCTCCGGACCTGGCTCAGCAGCCGCTGCAGGGTCTGCTCCCGGGCGACCTCGGAGACAAGCTGGATCTCCGCCGCGGACAGGTCGATGTTGGCGGGCAGGATGTCCACGCCGTCGATCTCCGACCGCTGGATGACGTCGTCGACCGTCGCGTCCCGGCCGAGCAGCAGGTTGTAGATGCTCAGGTCGAGGGTGTGTGGGTTGATCCCGAGACCGACCGACAGCGAGCCCTGCGGGTCGAAGTCCACCAGCAGCACGGTGCGGCCCAGCTCGGCCAGCGAGGCACCCAGGTTGATGGTCGTGGTGGTCTTCCCCACCCCGCCCTTCTGGTTGCACATTGCGATGACCATGGCCGGGCCGTGGGAGGCCAGCGGTTCCGGGGTCGGCAGCTCGGGCCAGGGCCGGCCCGTCGGTCCGAGTGCCGGACCGGGCTCGGGTTCCGGCGTCACGAACAGCGCGTCACCATCGATCCTCGCGGAAGCCGGGCCTGCCGGCTCGAGGATGAGCGACCGCTCTGACCCGGCCGGTTCGGCCCGCGGCCTCTCCTCGACCTGGACCTGCCCGTGATCCTGTGTGCCGTAGCTCTCGTTGCCGTAGCGCTCGTTGCCGTAGTGATCCACCGCCGGCTCCCTCCGTTGCCTCGCCGCAGCCTAGCCCCGCGACCTGGCGCTTTATCGACATTTCGCCGCCGCGGCGTGGCGGGATCGTCTGCACCGGCGTCGGCGGCGGGGCGCCTCAGCCCATCGCGCGTGGATGCGCCGACCGGTAGACCTCGCGCAGATGATCGACGGTCACCATCGTGTAGATCTGCGTGGTGGTCACCGACGCGTGGCCGAGCAGCTCCTGGACCACCCGGACATCCGCGCCGCCTTCCAACAGGTGCGTCGCGTAGCTGTGCCGCAGCGTGTGCGGCGACACCTCGGCGGTGATCCCCGCCCGTTCGGCCGCCGTCCGCAGGATCGTCCAGGCACTCTGTCGGGACAGCCGACCGCCGCGGCTGTTGACCAGCAGAGCCGGCGAGCCCTTGCCCTGGGCCACCAGCCCTGGACGCGCCCGCACCAGGTAGGCCCGCAGGGCCTCGCGGGCGTACGAGCCCACCGGCACCCACCGTTCCTTGCTGCCCTTGCCGAACAGCCGCAGCCCGACCGTCTCGTCGGCGTCGGCCCCGACCAGCCGGGACACGTCGTCCACGTCCAGCCCGACGACCTCCGAGATCCGGGCCCCGGTGCCGTACAACAGCTCCAGCAGGGCCGCGTCCCGCAGCCCCAGCGGCGTCTCCACGAGGGGAGTGTCGAGCAGGGCCTGGACATCGGCGAGGCTCAGCCCCTTCGGCAACCGCCGACCGGTCTTGGGCGGCGTGACCTGGCGCGCGGGATCGATGGTGGTCAACCCGTCGTCGACGGCGAACCGGTGCAGGCTGCGGACCGCCACCACGCTGCGCGCGGCGCTGGCCGGCGCCAGCGAGCTCTCGCGAAGATCGCCGGCGAAGTCAGCCACCATCTCCGGTGTCACCGCGGCGAGGTCGTCGATCTCCCTGCGATGCAGGAAGTCCACGTAGCGGCGCAGGTCGCGTCGATAGGCTGCGACCGTGTGCGGCGAGGCACCCCGCTCCACCCGCAGGTGATCGAGATAGCCCTCGACCGCGTGGGCCGCGGTCACGCCGCTCGTAGTGGCCACTCAGTCGAGGACGTCGGCGAGGACGCGATGCGGCAGCCCGTGCGCCCGGGCCACCGGGGCGTTGGTCAGCGCACCGTCGTACGTGTTCAGTCCCAGGGCCAGCGCCGGGTCGGCCTTGCACGCCGCCTGCCAGCCTCGGTTGGCCAGACTGACTGCGTACGGAAGCGTCACGTTGGTCAGCGCGTACGTCGAGGTGTGCGGCACCGCCCCAGGCATGTTGGCCACGCAGTAGAAGACCGAGTTGTGCACCATGTAGGTCGGCTCGGCGTGGGTGGTGGGTCGGCTGTCCTCGAAGCAGCCGCCCTGGTCGATCGCGATGTCGACCAGCACGCTGCCGGGCTTCATCCGCGAGACCAGGTCGTTGCTGATCAAGGTCGGCGCCTTGGCCCCGGGCACCAGCACGGCGCCGATCACCAGATCGGCGTCCAGCACGGCCCGCTCGATCTCGTATGCGTTGGAGGCGACCGTCTGCAGGTGGCCCTGGTAGATCTTGTCGACCTCGCGCAGCCGGTCGATGTTCTTGTCCAGCAGGAGGACCTCGGCCTGCATGCCCAGGGCGATCGCGGCCGCGTTCATCCCCGACACGCCGGCGCCGATCACCACGACCTTCGCGGCGTAAACGCCCGAGACGCCGCCCATCAACGTGCCGCGGCCGCCACCCTGACGCATCAGGTGGTACGCCCCGACCTGCGGCGCGAGCCGGCCGGCCACCTCGCTCATCGGGGCCAGCAGCGGTAGCTGCCCGGACGGCAGCTGGACGGTCTCGTACGCGATACCGGTCACTCGACGCTCCAGCAGGGCATGGGTGCAGTCCCGACCAGCGGCCAGATGCAGATAGGTGAACAAGACCTGACCGGGCTGCATCCGGTCGTACTCGATCGCGATCGGCTCCTTGACCTTCAAGATCATCTCGGCCTCGGACCAGACCTGGTCCGGCCCTGAGGCGATGACCGCACCGGCAGCCTCGAACTCCCGGTCGGTGATCGAGGACCCGAGTCCCGCTCCGGACTCGACGCTCACCTGATGCCCGTTGCGGACCAGCTCGTGCACACCAGCGGGAGTGATGGCCACCCGGTACTCGTGGTTCTTCACCTCGGACGGGACGCCTACCCTCATGTCCGGATCCTAGCGGTGCCAGGGCACCGACATGCACCCGAAAGTCGACCACCTGGCACCCACGTCGACATGCTGGCTCTGCCACACTGGTGACTGACCATCTGTGGACGCGTCGGCATGACGCAGCTCGAGGACGAGGTGAAACCGATCGAACCCGCTCTCCGCGCTCGGCGTCGAGCCTCGCTGCCGCGCGAGTACGAGGGCTTGGACTCGGCGGGGCGTGTGTACGGGTGAGCATCCGGTACGCGCAGTGCGGCGACCTCGAGCTGGCGTACGAGACGTTCGGCAGCGCCCAGGATCCGACCGTCATGCTGGTCATGGGTCTGGGTTCCCAGATGGTCGCCTGGGCTGACGAGTTCTGCACCATGATCGCCGACGAGGGCTTCCAGGTGGTGCGGTTCGACAATCGCGACGTGGGGCTGTCGACGCACTTCGACAGTGCTGGCACGCCCAACCTGACCCGCGTGCTGCTCGGCCGGCCGATCAAGAACGCCCCGTACCTGTTGGCGGACATGGCCGACGACACGGTGCGGCTGGCTGACGCTCTCGAAGTCGACCGGATGCACGTCGTGGGTGTCTCGATGGGCGGCATGATCGCCCAGGAGATCGCGCTCCGGCACGCTCCTCGCGTGCTCAGCCTGACGTCGATCATGTCGACCACCGCTCCTGCGATGGGACCGCCCCGGCGTCGGGCCGCTGCCGCCTTGCTCATGCGTGCGCCGAGGACCGAGGCGGAGGCCGGTGCCCGCTCGGTGGCCGTCTTCAAGGTGATCGGATCGCCAGGCTACCCGCTCGACGAAGCCGGCTGGGACGCTCGTGGAAGGGAGGCGTTCCGCCGGGCCAACGACCCGGCCGGCCGGATGCGGCATCTGGCGGCCATCCACGCCTCCGGTGACCGCACCGAGCGCCTCCGCGACCTCCGCGTGCCGACGTTGGTTCTGCACGGCGAGGACGACCCGCTGGTGCGGATCGAGGGCGGACGGGCGACGGCGGCGGCGGTGCCCGGCGCCCGACTCATCACCTACCCCGGCATGGGTCATGACCTGCCGGCGGCCCTGTGGCCACAGGTCGTTCACGAGATCGCCGAGCACGCCCGCACCGCCGCCGAGAACCGGCGATGAGCACGAGATCAGGCTGATCCTCCGCTGATCTCGACCGCCTGGACCGGTTCTTCGTGTGAAGGCACCGACCTCGCGGGCGGCCCTGCGGACCGTCGACCGATGATCAGCTGCGCGACCAGGAGGTTCGGCAACCAGCAGAGCCAGGCGATCACCGGGTAGGCCTGGTTGAACTCGAACCCGACGCCGGTCGCCGTCGGCAGATAGATCCGGAGCATGACGGCCGCGTACGTCAGCGCGAACGATCGGACCATCCAGCGGCGGTGCCGAGCGACGTCGCCGGTGCGGATGGCGTCGAAGCCGATGGCCGTCGCGCCCAGCCAGCAGACCGCCAGGCCGAGGAACCCGGCGCCGGCGGCCAGGCCATTGGCCGAGAACAACGCGATGGCACCTCCGGACATCCCGCCGGCGAGGCAGGCGACCAGGTACGTCCGACCGAGCCACCTGTGCAGACGAGGCAACCTCGTGCGCAGCGCACGAGCGAACTGGAACGGTCCGACCAGCAGAGCCACGCCGGAAGCGACGACATGGACCCGCAATCCGAGCGGAGTCGGAAAACGGTTGGCCGCGATCTCGTCGGGCACCAGCCGGAAGCCACTGGCCACGAGCGCGACGGCGTAACCACCGACGGCCAGGGCGAAGACGGTCATGATCACCCAGCCGACTCGCCGGGCGGCGACGCGATGAGCGGCGGTTCCTCGTTCGGCGACAGCCGTTCCGGAGAGTGTCATGGTGAGCATGCTCGACGGATCCGCCGGTGACGGCATCGGGTGCTGAACCCAACGACACCGCAGATCCTCCGGAGTGAACCCTGAGGCAGTGTTCTCACCTGCCTGCCTGCTCTCCAGTCGCCGGTGAGGTCCAGGTGCGCTTCAGCGCAACGGATCAGTCAGCGGGAGTCCCGGACAACGCTCAACCGGGCAAGATCATCCGCATCGCGTTCCGCGCCAGCCGCCACTCGCCGCTGGTGACCGGGCCGGCGATCTCGCCGTCGGCACTCAGGTGGAACGGCTGCCCACTCACCTCGACGCGGGTCGCCTGTCGGTGCTCCACGTCGCGGCGCTGCGGATGTCGACCGCGGAACAGGTCGACGCCATACGTGAGTCGACGCCAACGCCCGCTGGCGAACGCCACCAGCACGTCGAGGCGGCCGTCATCGGGATCAGCACCTGGGTTGAGCGCCAGCCCACCACCGACCGTCGCGCCGTTGCCGACCGACACCTCGAGCACCGGTCGGTCGTGGCAGACGACCTCGTCGTCGACCGTGACGCTCAGACGGTACGGGTCGGCGAAGGCCGCCTGCAGCAACCCGATTGGGTAGCCGAGCCGACCAAGCCGCCGCTTCCACCGCACCCCGTAGCGCGAAGCGTCGGCCCCGATTCCGAGATGGACGTTGTTGACCACTACCTGGTCCTCGCTGTCGATGATCACGTCGACGTGCCGGACCTGCCGAGCCATGATCACCTGGGCCGCGGCCTCGGTGTCCAGTGGGATTGCGGCGCCGCGGGCGAAGTCGTTGCCGGTGCCGAGCGGCAGCAGGCCGAGCACGGTGTCGCTCAGCTCGCCTCGTTCGTACAGCTGCGAAACGGTCAGGTGCAGGCTTCCGTCGCCGCCGGCGACGACGAGGGTGCGGCCGTCCCGATGATCAAGCGCAGCCCGCAGGCCGCCATCGTCCCCCGTCTGGACGACCTCGACGTCGGTCCCGCTCCGGAGCACGGCGAGCGCGCGCTCCAGGGTCTTCGCATCCGCGGACCCGGCGGCCGCGTTGGTGAGTACCAGTAGCGCGTCCACGTCCTCACCGTACGCCGATACTGCCCGGGGGCAGGCCGTTCATACGCCGATCACGGTCAGGATCGCCAGGGCCAGGACCACGACGGCCCCGACGACGGCTGTCCACCGTCGAGCCACGGGTCCGGTCAGCACCCGTCCGAGTCCGGCACCGGCTCCGGCGAGCAGCAGCTGCCAGCTCGCCGATGCCACCCCGGCGGCGACCACGAAGGCGACCGCGTCGATCGGACTGGTGAAGATAACGGTGGACCCTCCCACCAGGGCGGCGAAGTAGACGACGGTGGCCGGGTTCACCAGCACCGCCGCCGCCACCCAGCGCAGTGGTGCGCCCACGGCCATGATCAACGGCGCCAACACCGCCCCGAGGACGACTGCCACCGCGGCGTAGAGCGCGTCGACACTGGCCGCGCCGAGGCCGCCCGAGGCCGCCGTGGCGAACCCGTGTGCTGCTCCGAGGGTGATCAGGTACGCAGCCACCGCGCCGACCGGTATTGCGATTCCGTAGCCGGCCAGCAGACCGGCCAGCACAGCGTCAGTCACGATCCGAGCTGATCAGGACCGACGGTACGGACGCCCATCAACTCCCGCTTCGCGTCGTCGGATCCGGACCAGCGGGCATCGCGAGACCGTAAACCCGGGCCGCTGTGCCGGCCAGCACGCGGGCGGCATCAGCATCGCCGAGCAGGGAGCACACGGTCGTGATCACCCGCCCGAACACCGGCCCGTAGCCGCCCTCGATCTCGGCAACCGGCCAGTCGCTGCCGACCAGCAACCGCTCGGGCCCGAACAGCTCGAGGGCGTCGGAGATCCACGGCCGGAGGTCGTCCGGATCGGCCACCGGGCCGCCGCCGTGTCGATACAGACCGGACAGCTTGGCGAACACCCGCGGATTCCGAGCGGCCCCGGCCATCAGGTCGCGCCAGGGCTGCCGTCGATCCGTTCCGACCGGCGGCTTGGCCAGGTGATCGATCACCACCGTCAGCTCCGGGAACCGATCGGACAGGTACTCCACGTGCTCCAGGTGACGAGGCAGGACCGCAACCAGATCGAACGGGATGCCCAGCTCCGCCAGCAGCCCCAACCCTTCGGCGACGTCCGGCCGCAGCAACCAGTCCGGATCAGGTTGATCATGGATCAGGTTGCGGACACCGACGAAGGCCGGCTCGTCGCGCAGCGCGGACAACCTCTCGGCGGCGCGCTCCGGCCACTCCAACGGCACGTAGCCGACGACCCCGAGCACCAGCGGATTGGTGTTCGCCTCGGCCAGCATGGCCGTGGTGTCCTCGTTCCGGTCTGCCGCCTGCACCAGCACGGTGCCGACCACGTTCAACGACCGGAGCGCGGAACGCGCGTCGTCGAAAGTGTAGGCCTGCTGGAGGATGGCCGGCTCGCGAACCAGCCAGTCGTACCACCCGGTGGCCGGGTCCCACAGGTGTTGGTGCGCGTCGATCACTGGCAGCGCAGCGGCACTGGTCATCGACACCTCACCGATCGCTTTCTCCGGACGCTCCCTCGTCGAGGCCGTGGAAGGCGATCGAGGGAGTCACCGTCGGCCGCATCAGGTCGGCGACCAGCTCCGGCGTCAGTCGGTCGACGACGGTGTGGAGATAGTCCATCGGTGATCACTCTCTTCGCAGCACAGCCCGTGAGGCCGAGCGTAGAGGAGCGGGATGGGTATGACCTCACCCCGGTCGGCGGGTGGAACTCGCCGTCGGCGGCGTCAGCTGCGCAGCGCGTCGCGGGCCGGCCAGGGCGCGTCAGCCGGCCGGAGCGAGCCGAAGTCGTCGCCCTTCAGCTGCGCCACCCAGGTGGCCAGCACGCCGCTGACCATCGTCGGGTTGTGCAGATCACCGGACAGCACGGCAGCCACGAGGTCAGCCAACGGCGCCCAAGACAGCTCCATCTCGGCCTCCTCGCCCTCCTTGACGAAGCCGTCCGGCGCGTCGGCTGGGCGCAGGTCCCGAGCAAGATAGATCCGCAGGCCTTCGCCGATGATGCCCGGTGTGGTGAACAGGTCCACCAGCACGTGCCAGGTGTCGGCCGCCAGACCGACCTCCTCGGCCAGCTCCCGTTGGGCGGCCAGCAGGTGCGCCTCGCCGTCGACGTCGAGCAGACCCGCCGGCGGCTCGATCAGACGGTGCCGGACGGCATGCCGATACTGCCGCACCAGCGCCACCCGGCCCCGGCCATCCAGCGCGATGACGCCGACCGCTCCCGGATGCTTCAGGTACTCCCGCTGTAGCGTCGCGCCGTCCGGTGCGGTGACATCGTCTTGGAGCAAGGCGGTGAAGCTTCCCGCTCCCAGCACCCGCTCCGCCGCCACCGGCCAGGCGACTGCCTGATCGATCAGTTCGGACCGCGTCAGCTCCTGCCCGTCGAGACTGCGGTTGGTCCGATCCGCACTCACGAGTTGGTGTCCACCGGCAGACGGGTGGCCAGTCGGCGCTCCAGCGCGGCTTCCACCAGGCCGACGAACAGCGGGTGCGGCACTGTGGGCCGCGACTTCAGCTCCGGGTGGGCCTGGGTGGCGACGAAGTAGGGATGGACCTCGGCCGGCAGCTCGACGAACTCCACCAGCCGCGAGTCCGGAGACGCCCCGCTGATCACCAGCCCAGCGTCCTCCAGTCGACCTCGGTAGGCGTTGTTCACCTCGTAGCGGTGGCGGTGCCGTTCGGCGACCTCGGTCTGCCCGTACTGCTTGGCGACCAGGGAGCCGGGCAGCAGCTCGGCGGGGTAGGAGCCCAGCCGCATGGAGCCACCCAGGTCGCCTTCGCCCTCGACGATCGCGACCTGCTCGGCCATGGTGGCGATCACGTGGTGGGGTGCGTCGGGATCGAACTCCGAGGAGTCGGCACCGTCGAGCCCGGCAAGGTTCCGGGCGACTTCGATCACCATGCACTGCAGGCCGAGGCACAGACCCAGGATCGGGATCGAGTTCTCCCGCGCATACCTGATCGCGCCGACCTTCCCTTCGACGCCGCGGATGCCGAAGCCGCCCGGCACACAGACGCCGTCCACGTCCTGCAGCGCTCGGGACGCACCTTCAGGGGTCTGGCACGCGTCGGACTGGACCCAGCGGACGACGACCTTGGCGCGGTTGGCGAAGCCGCCGGCCCGCAGTGCCTCGCACACCGAGAGGTATGCATCCGGCAGGTCGATGTACTTGCCGACCAGGGCGATGACGACCTCCTCCTTCGGGTTGTGGACCCGGTCGAGCAGGTCGTTCCAGAGAGTCCAGTCGACATCGCGGAAGCGCAGGTCCAACCGACGGATGACGTAGGCGTCCAGGCCCTCGGAGTGGAGCACCTTGGGCAGGTCGTAGATGCTCGGCACGTCGGTGTTCTCCACGACGGCCTCGACGTCGACGTCGCACATCAACGAGATCTTCCGCTTGACCGACTCGGGGATCTCCCGGTCGCAGCGGCAGACGATCGCGTCAGGCTGGATGCCGACCTGCCGCAGGGCCGCGACCGAGTGCTGCGTCGGCTTGGTCTTGAGCTCACCGGAAGGACCGATGTAGGGCACCAGCGAGACGTGCAGGAAGAAGCAGTTCTCCCGACCCACGTCATGCCGGACCTGGCGAGCGGCCTCCAGGAACGGTAGCGACTCGATGTCGCCGACCGTGCCGCCGATCTCGTGGATCACCACATCGACCTCCGGCCCGCCCATGCCGAGCATCAGGTCCTTGATCTCGTTGGTGATGTGCGGGATGACCTGCACGGTGTCCCCGAGGTAGTCGCCACGTCGCTCCTTGGCGATCACCGTCGAGTAGACCTTGCCGGTGGTCACGTTGGCGTGCGCCGCCAGGTTGACGTTGAGGAAGCGTTCGTAGTGGCCGATGTCGAGATCGGTCTCCGCGCCGTCCTCGGTGACGAACACCTCACCGTGCTGGAACGGGTTCATGGTGCCGGGATCCACGTTCAGGTACGGGTCCAGCTTCTGCATGGTGACGCGCAGGCCGCGGGCGACCAGCAGGCTCCCGAGACTCGAGGCGGTCAGTCCTTTGCCGAGCGAGGACGCGACCCCGCCGGTGACGAAGAGGTGCTTGGTCTGGCGATCGCGGGCTCCCACGGACCTCCAGCCTACCTGGTCATCCGCCGGCTGCCCGCATCTGGGCGCGTCGCGCGCCTCCACGGAGCTGCCAACCCGACTGCGCGGGGGAGATATCACCCGCGACGGGATTGTCCGGGTGGATCAGCGAGAGGCCAGCTCGAGCAGCTCGCCCGCGTGGGCCAGTGCCGACTCGGTGGTCTCGATGCCGGCCATCATCCGGGCCAGCTCGACGGCCCGGTCACGCTCGGCCACCTCGCGTACGCCGCTCGTGGTGACCTGGCCGTCATCGGACTTCACCACCACGAAGTGGCGGTCGGCGAAGGCGGCGACCTGGGCCAGGTGGGTCACCACGATCACCTGGCGGTGCTTGGCCAGCAGGGCCAGCCGGCGACCGATCTCCACCGCCACCGCACCGCCCACGCCGGCGTCGACCTCGTCGAACACGAACGTGACCGAGCCGCCGGCGTCGGCCAGCACCACCTCCAGGGCCAGTCGGACGCGCGACATCTCCCCGCCGGATGCCACCTTGCCGAGGCTGCGCAGCTCGCTGCCGGGGTTGGCGGAGAACAGCAGGTCGACCTGGTCACCTCCGCTGGGACCCAGCTCGATCGGCGTCAGCTCGAACTGCAGCCGCGCGTGCGGCATGGCCAGCGCCACCAGCTCGTCACGCACCTGGTCGACGAACAGCTCTGCGGCGACCACCCGGGCATCGTGCAGCTCGCGCGCCAGCTGGTCGAGCCGGGCCTGCAGCGCCGCGATCCGCCGCTCGAGCTCGCCGATCCGGTCATCGGCCAGCTCCAGGGAGTCGAGCCGCTCAGCGGCCCGCGCCGACCAGGCCAGCACCTCGTCGCAGCTGGTGCCGTACTTGCGGAGCAGCCCGCTGAGCTCGAAGCGTCGTTCGGCGATCTGCTCCAACCGACCCGGCTGGATCTCCAGCTCGGCCAGGTAGCTCGACAGGTCGCCCGCCAGGTCGGTGAGCAGGTAGCCGACTTCCCTGACGCGCTCGGCCAGCGGCTTGGCGGAGGCGTCGGCTGCGGCCAGCCGCTCGGCTGCCTGCCGGGCCACCGCCAGGCCGGCCAGTGCGCCGCCCGCCTCGTCGTCGGAGCCGGCCAGCGCCTCGATCGCGGTGCCCGCCTCCGCCCGCAGGTCGTCGCCGGCCTGCAGCCGCTGCGCCTCCTCGGCCAGGGCGACGTCCTCGCCCGGCTGAGGCTCGACGCGCTCGATCTCGATCAGGCCGAACCGCAGCAGATCGATCTCCCGCGCCCGTTCCTGGGCCTCGGCCCGCAGCCGGGTGAGCTCGCCCTGGCACGCGCGCAGCTCGTCATAGCACGTGCGATAGGCGACCAGCCGCTGCTGTTGCGATGGCCCGGCGAACCGATCCAACAGCTCACGTTGCCGGTCTCGACCGGCCAGTCGGATCTGCTCGGACTGCCCGTGCACGGTCACCAGGTCGCCGACCAGCTCCTCGACCCGACCCACCGGAACCTGGGCACCGCCGACGAACGCGCGGGTTCGACCGTTCGGGGTGATCTGGCGGGCCACCAGCAGCTCGGCGTCATCGCCCGGCTCACCGCCATCCCTCGGCTCACCGTCGGCGTCCAGCTCACCGCCGGCCTCGCGCACACGGCGTACGGTGTCGTCCGAGATCTCGGCGAACCGCCCTTCGACGACGGCTCGACGGGCACCGGCGCGGACGCCCTTGGCGTCGGCCCGGCCACCCAGCAGCAGGTCGATGCTGGTGACGATCATGGTCTTGCCGGCACCGGTCTCGCCGGTGACGACCGTGAGCCCGGGGTGCAGCGACAGGACGGCGTCGTTGATCACGCCGAGGTCGGTGATCCGCAGCTCGGTGATCATGGTCCGTCGGATCCGGAGCCGTCCGCCAGCCGCCGGCGGCGTTCCCGCTCGGCGCTCCCCCGCCAGCCCTCCACCGGGAGCTGGAACTTGTTCACCAAGCGGTTGGTGAAGGGAGACTCCGACAGCCGGGCCAGGCGCAGCCGGTGCTTGCCGCGGCCGATCTCGATCTCCATCCCCTCCCGCAGGTCGACCGACCGGCTGCCGTCGCACCAGACCACGCCGTGGCTGGGCGAGGCGTGGATCAGCTCGACGGTGATCACCGAGGTCGGGCCGAGCACCAGTGGACGGGCGAACAGCGCGTGGGCACTGAGCGGCACCAGCAGCAGCGCGTCCAGCTCCGGCCACAGCACCGGACCGCCGGCGGAGAACGCGTACGCCGTCGATCCCGTCGGGGTGGCGACCAGCATCCCGTCGCAGGCCCACCGCGAGAGAGGTCGGTCGTCCACCTCGACGGCGATCTCCAGCATCCGCTCTCGGGCAGCCTTCTCGATCGACACCTCGTTGACGGCGAATGACGACCAGATGATCTCGTTCCGGTCGCGCAGCGTCACGTCGATGGTGAACCGCTCCTCCACCGTGTACGTCCGGTGGACGACGTGGTCGACGATGCTGTCGATCTCTGCGGCCTCCGCCTCGGCCAGGAACCCGACGTGACCCAAGTTCACGCCCAACAGGGGCGTGTCCGAGGTGATCACCCTCTCCGCGCCGCGCAGGATCGAGCCGTCGCCGCCCAGCACCAGCATCAGCTCGACGTCGCGGATGTCGTCGGCGTATCCCTCCGCGCTCGCACCCACCACGGACGACGCGGTCAGCCGCTCGTTCAGGATGGACGCGTCCGCTTCAGGAACGACCGCCGCGATGCCTGCGGCGGCCAACCTCTCGATGATGCCGACGGCCGTCTCGACCGCCTCGCGCCGCCCGAGGTGCGTGAGCACGGCGACCCGGCGCTCCCGATCGACAGGCATCCCCGGCTGGCGCTCGGTCTGGGCATCCGGAGGCGTCACGCGCCTCAGCATAGGCGTGGGTCAGGACGTCATGACCGCAGCGGCTACGGAGACGGGCGCATCCGGCTCGGTGGCGGCGAGGTGCACGAAGAACTCACGGTTGCCCGACGGTCCGGGCAACCGGCTCGGCACCACCGCCTGCAGGTACCAGCCGAGAGCGACCCCAGCGTTGGCCACCCCGGCCACGGCTTCGACGTGCAGCAACGGATCGCGGACGACCCCACTCGCGTCGAGACGCCGGCGACCGACCTCGAACTGCGGTTTCACCATCAGCAGCAGAGATCCGGCGGCGTCCACCACGCCGGCGAGAGCGGGAAGCACCGTGATCAGCGAGATGAAGGAGAGGTCGGCCACAATGAGGTCGACCTGTCTTCCGTCGACATGGTCGAGAGTGAGGTCCCGGACGTTCACGCGCTCGTACGTGGTCACCCGCGGGTCGTCACGGATCTCGTCCACCAGCTGTCCGTGGCCCACGTCGACGGCGATCACCTCGCAGGCGCCCGCTCGCAGCAGCACCTGGCTGAACCCACCGGTCGATGCGCCGGCGTCCAGGACCCGCAGCCCGGCGACGTCGAGGTCGAGCTCGGCCAGCGCACCGGCCAGCTTGTGCCCCGCCCGAGAGACGTACGGGTCCTCGTCCACGACGACGTGATCCTGGCCGCCGACCATGATCGAGGGCCGCTCGACGACTCGGTCGTCGACGCGTACCCGGCCACCGCGGATCAGCGCCGCTGCCGCGGTCCGTGACCGGGCCAGACCTCGATCGGCCACCAGCTTGTCCAGCCGCATGGACCCGTCCGGACTCTGACCGTCACCGGCAGGATGGTTGTCTCGCGCACTCACTCAGGATTCGGCCGTGCCGGGGGCGACTGCAGCGCCTCGTGCAGTGCCTCGTGGGCAGCCGACAGCGCATCGTGGTGCTCGCTCACCGGCTGCTCACCGAGATCGACCAGTACGGACAAGGCCTCGTCGACGGCAGGCAGTCCAGTGGCCGGGGCGGTGTCCCCACCGTCGTCAACGGACGCTTCCTGGTCATGCTGGCTCACGCGGTCTCCGCCGGCGCCGCGGCAGACTTCTTGGCCGCCGCGCGCTTGGCAGGCGCCTTCGTCGGCGGCTTCGTCGCGGTCGCCTTCTTGGCCGTGGTCGCCTTTCTGGTCGCAGTCGCCTTTCTGGTCGCCGTCGCCTTCGTGGTCGCGGGCACCTTCGTGGCCGCGGCCGCCTTCTTGGTCGTGGTCGCCTTCTTGGCCGTTGGCGCGCTCTTGGCCACCGATGCCTTCCTGGCCACCGAGACCTTCTGGGCCGGAGCTGTCTTCTTCACTGCTGCCTTCTTGGCCGGAACCTTCTTCGCCGCTGCCTTGGAGGCCGGCGCTGCCGCCATTTCCGTCGGCGCGACCACCGCCTCCTCCGCGGACACCGCCGCCTCCTCAGCCGAGGTCGCCGCCTCCTCCGCAGCCTCTGCCGCGGCGGCCGCGACAACAGTCGCCTCGGTCGCTGCTGCCTCGGCGGTCGCCGCGCGCGCGGACTGCTCGGTGAGTGCGGCGCGCAGTCCGGCCACCTCGTCGCGCAGGACCTCGAGATCCTCGACCCGCGCGAACCCGGTCCTGGCGGCGGCCTTGTCGACCTCGGTGTTGATCAGGTTCAGCAGCAGCTCACGGTTGGCCCTGCTGGCGGCGATGATCTCCTCAGCCAGGGCGGCGACCCGCTCGTTCGCATCGGCCGCGACGTCGTCCAGGCCGGTGGCCGACAGCAGCCCCTTCGCTGCGTCGGACGCCTTGGACTTGGTGGCCCGGGTCAGACCACCCACCAGGTTCACGTAGTTCTGGATCTGCTCTCCGACCATCTCGCCGCCTTCGTGGGATTGTCCGTCGATTGGCTACGCTATCCCGCCGCCGACCGCCCCAGCCACCACCCGGGCTCGCAAGAATCGGTCGGTGACCACCGCCGGGTCGTCACTGGCGAGCGAGCACCGCGCTGATCAGCCGCACCGCGGGTGCCGTGTCGGCGGGACGGCCGGCATCCGCTGTCCGCCAAGCCAGCGTCGCCGTCGCCCACAGCGCATCGACCGCCGACGACCGGTGGTCTGGACTGCCCACGATCTGCAGTCGGCCGGAGTCGAGGACGGCGGTCTGCGCGCCGCAGGTCGCTTCACCGGGCCGCTCGGTGCACGTGCGCGCCGGCTGCAACAGGTCACGTAGGTCGTAGCCCACGTGGGTCGGCCGACTGTCGGGCATCGCCGCCACGAGCTCGGCCGGTCCGTGCGCTCCGGTGAGTACCAGCATGCTGTCGAGACCGGCTGCCACAGCACCGGCGATGTCGGTGTCCACCCGGTCGCCGACGAAGATCGGTGCGGCGGCGCCGAGCCGCGCCACGGTGACGTCGATCAATGGCCGGTACGGCTTGCCGGCGACCTCGGGATCGACGGACACGGCCTGGCGTACGGCATCGACGGCCGCACCGTTGCCGGGCACGATTCCCCGGTCGGTGGGGCGGGTCGGATCGACGTTGGTGGCGACCCAGTGCGCCCCGCGATGGATGGCGATGGCGGCCTCGTTGAGCTGTTGCCAGGTGAGGTCGAAGCCGAACCCCTGCAACACGGCGACCGGACCGTCGTCCGCCGAGCGCACACCCACCAGACCGACCTCGTCCAGCGCTTCCCAGACTCCTGAGCCGCCCACCGCGAGCACCTTGGAGCCGGCCGGGAACCGAAGAGCCACCAGCTGGGCACCGGCCTGCGCCGAGGTCACCACGTCGTCGGCCGTCGCGGCGATCCCCAGCTCGACGAGGTGCTCGGCCACAGCAACCGGCGGTCTCGCGGCATTGTTGGTCACGAACCCCACCCGGGTACCACGCTCACGCAGGGCACGGACGCCCTCCGAAGCACCCTCGACGGCCACCGGACCGAGGTAGACGACCCCGTCCAGGTCGAACAGCGCCGCGTCGTAGGAGTCGGCCACCACCGCCACCATCAGTGGGTCTCCTCGACCCGGCCCGTCGAGCCCTCCTCGGGCTCGTCGTCGTCCTCGCTGTCATCGAAGGAGATCAGCATCCCGTCCAGCTGGTCGCGGCGGTCGTCGGCGTCGGTCTCGCCCTCGCCGTCCAGCCGGGCGGCGTCGTCGAACCACTGCCGCGCCTCAGCCTGCTTGCCTGCCTTCTCCAGGGCGTCGGCGTACGCGTAGTAGAGCCTGGCCGCCGCCGGACCCAGCTGAGCAGCTTGGCGGTCGTCGAGATCCAGGATCGCCTTGTGCAGCACGCGTCGAGCCTCGGGCTGCTGGCCCAGATCACTGCGGGCACCCGACTCCACGATGATCATCTCCACCGCCAGGGCCGGCTCGAGCTGGCGCCGTCGGGCCTCCTTGGCGATCTTGAGCGCAGCCTGTGGCCGACCCAGCGCCCGCTCGCAGTCGGCCATCACCGGCAGGAAGTCGTCGGTGCCGGTCATCCTGCGCAGCGCCCGGAACTCCGACAGCGCGACGTCCCAGTGACCGGCGGCATAGGCCGTCTCCGCGGCCGCCTCGCGCACCACCGGCAACCGTGCAGCGCGCCGCCGGGCCGCCTCGGCATGTCGGTAGGCGAGCTCGGGATCGTCATCGATCAGTCGCCCCGCCGTGACCAGGTGACCGGCCACGACCTCGGCAAGATCCTTGGGCAAGCCTCGCAGCTCTGCCTTGACCGGCCGCGGTAGGCCACGGGTGTCGACGTCCTGGGGCAGTCGAGGCTCGTCCGCCCGCTTCTGCAGCCCGGGCGGAGGTGGGGTGCGTTCCTCACGCTCCGGGGGCTTGCGCTCTGCCGCCCTTCGCTCGGCCGGCCGTGCCTCGGGTGCGGACTCGCGACGCGGCCGGTCACCCGACCGCTGGCCGGCCGGGCGGGCCGAAGATCCCTGCGGCTTACGAGGGGAGGTCCCACCACGGGGCGCGCTGCCTCGAGCACCGGATCCTCGGCCACTGCTTGTACGCCCACCCTGCCCGCGGCTTCCGGATCCGCCGGCTCCGGATCGGGATCCCGATCGTCCACCGCCAGACCGCTCGCCGTCCCGTGGTCGACCGTCGCTCTGATTCACCCGTCCATCCTCGCCGTCCGCTCTCCGGTGCGCAAAGCAGCCCGGAACCGAGCCGACTGACGCAGGAGAAATCAGGCCAGGACGACGGCCGGGCCCGCCGCGCTGAGGGCGACGACCTGCTCGGGAGGAGCGTTCGCGTCGGTGATCACCAGATCGATCTCCGACACCGCACCGAACGCACAGAACGACGTCCGACCGAGCTTTCCGGAGATCACCGGCACCAGCCGCCGGCGCGCGGCCAGCAGCATCGCCCGCTTGACCGATGCCTCTTCCGGGTTCGTCGTCATCAGCCCGCGCTCGGCGGTCAAGCCGTTGACTCCGATGATCGCCAGGTCGGCTGCAATCGTCTCCAGCCGACGGGTCGTCCACGGGTCCACGGCAGCCGACGTGAGGCCGCGGACCGATCCGGGCAACGTCATGATGGTCATCCGGGTTCGGCCGGCGAGGAAACGGGCCGCAGGCAAGTTGTTGGTGACCAGGGTGAGCGGGCGATCTTCAGGCATGAGCTGCGCACAGACGAAGGTCAACGAGCCCGAGTCCAAGATCACCACGCCGTCGTCAGGCAGCTCCGCCACGACACGTCGCGCGATCGTGATCTTGTCATCGAGCTGCTCGGCGTGCCGGGCCGCGAGGGCCTGCTCGAACGGCGTCGTGGACAACATCTCGGCTCCGCCCCGGACACGCCGGAGGACTCCGCGCCGCTCGAGGACGTCTAGATCCTTGCGAACGGTCTCGGTCGTGACCCCCAGCCGCTCGCTGATCTGGACCACGCCTGCACGGTGGTCGGGCCACTCGACCAAGAACTCCGCGATGGCTTGCTGCCGCTCGGGCGGATACACACTGAGATCCAACCATGGCCGCGGCCTGACAGCAAGCAAACAGACACTCTTCGCCTGTCATTCGGGCATAAATCCTCGGCTAAAGCCTGGACTTCGGTCACCTAGGCGTAATACCGTGCTCGAAACAAAGCCACTCGGGGATGACCGACGCAAGTCTCGGTCCTCGACCTGGAAGGCGGTCCATGACCCTCGACATCCTGCAACGACGCCTGGCCGGCGCCGCCATCGCCTTGAGCTTCTCGCTCGCGGTGTCGGGCTGCGCCGGATTCGGCAACCTGGGCAACGAGCCCGGAGTGACCACAGTGACGTTGGCGAGCGTCAACAACCCCCAGATGCAGGACATGGCGCAGCTGCTGCCGGAGTTCAACAAAGACCATCCTGACATCAAGATCAACATGATCTTCATGGAGGAGAACGACCTCCGCAACGCCGCCACCAAGGACGTCGCCACCCAGGGCGGTCAGTACGACATCATGACCGTCGGCGCGTACGAGGTGCCGATCTGGGGCCAGAACCGGTGGCTGGAGGATCTCACCGATCTCGCCGCCGAGGATCCGACCTACGACGTGGATGACTTCTTCAAACCGGTTCGCGACGGCGTCTCCTACGACGACCGGCTGTATGCCGTGCCGTTCTACGGTGAGTCGTCGTTCCTGATGTACCGCAAGGACTTGTTCGAGCAGGCCGGGATCACGATGCCGGAACGGCCGACGTGGGATCAGATAGCCGAGTATGCCGGCAAGCTGAAGGACCCGGCCTCGGATCGGGCCGGGATCTGTCTGCGGGCGAAGCCGGGTTGGGGCGAGATGTTCGCTCCGTTGACGACAGTGATCAACACCTTCGGTGGCCAGTGGTACAACATGGACTGGCAGGCCCAGGTGAACTCGCCGGCCTACAAGGACGCGGTGAAGTTCTACATCGACACCTTGGCGGCCTCCGGAGAGGGTGATCCCGTCTCGTTCGGGTTCACCGAGTGCTTGAACCTGTTCTCACAAGAACGGGCGGCCATGTGGTACGACGCGACGTCGGCCGCCGGCTCGGTCGAGGATCCGGCCAACTCCAAGGTCGCCGGCAAGGTCGGCTACGTGCGGGCGCCGGTGAAGGCGACCGAGAACTCGGGCTGGTTGTGGTCATGGAACCTCGGTATCAACGCGGAGTCCCAGCACAAGGAGCAGGCCTGGGAGTTCGTGAAGTGGGCCACGTCCAAGGAGTACGCGAAGCTGGTCGGCTCCGAGCTCGGCTGGTCGAGGACCCCGCCGGGGACGCGGAAGTCGACGTACCTCATCCCGGAGTACATCAAGGCCGGCGGTGACTTCGCACCGCTGACGGCGAAGATCATGAACGAGGTCGACCCGGTCAAGCCGGGCGTCGATCCGCAGCCCTGGGTCGGCATCCAGTACGTGACCATCCCCGAGTTCCAAGACGTCGGGAACCAGACCTCCCAGCTGCTCGCCGACGTGATCGCCGGCCGAAGACCCCTCGAGCTGGCCCTGGACCAGGGGCAGCAGATCGCCCAGCGGGCCGGCGACAACCAGAAGAAGGGGAGCTGAGATGGCCACGGTGGAGGAGACTCCGACGCTGCAGGCACCCAAGGCGCCGGCGCCGGGCAAGAAGGCAAAGGTCACCATGGCCGACCTGCGAGGCCAAGACCTCGCGCAGCGCAAGTTCGGCCGCAAGCTGATCATGCCCGCCCTGATCGTGGCGATCCTGATCACCCAGATCCCGTTCGTGGCGACGATCTACTACTCGTTCCAGGACTGGAACCTGGCCCGTCCGAACGAGCGGTCGTTCGCCGGGTTCAGCAACTACGTCGCGGTCATCACCAACGGTGCGTTCTTGCCCTCCGTCTGGGCCACCATCCGCATCGTGGGTGGTTCGATGATCCTGTCCCTGCTGATCGGGTTGGGGCTTGCGGTGCTGCTGGACCGCGAGTTCAAGGGCCGCGCGCTGGCCCGGACCTTGCTGATCACCCCCTTCCTGGTGATGCCCGCCGCAGCAGCGTTGATCTGGAAGTACTCGCTGCTCGAGGTCAACACCGGCATGGTGAACTGGGGTCTCGGCCTGGTCGGCATCGATCCGATCTCCTGGAACACCGACCATCCCGCGCTGACCATCGTGTTCACCCTGACCTGGCAGTACACGCCGTTCATGATGTTGATCCTGCTGGCTGGGCTCCAGTCCCAGGCCGGTGAAGTGCTGGAAGCCGCCGACGTCGATGGCGCCAACGCCCTCCAGACCTTCCGGTTCATGACCCTGCCTCACCTGCGCAGCTACGCGGAGCTGGCCATCCTGCTCGGCACCGTGTTCATGATCCAGGTGTTCGACCCGATCAACATCATGACCAAGGGCGCCGGCAACACCAAGACCATCGCCTACCTGCTGTACGAACGGGCCTTCATCGGACAGCAGGTCGGCGAAGCGGCCGCCTACGGCGTCATCACGGTGATCCTCACCATCGTGTTCGCCACTCTGGCGCTGCGCACCATGTTCAAGATCTTCACCGAGGAGGCCCGCTGATGTCCGCCACCACCGAAACGCGACCCGCCGCCACCACTCAGCCGGCCGGCAACACACGGACCGGGCCCAACCCGTTCACCCGCCGGAAGGTGACCGGCTACCTCATCACCCTGCTCACCTGGGTGCTGGTCCTCCTGTTCTTCTTCCCGGTGCTGTGGATGATCATCACCAGTTTCAAGACCGAAGGACAGGCGGCCTCGTTCCCACCCCAGTTCCTGTTCACCCCGACGCTTGACCGATACACCGCCGTGTTCGAGCGCGGGATGGGCCTCTATCTACTGAACTCGCTGTTCCTCGCCGTCGGCTCCACCGTCGTCGTGATGCTGCTCGCCATCCCGGCCGCCTACGCCCTGTCGGTACGCCCGATCATCCGCTGGCAGGACGGGCTGTTCTTCTTCATCTCCACCAAGTTCATGCCGGTCGCGGCCTCGATCATCCCGGTCTTCCTGCTGTTGCGGACTTTCGGTCTCCTGGACAACCTGTGGGCACTGGGCCTGCTCTACCTCGGCATCAACCTTCCCCTCGCGGTCTGGATGATGCGGTCCTTCTTCGCCGAGGTCCCGATCGCCGTGGTGGAAGCGGCGCAGATCGACGGCGCCAGCTACAGTCGGGAGCTGTGGCGTGTCTCGCTGCCCATCGTCGCCCCCGGCGCCGCCGCCGCAGCCCTGATCTGCTTCATCTTCGCCTGGAACGAGTACTTCCTGGCGAACCTTCTCACCGCCGTGGTCGCCCGCACCACGCCACCCTTCCTCGGCAGCTTCGTCGACGGCCGCGGCCAGTTCCTCGCCATTCTCTCCGCGGCCTCCACCATCGCCGTGCTGCCCGTCATCGTGGCCGGTTGGCTGGCCCAGAAGCGACTCGTCCGCGGCCTCGCCATGGGGGCGGTCAAGTAGTGCGTGCCATCGTCTTCGCCGAACCGAAGTCCTGGGCGCTCGAGGAGGTGCCCGACCCCGTCCCTGGTCCGCGCGAGGTGCTCGTCCGGGTTGAAGCCGTCGGAATCTGCGGGACCGACATCCACGTGCTCGACGGCGAGTTCGCGCCGACGCGGTATCCGATCATCCCGGGTCACGAGACCTCGGGCATCGTGGAGGCGGTCGGCGACCAGGTCAGCGAGGTCGGTGTCGGCGATCGGGTATCGGTCGACCCGACGCTCACCTGTGGCGAGTGCGCGTACTGCGCCGTCGGCCGTTCCAACCTGTGCGAACAGTGGAACGGCTCGGGAGTGGCTCGGACCAACGGCTCGACCGCCGAGCTGACGGTATCTCCCGTCCGCAACGTGCATCGACTCCCCGATGGTGTCGACCTGGCCCTCGCGGCGCTGATCGAGCCGCTGTCGTGCGCGATCCACGGCTACGACCTGCTGCCCCGCCGGATGGGTGAGCACTACCTCATCTACGGCGCGGGCACGATGGGCTTGATGATGGCCCAGCTCGCGCCCAGGGCCGGAGCAGCCAGCGTCACCGTGGTGGACCGGAACCCGGCTCGCCTCGAGGTCGCTCGCGACGTCGGCCTGGTGCACGTGGTGAGCGCGGCGGACGAGTCCGACCACCGCGGCGGCTGGGACGTGGTGATCGACTGCACCGGCGTCGTCGCCGCGATCGAGGACGGCCTGACCCGGGTCCGCCGCGGCGGCACGCTCCAGCAGTTCGGTGTCGCACCGGCTGACGCAGCCGCCAGGTTCTCCCCCTTCTCCGTCTACAACGACGAGATCTCCGTCGTCGGCTCGATGGCCGTCCTGCACTCGTACGCCCGCGCCGTCGAGATGTTCGCCGCCGGCGCCGTGAACGCCGAGCGGATGGTGAGCCACGCGTACGCGTTGGAGGATTACGGTGAGGCACTGGAGGTGTTCCGGTCGGGCAGCGGTCGGAAGCTGCAGATCCGGCCGCAGGCAGCAGAGTCGCAGCAGCTCCTCCACTAGGCCTCGGTGCGGGGAGCGAGCAGTGACGACATCGGTCGAAGCAGTCACCGAACGGCATCGTCAGATCACTGATCGGCTGGAGGCCATCGGTCGGGTCGACGTCGGCGATCTCGCCGCCCGGCTAGAGGTTGCTCCGGAGACGATCCGGCGCGATCTCCGCCTGCTCGAGCAGCAGGGACAGCTCCAACGTGTTCACGGTGGCGCCGTCCGCAAGGCTGCGTCTCCGCTGTCTCCGTTCGACGGCACCACACCCGAGCGTCCCGAGCACCAGCGCCGGCTGGCCGACCAGCTGGCAACCCGGCTACCCGACCGCGGCACCATCTACCTGGGAGCCTCGACACTCGGCTCCGCGGTGGCCGAAGCATTGGTCCGCCGCGCTCGCGCCACGTCGGCTCTCACCGTCGTCACAGCAAACCTCGACGCGGCTGTCGTCCTGTCGCGGGTGGACAGCTTGCAGGTCTTCAACGTCGGCGGCACCCTCGACCAACACGACCGGGCTCAGCACGGTGACTGGGCGCTCAGTGAGCTCCGACGGTTCTGGACGGACATCGCCGTGGTGTCAGCGTCGGGAATGACCACCCAGGCAGGCATCTTCGCGAGCTCTACCGCGGAGGCCGCCGTGACGACTGTCGCCATCGAGAACGCTGCTCGCGTCTGGGTGGTCATCGATTCCGCCGCGTTCGGAAATCCTGGCTTCGTTCAGGTTGCGGCTCTGGACCGGGTGGAGCAGGTGTACGTGGCCGGCCGACCTGCCGATGGCTCCGTCACACCCTTCACCGACGCCGGCATCCAAGTCATCGCCGACTGACCACCTTCCGATCACACCGTCCGAGAACACACCTGAACGCAAAAACACTTCAAGGTCGACCACCGAAGTGGTCGACCTTGAAGTGTGTTGTCCGGCGACGTCCTAGTCTCCCACACGGTCCCCCGTGCAGTACCATCGGCGCTGAGAAGCTTAACTTCCGGGTTCGGAATGGAGCCGGGTGTTTCCCTCTCGCCATGATCACCGAAACTCTATGGAGATGT